>NZ_JBAZUD010000052.1:0-30402 GCF_041661565.1 Mesorhizobium sp.
GAAGCGATAGGTGTGGTTGGAGATCGACGTGGTCTCGCGGATGAACAAAGCATCGTAGTTGGCGAGCTTGGCGAGGTCCCGCTTGGTGATCGGCTCGATCTCCACGCCCATCTTCTCGGCGATCTTGGCCCAGTAGCGCAGCGACGAAATCTCCGAGGGCGGCAGTTCCTCGTGCGGGTCGACCAGGGTGGCGAAGGTGTAGCGCGCCGGCGTGCGGCCCTTGGTGTCGCGCCATTCGCGGTTGGTGTACGTCTCCAGGCACTGGATGAAGCTTTTCTCTTCGTCTTCGGTCATCCGCGCCAGCGGATGAAAGCCGATCTTGCGGATCGAGGCCCATTCGGCGCTGTCCCTGATGTGGACTTCGAGTGCGGGTGCCCGGAACCAGTCGAACAGCAGCTTGGCGAAACGGTCCCAGATCTTGGAGGGACCAATGCCGAAGAAGACGCAGACCTTTGCCGGAAAAACGCCGCCGAGATCCTTGCGGCATTTGTTGAGCGCCAGCTCCAGCTCCGGCAATGCATGCTCGTAGAGCTTGCGTTCGGACAGGTCGATCATCGTCTCGACCGTCGGGATGACCTTGTGTCCGCGCGAGCTTGCCAGTAGCGAGGCATAGTAGCCGCGGCTCTGGTAGGCGTAGTTGTTCGACAGGTTGATGACCTTCGGCCGCTGGCCGCGGAACAGCGAGGGATGCGCGAGATAGTCGCGATTGGTGATGATCTTGTGCGGTGTCGCCACCTGGTCGAGATCGCTCTGCCGGCCGGTAAGGATGACCCAGGTCATTGTCTTTCGCGCTTTCCCAGAGTGATGGCGGCGCGCAGTCCGTCGCGGCCGAACTGCGCCATGTTCATGAAGATGCCGTAGGGCACGGGAATGTTGGCGGCATCAAGGATGGTCTCCTGCCTTTCGTCCTCGACCCATGGATCGTGGATGAGGATATGATCGCCGTCATCGCCGATGGCCAGCACCCAATGCGGCACCTTCTTGCCGAACATCAGAAAGCCGCTGACCAGCACCAGAACCAGTTTGCCGCCGGCTATCGCGTCGCGGATGTCGTCGATGGTGAATGGACGGTAAATCACTGGAATACCGTATTGTTCCGCGCGGCGGCGAAAGTCGACCTGCGCCAGTTCCATCACCCGGCGCTTGTCCTCGCTGCGTACCGATTGCAGAAACAGCGCTCCGTAAAACGAGACGTGGATCTCCGCCGAGAGTCCGCTTTCATATCCCGACACAGCAAGGCCGAACGGTTCGCAGCCGCCAGGCCCCGACATCATGAACACGGTCGTCGCCTCGCGCCAAAGGCGGATTTCCATCACCGGGTCCGGCACGAAGCCGCGGTCGAAATTGGCCATGGCCATCATCAGGCAGCACGGGCCGCAAGTGAATTCGCAGGTCTGCTGGTAAAAGGGCACCTCGGTGGCAACCGGAATGTCGCCGCGCAGGGTCTTTTCGTAACGCAGCGCTGTCTCGCCGTCCTCGTAATAACCGGCCTCACGGCCGATCTTGCGATAACCCGCCTGCTCGTAAATGCGGATGGCGCGGCCATTGTCCTCGCGCACTTCAAGACGCAGCATCATGCGGCCATGCCCGAAAGCGGCGTCCTCCGCCGACGCCAGCAGCATGCGTCCGACACCGAGGCCGCCGAAAAACGGACCCGTGGCGATGGAGTATAGGCGTGCCACGCCACTGCCCTTGCGAAACAGCACGATCGCATAGCCAGCCACGCGACCATCGACTTCGGCAACCAGGGTCTCGGCGGTCTCGCGCTCGATGAACAGGCGGAAGGAGCGGCGGGAAATACGGTCGCTTGAAAAAACAGCTTTCTCTATGGCGGCGAGATCATCGACGTCAGATGCGCGGGCCGTGCGAATCTCGGCAGGCATGCGACTTGAGAAAACCTCGATTGGGTTGCGGAAACGGCCCGGTCAAAAGCGTCGCAAACACTGGGCGAAAAGCCAGCATTCATCAAGCGCTATCGCACCTTGATTAGGGCCTAATTGTGACAGTTTGGCCCGGGGCGCGAAAGCCCGCGGGCATTGGGCAAGACCGAAGTTTTGAAAAGCCGGGGCCAGCACAATCACGGCCGATTCATGTTGCAAGGCCGGCTAGAAGCTGGTCATAGGCGCTCTTTGCCACGACGGCCAATTGCCCGTGCGGCAGCGAGCCGACGACGGCGCAGCCATAGCCCTTGTCCAGCCAGTAGACGGCCTGTGGGCCGCTCTGCTCCGAGGCATAAGTGCCCTTGGCATTCTCGGCTGATTCCGCTGTGACGAAGAGGGATATGCGCTCGCCCTTGTCATCCTCGTAGAGCAGCATCGCGGCCTTGCCTTCACCGGCCGGCAGCAAGCGGCCGCCGATCAATTGGAAACCGTTCGCGGTCAGATCCGGCGCCACCAGCTTCAGGCCCACCCGGTTGGATAGCCAGGTCTGCAGATGATCCTTGTCGCTGGCCGGCACTTCCACGGCATGCCGCTTTTCGGCGGCGAAAATGACGTGGGCTGCTATCGCCTGCTCGGCCAGTTGATCCTCCGCCGGATCCTCCTGGAAGATACCGTCCATGCCGGCAAGGTAGCCCCCGAACCCGCCGGCAAGCATGAGTGAGGCGGCGGCGGCGCCAAGCCACCAGCGCGAGCGGGGAGCCGAGGCCTTGGCCGGAGCCTCGCCGAGGACGACGTTCCGCAACCGCACCGGCACCGCCTCATCCAGCACGCCGGCGAAGGCGGCGCGCATTGCCGCCCGGTCGGCGGTGAAACGGGTGCTCCTGGCCTTCATCTCGGGATTGGCGTCGAGCCACGCGTCATAGGCTGCGCGCTCCTCGGCCGGCAATTCCCCGTCGAGCGCCATGTGGATGTCACGTTCGGAAAAATCGCGGCGGATCATTTCTCGACGATCCTTATGGCACGGCGTCTTGCCGTGTCCTCCAGCAAGCCGCGCAGTTCCTCACGCCCACGCGCAATGCGCGACATCAGCGTGCCGGCCGGCACGCCCAGTATGTTGGCGGCTTCGGCGTAGGAGAACCCTTCGATGGCAACCATGACGAGGGCCGCGCGGCGGTCGGGGCTGATCGCCTGCAACGCATCGATGATCTCGCGCGACGCGATGGTCTCCACCTGGTCGGCGGGCTGGGCAACCGCCTCGCCGGCCTCCAGCGGCAGCATCACCGCCTCGCCGCGACGATTCACCTTGCGCATCTGGTCGATGAACAAATGATGCATGATCGTGAACAGCCACCTCCTGGGGCTTTCTCCCGTCTGCCAGTTTTCGAGCCGCGAGAGTGCCCGCTCGAGGCAGTCCTGAACGAGATCGTCGGCGGCATCGCGGTCGCGCAGAAGCGAGCGTGCGTAACGTCGCAGGCGCGGTATTTCGCCAAGGATTGCTGCCTTCTTGTCGTCCATGACCGCTGGTTCTGAGATCGCCCTTGTGAATCCCGATTGAACGCGCCTTCCGGGCGCGGCGCAAGCGACCAGCGCGAAGCGGTCCGCGCCCCGATCACCCAAGCAAAGAGATAACGCGGCCGGATGCCGGTTTATTCCCGGCTATCGAACTTCAACTTACGCCAAATCCGTTTGACGAAAGTCGTTGCCCTTATAGAGTAACGGTACATCGAGCGCTTTGGCGCAGGCATAGGCAAAACAGTCGCCCAGATTGAGATCGGCCGGATGTCCAACAGCTTTGCCGTAGCGGATGCTGGCGTCAACGGCGCGCCCGCCGATATCCTCATCGATGGATAGATTTTGGGCGTTGATTTCTACAATGAACATGTCGACCAGATTGCGGGCCGCTGCGAGCATTTCGGGACTCGGTTTTTTCCCGGCACCTGCAGTGAGTCGTCCAAGGGCAAGCGTCGCTTCGAGCCGAACAATCGCGGAAATGTGCAGCGGATTGCCAGCGCTTTCGATCTGGTCGAGCAACTCCTGCCAGGCCGGTTCCTTTGCGAGAATCGCGACGATCGCCGACGCATCGACGAACATCAGTCTTCCCACATCGCGTCCATGAACGCCTTCATGTCGAAGTTGGGATCGGATGGCCCCAACGCGGCTGCCTGGGCCTGAAGGACGGCAATCCTCTCGCGCAGCGGTTTGCGGGCACGATGGCGTTCGATCTCGTGCAAAAGTGCCGTCCTCACAGCTTCCGTCTTGCTCGGCGCATTGGTGTCGCGCTGCAGTTTCGTCGCCAGCGCGTCCACCTCGTCGTCGCGGATGTAGAGCGGCATTCCGGATATCTCCTATTGAATATTCATATATTCCATTTTGAATATTCAAACAAGTCGACCTCAACTTTCCTTCGCCGCTCGCGTCAACAGGCGTTGGTAGAACAGGCCGATGCCGATCAGGACCGCGCCGAGGCCGATGAAGGACAGCGCCCTGAGCACGCCTTCCAGTTCCGACATGTCGAAGAGGAAGACTTTCATCACGGCGACCGCGATCAATGCGGCGGACGCCACGCGCAGCACCTGCGACTTCATCCAGACGCCGGCCGTGAGCAATGCCACGCCGATGACCAGCCAGAGCGCCGAATAGGTATAGGTTTCCAGTTGGCCAAGCCCGCTCCAAAGGCCGATGAACTCACCCTTGAACAGACGCCTCACCGACAGCGTGGCATAGGCGAAGGCCAGCAGTGCCGCCACCAGCGCCAGCATCGCCGAATACCATCGCGGGCGCTTGCCTCTGCTATAGAGCGCCAACCCGCCGGCGGCGACGGCCGGCAGGAGGTAGGCGAGGAACAACAGGTTGAAGACCGAGATGCTGCCGGTCGATTCATCAGTGAACAACGGGTTCAGCGCCAGGAAATGCTGGATGACGATGAAGGCGACGGAAATGACGCCTGCCGCCATCGAACCCTGGCGCAGCACCGAGCTTGGCGAGCGCAAGTCGATGGCGATCAGGATGGCGCCGGCGCCGAGAGCGATCAGCGTGTAGATTGCCTGTTCGGCGAGCGTCGTCGCACCCGTGCCGATGACGCCGCCATGCATGGCATGGCGCACCAGCATGGCCACGGTCAGAAGCGCGAACAGCGCCGTCGCTGCTTCCATCGCGAGACGCGGCCGGCCATTGGTGGTGCGGGCAAGCTGCCAGGCGCAGACGCCGAAGGCCAGCGCCGGTACGCCGTAGCCGGGCAGCAACCAGTTGAACACCGGCGTCGTCGACAGGAACTCGGCACCGACGATGGTCGGATCAAAGGCGACGCGGGCAAGCACCGCGATCACCGCGCCAACCGAAATCCAGCCGAGCGCCGGATAGGAACGCCAGCGTGTCGCCAGCGCCGGGACAATGGCCGCCGCGCCCAGCAGGATGGTTGTCCAGCCGGAATTGAAAGCCATGTGTAGCATCAGGAGGCCGGCGATCGCCGCGCCGCAGAGGGCAAACGACACCGCCAAACCGCCCTTGAGCGGAGGCTGTTCGGCGCGCGCGATCCACTCGCCGCCGGCTGCGAAGGCCACGACCAGAAGTGCCGCGACCGCGGCGTAGACAAAATCGCGGTCGAGGTTGCCGAAGGCGGACCAGAGCGCCAGCAGGATGACGAGCGGTGCGATGACGCCCCATGCCGCCCATGACGCGGCGCGGGTCCGTGCCGTCGCGAACCGCCGCGCGGCCCAGAAGCCCGCGCCGATGAAGACCAGGCCGAGCGCGATGCCGATGCGCAATGTAAGAGCGCTGGATGCGGCAACGGGCACTCCGTCGACGCCCAGGGCAGCGCTGGAAAAGTCGGAAACCATGGTCGTCGGCGGAATGATGCCCAGATAGATCAGGACCGTCACCAGGCCGGCCGCATAAAGCAGCGGCAACGCCAATGGGCGATAGAGCGCCACAGCCAGCATCGCGGCGAGAACAACGGCGCCCGTCAAGGCATCGCCGGCGGCGGCGAAGGCCGGATCGACAGACAGGCCCAGCGCCGAGAACGCGACGAACAGGCCGGGCACCATCGACGGCCAGTCGACATCCCCTGCCGATCCGGCCTTATCGCCGCGGCGGCCGAGCCAGACAAGAGCCAGCACGGCCAGCGTGACGGCGTCGATGAACAGGATGGCGGAGAGGTTCGCGCCCGGCGCATCCGTCAAGTAGAGGATGGTCCAGATGCCAGTGCCGGCGAAGGCCGCCGCCATCAGCAATTTCCAGTCGCGCATTCGGGCGATGACAGCGGTGGCGGCCAGGACGATCGCCAGATAGCCGAACAGCGCCCATGGATTGGGGGCACGCGAGGCGATCAGCATCGGCGTCACCATGGCGCCGACGAGACCGATGCCGGCCAGCGCCTGGCCGTGGACAAGGGCCGCGGCGATTGTCGCCACGCCGATGACGCCGAGCAGCGTGAAGGCCAGCGCCGGGCCGATGAAGCCGTAGACTCCGTGCGCGGCATAGACGGTGCCGAACAGGATGAATGCGCCAGCTGCCGTCAGGATCGCCGGGATATAGGCACCGGCGGCACCTTGGACGGGCACCTTGAAGCCGGTGCGGCGGATGAATTCGCCACCGGCGACCAGGATCAGGCCGAGTATCGCGGCCATGGTCAGCCGCACGCCAGGCCCGAAAATGCCGGCCTCGATCGTGTACCGGACCAGGAACAGGCCACCCAGTGCCAGCGCGATGCCGCCGACCCATACGGCCCAGCGCGTGCCGAGCGCCGTTTCAACGTCGGATTGGCGGCCCGCTTTCGCCGCGGCCGGTTCAGCAGGTTCTGCAGCCTTCGGGGTCGCCTCTCCTGGCGTCCATGGCCCTGGCACCACTTCGCCGGCTTGGCCTTCCTCCTCCGGAGCGCTTGGCCGGACGACGGCCGGATCACTGCCCCCCGGCGATGCGGCATCGGCCCCCGCGACAATTGTCGGCGTCGCGACGGTCGGCTGACCGTCGAGCGCCATCTGTTCGGACGGCTTGGCCACCGGCGGCACGCTCGAAAGGACGAGGCCGCGCAACGCGCCAAGTTCTCGCTCGACCAGGCCGAGGCGGCTCTGCAGGCGCGAAATGATGACGAACAAAGCGATGATGGCGACAAGGCCGATCAGGCTTTCAAACATGGCGGTTCCCCCAAACCAGGCCAGTTCTCACTGACGTTTTGTCTCAGTGGCATTCAAATGCGGCGGCCGAACGGCCGGAAACATGGCGAATGTTTCCACAGGCCGGGCAGAGAGATCCGGCCTTGCGTATAGTCGACTTCGCTCATGCCGCGTTCTCTCCGGCAATCGCCTTGCCGCGCGCATGATGCTTGCGCAGCGCCGCAAGAAAGCCGGTGCGGGCGTCCGGCTGTTCGATGCCGCGTGGCTCGTAGACATGCCGGGTGAAGAAAAAGCCGGTCAGCCGGAAGGCCTCGTCGACCGCAGCCGGATCCGCGCGCAGGCCGGAGCCGCGCTGCAGGAAAGCCGGCAGCGCCAGCATCTTGTCGTGCCATGGCGCGCCGGCGTCGCGCGATACGGCGCGGCCCGACTTGGGCGAGACATAGGCAAGGTCCTGTTGCGTACCGGTGGCGGCGCACCGGCTGAGATCGAGGCCGAAGCCGAGTTCATCGAGAACCAGAAGCTCGAAGCGCGCCACCAGTTCGCCGGCCGCGTCGGCATCGTCGAGATGAACGATCATCACGGCAAGCGTTTCGAAGAGACCTTCATGGGCGTCGCGCTCGGGCAACAGGCGCAGATGCGCGGCCATGGTCTGCAGCCCGTAGACGGCAACGGCGCTGTCCATCAGCCGCGCGGCGTTCATCTCGATCGCCTCGGCCTGGAACGTGCCGAGATGCTCATCAAGTCGCGCCCGCCACAACAAGTCGACGCGATTGCCGGGCTGGAGGACTGGCTGCTGCTTGCGCGAGCGGCCGCCGCGCACCAGGCCAAGATGGCGGCCATGCGCGCGCGTCATCACCTCGAGGATGGCGCTGGTTTCGCCATGCTTGCGGGTGCCGAGAATGATTCCCTCGTCGCGCCATTCCATTGCCGGAGCTTTTCACCGGTTGGGTGGCGAAATCAAGGTTTGGGTTTTGGCGATGGCGGGCTGGCACCCCACACCGCATACAAGAAGCCGCCCGCAGCGATGTGCTGCGGGCGGTATGGTGAGGTCAGTCGACCCGTTAGAACGAGCGCTGGAAGCGGAGAATGCCGCCGAGGCTGCTCTTCTTGTTGGCCTTGGTCCAGTTGTTGAAGTCGAAGTCGCCGTACTTGCCTGCATTGAGGTAGTCGACTTCGGCCGTGACCGTAAAGCCGGGCACAACGGTGTAGGCAACGTTGGCGGCGATGCCGAGGTTCTTCCAGTCGTCATAGGAGACCTGGGCATTGAATGCAGTCTTGGCGTTGAACTTGTAGGTACCGCCACCCCAAACTGCCCAGTTTCCGCCCCACTGCTTGTAGAAACCACGGCCGCTGGCATCAATAACATTGCCCGCGTTGTCGTTGAGGTTGTTGTCCGAACCGTAACCGCCCATGATGAACAGCGAAAGTTCCTTGCTGACATTCACGTCAAGACGAACCTTGCCGGCAACTTCTTCATAATTGCTGTCATAGGCGACGACGCCCGTGATCGCACCCCAGTCGCCCTTGTACTTCAAGCCGCCGACGACATGAGGAACATAGCTGTCGATGGTGCCGGTGCCTGCGCCTTCTTCGAGGGAGACCATTGCCGAAACGCCGTTACCCGCGTCGAAGTAGTACTGAACGACATTGCTCTCCTGCCCGCCATAGGGGACGAGCGTATCCTGGATGACGTTGCCGGCATAGCCGATGAACGTATCGAAAGCCGTGTCGTCCTTACCGACGCGCAGGCCACCGAGCTGGATCCAAGCGAAACGCAGCGAGAGAGACTTGTTGCGGCCTTGCCAGTCGTTGGCACTGGAGGCGCCCTGATTGAGATAGTCGCCGCTGCTGTTGCCGTAGTTGAAGCGAGTCTCGGTGTAGGTCTTGAGGGTGCCGAGTTCGGTTTCCTGCCCGGTCCAGGTCTTCAGCGTGAAACGGGTGTTCTTGTAGTAGGTCGAATGCGTGTCGCCGTCCTGACGGTCGGGGACATGATTCACACCATCAAACGAGCCGGTATCGCCGACGCCGATGTCATAGCGGACGTAGCCGCCGATGCGCAGGCAGGTCTCGGTGCCGGGAATGTAGAAGTAGCCGGCGCCGTAGACGTCGCAGATCTTGACGTATTCGGCAGGTTCCGGTTCGGCGACGACGACAGCGTCCGCTGCGCGCGCGCCCGACACCGCGATCATTGCCGCGGCTGAGCCGAGAAGGAGGCTCTTGATGTTCATTTTCTGACCTCTCCAGTCAAAGTTAAATGGCTTCGGATTTGTGGCTGGCGGATATGTTTCCCGCCTCACCCCCACAACGAAAAAGGCTCGCACCGCTCCCCCTTTTCGCGGCGAACATACCCATCAATCTTCCGCCTTCAATGACGATTTCCGAAATAATCCCGATTTTCTATACAGATTAATACGGTGTTGCACAAATAACACTTACCACGGCTATTACTGGCACAAGTGGCACATCGTCATCTATTCAATATATTCTCTAATATTTTGGCGGCTAAATATTGTTTGTTTGCATGACTCTTGATGCAGGTGCCCAAAAAGGCGGGATTTGCCGTTGTTTTGCGCCAGGAGAAGCCAGCTTTGTCCCTTGACGGAGATCCAACGAAGTCATTCGCCGCCGGTTATGCCCGCGGTGTCGCAGCGGAAACGGATATCGATCGCCGGTCGGCCGCCATTTTTGCCAACGCGTCCGAAACTTGCCGCGGTGCTTTCGCGTACATGATTGTGACAGTCGCCAACCCTTGAAGACGGATCTTCCGTGACGCTTCCCGCCCTTCTTGTCGCAATCGCCATTGCCTTGTCGCTTGTGATGACGGGAGCCTGGCTGATCGCGTTGCGCTCGGGGCAGTCGGGTTGGGTCGACGCGATCTGGTCTTTCGCGACGGGGGGCGCGGGCGTCGCCATGGCGCTCGCCCCCATCGGCGGCTGGCAGCAGCCCACGGCCAGACAACTCATCGTCGCGGCACTTGCCGCTCTCTGGTCACTGCGGCTCGGCTCGCACATCGTCGGGCGGACGATGAAAGGTGGCGACGATCCGCGCTATGCGCAGTTACGCTGGGACTGGGGCGGGAACTTTGGCCGGCGGCTGTTCTGGTTCCTGCAGATCCAGGCAGCATCCGCCCTGTTGCTGGTGCTGACCATCGCCATCGCCGCCCACAATCCGGCGCCGGGACTTCGCCTGGGGGACTTGTTGGGAATGGCCATCCTGGCTGTCGCGATCGGCGGCGAGGCGATAGCCGATCGCCAGTTGACGCGCTTCCGGGCCGAGCACGCCGGCAAGGACCAGGTTTGCGATATTGGCCTGTGGGGATATTCGCGCCACCCGAACTACTTTTTCGAATGGCTCGGCTGGCTTGCCTATGCGGCAATCGCCATCGACCTGACCGGCGCCTATCCCTGGGGATGGGTCGCGCTTTGCGGCCCGGTCTTCATGTACTGGCTGCTGGTGCATGTGTCCGGCGTGCCGCCGCTGGAAGCGCATATGCTGCGGTCGCGTGGTGACGCCTTTCGCGACTACCAGCGTCGCGTCAACGCCTTCTGGCCCGGTCCGCCCGCGCGAGCGTCATCCATCCAGACCCCGGGGAGTTCAAGCAGATGAACCTGATCGCATCCGCCATCAACACGGTCGAGCGCGCTCCCCTGCCCGATCCGCTCACGCGCTACGGCATCCAGTTCCTGGTTGGCCGCACTCGCCGCCGACTGTCCGCCGGCTCGATGAGCACGGAAAATGACTTCGCCCGCGAGATGGCGCGGCACCCGATTGCAACCCATGTCGAGGCCGCCAACGAACAGCATTACGAATTGCCTCCGGCGTTTTTCAGCCTGGCGCTTGGACCGCGCCGCAAATATTCGAGCTGCCTCTACGACAAGGGCACCGAAACGCTGGAGCAGGCCGAGCTTCGTGCCCTGGAAGAAACGGTGGCCCATGCCGACCTGGCCGACGGCCAATGCATTCTCGAACTCGGCTGCGGCTGGGGATCGCTGACCATGTTCATGGCCGAGCGCTACCCAAAGGCGCAGATCGTAGCCGTCTCCAACTCCGCGCCGCAACGCCGCCATATCGAAGAGCAGGCCGAGGCGCGTGGGCTCGACAATGTCCGCATCGTCACCGCCGACATGAACGATTTCGGCCCCGAAGGTGTTTTCGACCGGGTGGTGTCGGTGGAGATGTTCGAACACATGTCGAATTGGAAGGCGTTGCTCGAACGCGTCAAGGGCTGGCTCGCGCCCGACGGCAGGCTCTTCCTGCATGTCTTCACCCACAGGCTGGGCTGCTACCGCTTCGACCATGCCGACAAGAGCGACTGGATCGCCAACCATTTCTTCACCGGCGGCGTCATGCCGAGCCACGGCCTGATCCGCTGCTTCGCGGACATCTTCGAGGTCGAGCAGGAATGGCGCTGGAACGGCAAGCACTATCAGAGAACCGCCGAGGACTGGCTGGCCAATTTCGATGCCAACCAGCCAGAGATCGATCGCATCCTGGTTGCGGTCTATGGCGACGACGCCGGATTGTGGCGGCGGCGCTGGCGGCTGTTCTTCCTGGCCACCGCGGGCCTGTTCGGTCATGCCGACGGTGAGGAATGGGGCGTGAGCCACTACCGCCTGCGGCCGGCCAAGGGCCAACAGAGTTGAGCCCTTCGTCGCTCTGGCAATCGATCAAGGCCTACGCGGCGCATGACGACCCGCTGGTGGCAACCGCCAACACGATCGCGCTGGTGGTCGTCTCCAACCAGCCTTTCTATCCGCTCTATCTCTATTGGCTTGTCGGACCGGATGTCGCGCCGTCCTATTGGCTGTTCCTGTCGACACCGCTTTTCGCTGCCGTGCCCGCGATCTCTCGACTGAACACTGTCGCCGGTCGCGTCCTGCTGCCGCTCGCCGGCATCGCAAACACCATGCTCAGCGCCAAGGCTTTCGGTGTCGCGTCAGGCGTCGAGATGTTCCTCATTCCGTGCGTTCTGATCGGATTTGTGGTCTTCAGGCCAAGCGAGCGGATTATCGGTCTTGCCATCGCCGGGCTCGCCTTCCTCGTATTCACCATGCTGCACGGCAATTATGGGCAGCCCGTCCATGTCTACACACCCGAGGAATATGCAAGCTTCGTCAAGCTCAACGCGACCAGCGTCGGGACGTTGACCGCCTTCGTCGGACTGCTGGTCGCCGGGCTTATCAGCCAACGCGGCGGGACATAGTCAAAGGCGAGAAAAGTGGCGAGCAATGATGAAGCCCAACGTCGCCGACGTGGCCGTCAACACCGTGCCCCAGCACAGATCGGCAATGGTGATCTGAACCGGCCAGTTCTTCAATGTTGCCTGGTTGGTGAGATCGTAAGTCGCGTAGGCGACGAAGCCAAGAACGGCACCGTTCAGCGCGGCCGTCACTGCGCTGCCCGTGGTCAGGGCCGGCTGGATGGCGAAATAGACGATGCCGCCGATGTAAACGACATAAAAGATGATCGCCGGCGCGACGTTGAAGCCGTCGGCCAGCATGTCGCCAAGCAGCGGCTTGTAAAGCCTGCTGGCGGCCAGTGTCAGCCATACGGAATCGATGCCGAGGAAGACCAGTGCCGTTGCAAGATAGGCTATCACATAGGTTTTCAACACATGTCTCTCCTGTGCCGGCGTTCGCCTCTCCGCATATAAACGGTCGATAGGGCAATACAGTTTCGCGGCACGTGCGCGGCCGGTTCCGGGCTATCCAAAAAACCACTGAATTCGAACCTTCGCCGAAACTCCCGCCAGGTGGCCCGCGTATCTGCCCCGATAGCCGGTGACGAGGTCGACATGAAAATCAGCAAAATCGCGACGGGGCTGGGCATATTCTGTTTGGCTGGCGCCGCCATGGCCGCCTCGAAGCCCGACCCCAGCGGCATCTGGATGCGTGGCGATGGAAATGCGAAGGTACGCATTGCTCCCTGCGGCGCCGACATCTGTGCCACCAATCTTTGGATCAAGGACATCAGCGGCGGCGAGAATGTCGGCGACAGACTGGTCATGACGGTGAAGCCGAAGTCGGCCGATACGCTGAGCGGCAAGGCCTTCGACCCGAAACGCAACCTCACCTATTCCATACAAATGAAGGTCGAAAAGGCCAGCCTCGTCACGCGCGGCTGCATCGTTGGCGGACTTGTCTGCAAGAATGTGAACTGGTCGCGCGCCGATTGAGGGATCGCGACGACGCCGCTTGGCCCCCACGCGGCGACGGCGACGTCGATCCAGCGTCCGACAGGCTAGCGGTTGCCAGCAAGGCTAACGCGGGAACTCAAGTCCCATCTCACGGTACCGCTCGGGATCGTCGCCCCAATTCTCTCGCACCTTGACGAACAGGAACAGGTGAACTTTCTGCTCGAGGATGCCCGCAATCTCCATGCGCGCCGCCTGGCCGATGGCTCGAATGGTTTCGCCCTTGTGACCTAGGACGATCTTCTTCTGGCTGTCGCGCTCGACATAGATGGTCTGGTCGATGCGCACCGAGCCATCCGGCTTCTCTTCCCATTTCTCCGTCTCGATATGCGAGGAATAGGGCAATTCCTGATGCAGGCGCAGATAGAGCTTTTCGCGGGTGATCTCGGCCGCCAGCTGGCGCATCGGCAAGTCGGAGATCTGGTCTTCCGGGTAGTACCAGGGACCGGCCGGTAGCGCTTCGGCGAGATAATCGAGCAGATCCTTGCAGCCCGACCCGGTCAGGGCCGAGATCATGAAGGTCCGCTTGAACGGCACTTTTTCATTGGCCGTCGCCGACAAGGCCAGCAGCGCCTCGTGCTTGACGCGATCGACCTTATTGAGGATCAGCACCATCGGCTGGCGGACATCCTTCAACCGCTCGAGGATCGCGTCGGCGTCGCCCCGAATGCCGCGCTCGGCGTCGATCAAAAGCAGGACGATATCGGCGTCCTTGGCGCCACCCCAGGCGGTGGTCACCATCGCCGTGTCCAGCCTCCGCTTGGGCTTGAAGATCCCAGGCGTGTCGACGAAGACGATCTGCGCATTGGCGTGCGTGGCGATGCCGCGCACAATGGCGCGGGTGGTCTGCACCTTGTGGGTGACGATAGAGACCTTGGCGCCGACAAGCTGGTTGACCAAAGTAGACTTGCCGGCATTGGGCGCGCCGATCAGCGCGACGAAGCCGGAGCGCGTGGCGGCGGCTTCCGTCGCCGGTTCTTCGGTGGCGGTCATGCCGCGCTCCCTTCATTTTCCCAGACGCCCTCACGCAACAGAAACGCCGACGCTGCCGCCTCTTCGGCGGCCCGGCGCGAACTGCCGGTGCCGCTTGTCGGCGCAAAGCCGTCGACTTGCACCGAGACCGTGAAGACCGGCTGGTGATCAGGCCCTTCACGTTTCTCGATCACATATTCGGGTCTGGCATCGCCGGTCTTGGCGATCCATTCCTGCAGTTCCGATTTTGGATTGCGCGGCTTGACCACGACCATGCGGGCGCGCGGCTCCCAGTAGCGAAGGATAAACCGCCGTGCCGGCTCGATGCCGCCGTCGACGTAGATCGCGGCGATCAGCGCCTCCACCGCATCGGCGAGATAGCTGCCGCCGGAGCCGCGCGAGCGGGCCTTCAGCGCAGCATCGGCACGCACCAGGTTCTCCAGATTCATCAGCACGCCGATGTCCGAACAGGTCCTGGAATCGACCAGCGCGTTGAAGCGTGGTGCGATCTCACCTTCCGAGGCGTCGGGGAATTTCTGGAACAGCATATCGGCGACGACCAGGCCGAGCACGCGGTCGCCGAGAAACTCTAGACGCTCGTTGTTGGTCGCCGCCTTGACGGCGCTGGAATGAGTGAGCGCCGTCTCCAGAAGCCGTCTGTCCTTGAAGACGTAGCCCGTGCTGGCCAATACCGCTTCGGCCAATGCTTCGCCGGTCGGGCGTCTCAAAGCCATCAATTGACGAAGTGGAACAGGCGCGAGGCGCGCATCAGCGACGGCCATTTCCAGATCTCGAGCGGGCTCGCCTTGCCGGCGATCGAGAAGAAGACCAGGTTGGCGCGGCCGACAAGGTTCTCGGCCGGAACAAAGCCCACGGTGAAACGGCTGTCGGAGGAATTGTCCCGGTTGTCGCCCATCATGAAATAGTGGCCTGGCGGCACGTTCCATTCGCGTGTGTTGTCGCCGATCGAATCAGGCGAGATGTCCAGCGTGTCGTAGCTGACGCCGTTGGGCAGCGTCTCCCGATA
This sequence comes from Mesorhizobium sp., assembly GCF_041661565.1. Classification (GTDB taxonomy): domain Bacteria; phylum Pseudomonadota; class Alphaproteobacteria; order Rhizobiales; family Rhizobiaceae; genus Mesorhizobium. The sequence goes on from NZ_JBAZUD010000052.1 coordinate 15,184, forward strand.
GACGTCGATCGGCCTGGGTTCCTCGGTAATGTCGGGATTGTCGATCTGCCCGGTCTTCACGCGCGGCACGCCGACGTCATTGATGAAGAGCTGGCCGTTCTTGACCTGGATCTTGTCGCCCGGCAACCCGACCACGCGCTTGATGTAGTCGATGGACGGATCGGGCGGGAACTTGAACACCACAACGTCGCCGCGCTTCGGCTCGGAGCCCCAGATGCGGCCTGAAAAGATGTCAGGTCCGAAAGGCAGCGAATAACGCGAATAGCCATAGGACCATTTGGTGACGAACAGATAGTCGCCCTCCAGAAGTGTCGGACGCATCGACCCCGAGGGGATCGAGAACGGCTGGAACAGCAGCGTGCGGATGACCAGGGCAAGCAGGAGCGCCTGGACGATGACGCTGACGGTTTCGCCTAGCCCGCCGGACTTCTTCTCGGTTTTTTCAGCCACGCTCATGTCGTCCTCGATTGTGCGTTGGATGGTATAGAGTCTCGGCGCGCGCTGGGCAACGTCAATGCCGGTCGTCAGATGCAATCAATGTGGCGCTTGTTCGACCGGTAACGCCTCAATGATCACAAAGGCTTGAGCAAGCGGGAAATCATCCGTGATGGTGAGATGGATTGCCGCCCGGTGGCCCTTTGGAAGGATTGTGTCCAGCCGCGCCAGCGCCCCGCCGGTCAGCGCCATTGTCGGCGCGCCGCTTGGCAGATTGACCACTCCCATGTCACGCCAGAACACGCCCTGGGCAAGACCGGTGCCCAGCGCCTTGGCGCAAGCCTCCTTGGCGGCGAAGCGCTTGGCGTAAGAGGCGGCGCGCGCCCGGCGGTTTTCGGAGCGTGCCTGCTCGACTTCGGTGTAAATTCTCTTGACGAAGCGTTCGCCGTGTCGCTCCAGCGACTTCTCGATGCGCCTGATATCGATCAGATCACTGCCGATGCCGATGATCATAGTGCGGTGGAACCGATGCTTCCCCCCGTTGGGGTCGACTGTCCATGACGGCTTGCGCGCTCGGCCAGTCGTTTGCGCCGTTGCTCGCGGAAAGTGATCATGCCCCAACGCGTTATACCGTAGAACACGAGCCCGAAGACCAGCCCAAGCGGCACCGCGCCGATGATCATCGGCTTCAGCACCGGCGTCCACAATTGGGCAAAGGACAGATGTTCCATCATGGCGCCGAGATGCGCCGGCGGGCCATGCGCCGGCAGGCGGTCATGCAGCATCAGCTTGCCGGTTTCCCAGGACGCACCCCACATCAGCGGGAAAGTCAGCGGGTTGCCGAACAACACCGCGCCGAGCGCCGCCGCGACAAGATTGCCGGCAATCAGCCAGCACAGGACGGCGGCAATGGCAAAGTGGAAACCGACGGGAAAAAACGAGGCGAAGACGCCGGCGGCGACCCCGGCCGCCACGGCGTGCGGCGTGGCCTTGAGGCGCAGGATGCGCTTGGAGAAATATTGTAGCGAACGCGAAAACGAGCGGCGCGGCCAAAGATAGGTGCGCACCCGCTCCAGGATGCCATCAGGCTTGCGGCGTCGAAAAAGCACTCTGTTCCAATTCCCGGTTCATCAACGCCGCAACTTGCAACCATCTCTGGCCCGGCGCGATAGCATTATCTTGCGCTTCGTGAGCGCAGAAAGGCAACAACGACTTTGATATAGCGATTGCCCTGTCGCAGAACAACGAACTGTACCGCGATGGTCTGCCGCAGGCGTGTAACGCCGGCGGGCGCTACGCCATGCGGCTCGATCTCGGTGCGGCGCCCGTGGCTACTCCTGATATTCGCTGACCTCGACGAGATTGCCGTCCGGGTCGCGAAAATAGACCGACAGCATCCGCCCGCGCGCGCCGGTGCGCTCGACGGGGCCAAGCTCGACGACAACGCCGTTGGCTTCGAGACTATTTCGGATTTCGCCGAGCGGCGTTGAGGCGACCAGACAGAAATCATCGGATCCAGGCATCGGCCTCTCCGCCTTCGGCTCGAAGGTGCGACCGACTTCATGCAGGTTGATCTTCTGCGTGCCGAAAATCAGCGCAGTGGGCTTCTGCTGCTCGTCCAGACGCCGTAGGCCAAGTACGCGTCCATAGAAGGCGCAGGTATCGTCAACGGATCGAACCGTCAGCACGAAATGATCGACGCCGGCGATCATTTTGCATTCCCCATTCGTCTATCCCGACCCGCTTCACACCTCGGGATAGATAAATCTCTAGATGTTGCGGCTCCCCGGCTTAACGGGGGGAATGGCGGCAAGTTCCGGCGGCAGGCGGTCCGCCGCGTAGGCCGGAACCTCGTATTCGGCGAGCGCGATCAGCGGCACGCCGACATCGGTCTTGCCGGCGGAACGGTCGATGATGCAGGCGGCGGCAACCACTTCGGCGCCAAGCTTGCTCAGGCAATCGATGGTCTCGCGGATCGACAGGCCGGTGGTGACGATGTCCTCGACGATGACGACGCGCGCACCCTTCGCGATCTCGAAACGGCGCAAGCGGAACTCGCCCCCTTCCCGCTCGACCCAGATCGCCGGCACGCCGAGATGGCGCGAGGTCTCGTAAGCCGGGATGAGACCTCCGATCGCCGGACCGACAACATAATCGATCGGGCCCGGAACGGCCGCATGTATCTTTTCAGCCAGCGCCTTGCACAGAAGCTCCGTCTTGTCGGCATGCATGAAGACGCGCGCCTTCTGCAGGAAGATCGGGCTTCTCAGCCCAGACGTCAGGATAAAATGACCTTCGAGAACAGCGCCCGCGTCGCGGAAAATGCCAAGCACTTCATCGGTATTCATACGTGCCTATCCCCAATCAGGTCGGTGGTGTCAGCCATTGACACGCCTTGCGTCGCTGACGCTCGAATTGTCCTTGAGCTGCGACAGAAGCCGGTTGAGATGCTTCAAATCCCAGACTTCGAGATCGATCAGCATTTCGGTGAAGTCGGGCGCCGTGCGCACCATCGACAGCGTGTGGATGTTGGCGTCGTTCGACGCCACGACCTGCGCAATATCGGCAAGCGAGCCGGGTGCATTGATCGCGGTCACCGAAACACGCGCCGGAAAGCGCTCCTTGGTGCGCTCGTCGATGTCCCAGCGGACGTCGATCCAGCGCTCGGGTTGGTCGTCGAAAGCCTGCAAAGCCGGCGACTGGATCGGGTAGATGGTGATGCCGGTACCCGGCTGGACGATGCCGACGATGCGGTCGCCAGGAACGGCCCCTTCAGGAGCGAAACGCACCGGCAGGTCACCGCGAACACCGCGGATCGGCACGGCGTCATCGCGCGGCTGGTCCTTGTCCTTGCGCGCGGCGCGGCCCGGTATCTGGAACAGCATGCCGGCGGCATTGCGGATTTTCGACCAGCCTTCCTCGCGCTGCTTGGGGGCGGGTGTGGTGACGCGCTCGTCCTTGTAGTCCGGGAACACTGCCTTCATGACATCGGTCGAGGCCAGCTCGCCGCGGCCGACCGAGGCCAGCACATCCTCGATGTCCTTGCGCGCCAGCCGATGCAGCACCTGCTTGAGGCTCTCCTTGGTGAAGGTCTTGCCGGCGCGTTCGAAGGCGCGCTCGAGGATGCGGATGCCGAGGCCCGAATACTGCTTGCGGATGGCATTCTTGGTGGCGCGCCGGATGGCCGAGCGCGCCTTGCCGGTGACGACGACCGATTCCCACGCGGCCGGCGGCACCTGCGCCTTGGAGCGGATGATCTCGACCTCGTCGCCATTCTTCAGTTCGGTCATCAGCGGCATGATGCGGCCGTTGACCTTGGCGCCGACGCAGGTGTCGCCGACATCGGTGTGCACTGCATAGGCAAAATCGATCGGCGTGGCGCCGCGCGGCAAGGCGATCAGCATGCCTTTCGGCGTGAAACAGAACACTTGGTCCTGGAACAGTTCGAGCTTGGTGTTTTCGAGGAAATCCTCGGGATTGTCGCCCTCGGCGAGTTGCTCGATGGTGCGCCGCAGCCATGCATAGGCGTTGGTCTCCTTCGAGATGGCGTGACCGGCGCCGGTCCCCTTGCCGCCGGTATCCTTGTAGATCGAATGCGCGGCTACGCCGTATTCGGCGATCTTGTTCATCTGGGACGTGCGTATCTGCAGTTCGACACGCTGGCGCGAAGGGCCGACGATCGTGGTGTGGATAGAGCGGTAGTCGTTCTGCTTCGGCGTCGAGATGTAGTCCTTGAAGCGTCCGGGAACCATGGACCAGGCGGTGTGAATGGCGCCAAGCGCGCGGTAGCAGTCCTCGACACTGTCGACGACGACGCGGAAGCCGAAAATGTCGGACAGCTGCTCGAAGGAGAGCGCTTTGGCCTCCATCTTGCGAAACACCGACCATGGCTTTTTCTGTCGGCTCTTTACGGTTGCCTTGATCGCATGCTTCTCGAACAACGCGGAGAGTGCCTTCTCGATCTCCGACAGCACATCCTTGTTGCGCTCGAAGATTTCGGCAAGCCGGGCGGTGACCGCGCGATAGGCTTCCGGATTGATGTAGCGGAAGGCGATCTCCTCGAGCTCCTCGCGCATGCCTTGCATGCCCATGCGACCGGCCAGCGGCGCATAGATATCCATCGTCTCCTCGGCGATGCGCAGGCGCTTGGCCTCCGGCATATGGTCGAGGGTGCGCATGTTGTGGAGGCGGTCGGCGAGCTTGACCAGGAGCACGCGGACGTCCTCGGAGATCGCCAGCAGAAGCTTGCGGAGATTTTCAGCCTGCTCGGCCTTCTTGGACACAAGGTCGAGCTTCTTGAGCTTGGTCAGCCCCTCGACCAGCTTGCCCATTTCGGGGCCGAACAACTCATCGATCTCGGCCCGCGTCGCGGTGGTATCCTCGATCGTGTCGTGCAACAGGGCAACGGCGATCGTCGCCTCGTCCATGTGCATTTCGGTGAGGATGGCCGCGACTTCGAGCGGGTGCGAGAAATAAGGGTCCCCGGAAGCGCGCTTCTGGTGGCCATGCTTCTGCATGGCATAGACATAGGCCTTGTTGAGCAACGCCTCGTTGACGTCAGGCTTGTAGCGCTGGACGCGCTCGACAAGCTCATACTGACGCATCATGGGCGGGATCTCGCGGCGGTGAAATGAATCATGCGCCGCACTGCCGTACGGCGCATGTCATAGATAGCCACGAAACAGCTGATACGGAAGTGCCGGACGATTATTCCAGCACGCCTCGTAACACAGGCTCGCCTCAGTAGTCGTCGCTCTTTTCCGGAGGCACCAGGCCTTCGATGCCGGCGAGCAAATCTTCCTCGGTCATCCGGTCGAACGTGACGGTCTCCTCGCCATCATCGGCGTCGGCCGCCGCGACGGCGGTGCCGGTCTGGTCGGCAATCGCCTCGCCGTCGGCCTCGGGCTCGTCGACCTCAACGTGCTTCTGCAGCGAATGGATCAGATCTTCCTTGAGGTCGTCGGGCGACAGCGTCTCGTCGGCGATCTCGCGCAGCGCCACGACGGGGTTCTTGTCGTTGTCGCGCGGCACGGTGATCGGCGCGCCCTGGCTGATCTGCCTGGCGCGGTGACCAGCCAGAAGCACCAGTTCGAAGCGGTTGTCGACCTTGTCGATGCAATCTTCAACGGTTACGCGGGCCATGGATGCCCCTTTCCTGCGATGGATTTGATGGAAAACAGGCGCGGTCCATAACCCGAACGCCGCCAAAACACAAGCAGCATGGCAAGGCCGGGCCGAGAGCTTTCCCTTCAGCGTCAAACAGGCAATTTGGCAAGACCGGCCTCACGTCCAGGAATACGAGGCGTCGATCACAATTGGTTGCAGTGCGCAACACGCCCTTGGTTTGCCGCCGGACTGGCGCTATCTCCGATCGTGACTAGGTCAGCAGGTTTATTATGAGCCTGACCGATACTCTAGAGCATTTCGTTTAAACGGCCGTTGTTTCGAAAGGATATTTTCCATGTTCGACCCCCGTGAAAAAATCGCGCTTTTCATCGACGGTGCCAACCTCTACGCAACGTCGCGCGCACTCGGCTTCGACATCGACTACCGCAAGTTGCTGGCGAGCTTCCAGAAGCGCGGTTATCTACTGCGCGCGTACTATTATACGGCCCTGGTCGAGGACCAGGAATATTCCTCGATCCGCCCCTTGATCGACTGGCTCGACTATAACGGTTTCAAGGTGGTGACCAAGCCGGCCAAGGAGTTCACCGACTCGACCGGCCGCCGCAAGATCAAGGGCAATATGGACATCGAACTGACGGTGGATGCGCTGGAACTCGCCGACGTCGTCGACCATTACGTGATCTTTTCAGGCGACGGCGACTTTCGCACCCTGGTCGAGGCGCTGCAGCGGCGCGGCCGCAAGGTGTCGATCGTCTCGACCATGGCCTCGCAGCCACCGATGATATCAGACGACCTGCGCCGACAGGCCGACCACTTCATCGACCTGACGACGTTGAAGAACGAGGTCGGCCGCGACCCGTCCGAGCGGCCTGTACGCCGGCCCGAACCGGCCGAGGTCGAAGAGGACGACTACTGAGGCCGGTCGCCTTGACCGTCCTTCCTTCCGCCGAACCGGACCGCGACTGCCCGCTCTGCCCACGGCTGCATGGCTTCATCGCCGAGTGGCGGCGGCGTGAACCGTCCTGGTTCAACGCGCCGGTGCCGACCTTCCTGCCGCCGGCGGGCGAGGATTCCGTCAGGCTTCTGATCGTCGGGCTGGCGCCAGGACTGCGCGGCGCCAACCGTACCGGACGTCCGTTCACCGGCGACTATGCCGGCGACCTGCTCTACTCGACCTTGATCTCGCACGGTTTCGCGCGTGGCGAATTCAAGGCGCGGCCAGATGACGGGCTGGAGCTGATCGACACCGCCATCACCAACGCGGTGCGCTGCGTGCCACCGGAGAACAAGCCGGTAGGCGCCGAAATCTCGACATGCAGAACATTCCTGATCCCCACGATCGCGCGCTTTCCCAGGCTGCGCGCGGTGCTCGTATTGGGATCGATCGCGCACCAGACCACCGTGCGGGCGCTGGGCGGGCGCGTCGCCGCCTATCCGTTCAAGCATGGCGGACAATTGCCGGCCGGCGGTGTCACGCTGTTTTCGAGCTATCACTGCTCGCGCTACAACACCAATACAGGCGTGCTGACCGAGGCCATGTTCATCAAGGTGTTCAGCGACATCTCGAAATTCCTGCGGGAGGAGTGACGTCTTCAAAGCCGCTGGAAAGGTCCAGGCCGCGGCGTGGCGTAGCGGGCGGTCAATCCAGTGGCAATGCCGGCGCTTCGAGCGATCGATCCCATGGTGCTGCCGACAACGCTGCCAGCACGGCCACCCCGCCCCGCAGGACATTCAGGTCAACGTCGCCGCTGATGCCATCGACGCGCCCTTGATCGTGATACTGCCAATAGACCCAGTCGTCGCGGCCCGGCTCGACAAGCAATGAGCGAAGCCAGAGCGGGCGGGCAACGATATGTCCAGAATATGCCTGAGCCGCCTCATCTGTCAGATAGACGATCGCGGGCTTGCCGAATGCCGCCTCGACAGGCGCGATGAAGGCGGCGAGCTCGGCGCTCAATTGTTCCGGCGTTGGCCGCCGCGGGCAGTTGCCGGCGAACTCAATGTCGACGACCGGCGGCAGCAGGGGCCGATCGTGCGGCACCACCGAGATGAAATTCCTCGCCTGATCGGCGCCGGGCCTGCAGAAGGTGAAGAAGTGATAGGCGCCGACAGCGAGGCCGGCGGCGCGGGCCTCTTCCAGATTCCGTGCGAAGGCGTCATCGACATGGTCGCCGCCCTCAGTCGCCTTGATGACCGCAAAGGCGACATCGTCGGCTGCGACGCGTCGCCAGTCGATCTGGCCCTGATGATGGGAGACGTCGATGCCCCTGACGGGATATTTGCCGCGGTCTGGAGAAAAGGGACGGAGATAGAAAAAGCTGCCCGCCGCGATGACGCACGCCACAAACAGGCTGGCCAGACCCCAGACAATGATCCGGTTGTTCATGACGATCCCTGTAACCGGAACAATGCGCCGAAAGTTGAAAGCCGGACTGTCGGCTTTTCAGGCTTATTGCCTGATCTTCCTTACCCGCGTTCCTTCAGCAGGCGGCCTTTTTCGCGAGACCAGTCGCGCTGCTTTTCGCTTTCGCGCTTGTCGTGCAATTTCTTGCCGCGCCCAACAGCAAGCAGCAGCTTGGCGCGGCCCTGGTCGTTGAAGTAGATCTTCAAGGGCACGAGTGTCATGCCTTCGCGGTCAACGCTTTGCGACAGTTTCGCCATTTCGCGCTTGTTGAGCAGCAGCTTGCGGCGCCGGCGGGGTTCGTGGTTGAAGCGGTTCGCCTGCAGATATTCCGGCAAATAGGAATTGATCAGCCAGATCTCGCCGCCCTCAACCGAAGCATAGCTGTCCTGGATGTTGGCCTGGCCCTGGCGCAGCGACTTGACCTCGGTGCCCGTCAGCACAAGGCCTGTCTCGACCGTGTCGAGCACCTCATAGGAAAACCGCGCCTTGCGGTTTTCCGAAACGGTCTTGTTGTTGGGATCGGCTTTTCTGACTTGGTTCATGATGTGAAGAGGTGGCGCCTCATCCCTAATTAATCAAGCCGGCGTGCTTCATGGCCGCATCGATCTTGTCGGCGGTCGACTGTTCGACCGTGACTAGCGGCGAGCGCAGCACGTTCTCGACCTTGCCCAGCTTCGACAGTGCGTATTTGGCGCCAGAGACGCCGGGTTCGATGAAGATCGCCTTGTGCAGCGGCAGCAAACGATCCTGCAGGTCCAGCGCCCTCGCGCTATCGCCGGAAAGCGTCGCCTCCTGGAACTCGGCGCAGAGGCGCGGCGCGACATTCGATGTCACTGAAATGCAGCCAACCCCACCATGAGCATTGAAGCCGAGCGCCGAAGCATCCTCGCCGGACAGTTGGATGAACTCCTTGCCACAGGTGGCACGCTGCTCTGAAACCCGTTCGACCTTGCCGGTGGCGTCCTTGACGCCGACGATGTTCTTGAAGTCGTGCGCCAGCCGGCCCATCGTCTCCGGCGTCATGTCGATCACCGAACGCGGCGGGATGTTGTAGATTATGATTGGCAGCTTGGTTGCCCGCGCGACGGCCGCGAAATGCTCGTAGAGGCCGCGCTGCGTAGGGCGGTTATAGTAGGGTGTCACGACCAGCGCCGCGTCGGCACCAGCCTGTTCGGCAAACTGCACCAGCCCAACCGCTTCCGCCGTGTTGTTGGAGCCGGCGCCAGCAACGACCGGAACCCTGCCATTGGCCACCTCGACACACACCTTCACGACATGGCGGTGCTCGTCATGCGAGAGCGTTGGCGACTCGCCCGTGGTGCCGACCGGGACAAGGCCTGTCGTGCCCTCGGCGAGTTGCCAGGCGATAAACGCGCGAAAGGCTTTCTCGTCAAAACGCCCGCTCTTTTCAAACGGTGTCACGAGCGCGGTCAGCGAGCCTCTCAGCATGTCGTCCAACTCCTTGGGACTAATCGGTTTTGTCGGTCTGCGATGGTGCGCGCCTTCTAGCCGAAAGCGAAGCGGCGCACCATAGTCTCGACATTGTTGCGCGGCAAGCATTGGCATGGTGCCAGCAGCCGCAATTCGAACGGCCTCGACAAACCGGTGTTTACGGGCCTTTCACGACCTAAGTCTAGGTTTCGAGATATGCTGGCCACTTGAATGAAATGACAGGACTAGGAAAGACGTAATGCCGGCCATCAGGCCTCACCTCCTTGCGCTGCTTGGCGCCACGCTCGCGCTGATGCCGGGCATGGCGATGGGCGGCAGCGTGGATGGACAGGTCACCTCGGCCATTCCGACGCCAGTGCTGGAGGACAGCGCCCAAGCACAGCCCTCGCCCGGCATCGTGCTGCTGAAGAGCGGGCTGGATGCATTGGCGGCAGGCGACATTCCTGCCGCGCGCACCGTGCGAGACGCCCTTCCCGCCAATTCGCTCGACCAGCACATCCTGGCCTGGGCGATCGCGCTTTACGGCGGCGACAAGGTGCCAAGCGCCGATATTGCCACCGCGGCCAGGATGCTGCCCAATTGGCCGGGAACTGTCGCCTTGCGCAAGAACAGCGAGCGCGCGCTCTACCGCGAGAGCCCCGCTCCAGACATCGTCATCCGGGCATTCGACGGCAGCCAGCCGCAAACATTCGACGGCGTGATGGTTCTCGCCCGCGCCTATGTGTCCTCGGGCAATATCAAGGCGGCGCGTTCGGTGCTGTCGCCGTTCTGGCGCACGGCGATCCTGGAGGCCAAGGACGAGACGGCGCTCATAAAGGAGTTCGGCGGGATGATCCCGGCCGCCGATCATCGTTTCCGCATGGAGCGCATGTTCTACGCCGACCGCGTGAATTCTGCGCTACGCGTCGCCGGCCTCGCTGGCGCCCAACAGCTTGCAGACGCGTGGGCGGCGGCCGACAGAGGCGACAAGAACGCACCAAGACTATTGAGCGCGGTGCCGGCGGCGCAGCGTTCTGCCGGCTATTTCTTCGCGCACGCGGAATATCTGCGCAAGCAGCAGGATTTCGCCGGCGCCGCCGCTGTTGTGATGCAGGCGCCGGCCAATCGCGCAGCTCTGGTCGATCCCGACGCATGGTGGGTCGAACGACGCGTGTTGTCGCGCGAACTGGTCGACCAGGGTGATATCAGGACGGCCTACAGGATAGTGGCCACCCATGCCGCCGAAAGCACCACCAACGCGGTGGATGCGGAATTCCATGCCGGCTGGTACGCGCTGCGCGGCCTGAACGATCCTAAAGCCGCGGCGACGCATTTCGGGCGCATCGCCGACCTTGCCCAGGGGCCGATGACGCTGTCGCGTGCCTATTATTGGCTCGGCCGGGCCGCCGAAGTTGGCGGTCCTGGCAATGCGAAGGACTATTTTGCGCGCGCCGCCACGTATGGAACGACTTTCTACGGGCAGCTTGCCGCCGAGCGCGTGGGTCGTCAGGCCCTGAATATCGTCTACCCGCAACCGAGCGTCGCCGACCGGCGGAATTTTGCCGGGCGCGAGGCCGTCAGCGCCATCAAGCGACTGCAGGAGGCAGGCTATGACCGCTACGCCGAAACGCTCTATCGCGACCTTGCCGGCCAATTGAACAGCCCGGGAGAACTTGCGCTGCTCGCGGTGCTGGCCGAAAAACAGGGCAATCATTTCATGTCCCTGAAAGTCGGCAAGATCGCCGGCGCGCGCGGCATCGATGTTGGCGCACTGTCGCATCCGCTCGGCGTCATTCCCGATTCGGCCAACATTTCCGGCTCGGGCAAGGCGCTGGCCTATGCGATCGCCCGTCAGGAAAGCGAATTCAACATTGGCGCCGTGTCCAGCGCCGGCGCCCGCGGGCTGCTGCAACTGATGCCGGGAACCGCCAGGCAGTTGGCTAAGAAGGCGGGCCTGGGGTTTTCGCAGACGCGGCTGACCACCGACGCCGGCTACAACGCGACGCTCGGTTCGGCCTTCCTCGGCGAACAGCTCGACCGCTTCAACGGCTCTTATGTGCTGACCTTCGCCGGCTACAATGCCGGCCCCAACCGGGCCAGCCAGTGGATGGCCCGATATGGCGATCCGCGCGGCAAGGACATCGATTACGTCGTCGACTGGATCGAGCGGATTCCCTACACCGAAACAAGAAGTTACGTTCAGCGCGTGATGGAGAATTACGAGGTCTACAAGATGCGTATTTCGGGCAAGTACGACATCGTTGGCGATCTCGTGAACGGACGCAGCTGAGGACTGACCGTTCGGTCCAGGCGGCTCGGCCAAAGCTGCCGATTTGACCCGCCGCGCCCTCGCCTGTAGCACTCGGAGAGTGACCCGACGACGGCAGGAAACGCTTTCAGATGTCGATCAACGAGGCTTTTTCCGACTTTTTCTACAGCGCGCCCGATGGATTGGAACTTCATGCGCGCGTCTATGGCGAATCCAATTCGGAGCCTTGGCCAGTCGTCTGCCTGCCGGGCCTGACCCGCAATGCCCGGGACTTTCATGAGCTGGCGATGCATCTGTCGAAGCGGGCGGAGACTCCGCGCAAGGTGGTCGCCTTCGACTATCGTGGCCGTGGGCAATCGGCATACGATGCCGACGTCAACAAATACACTGTCGGCGTGGAAGCAGCGGACATCCTCGCGGGCCTGAGCGCTCTCGGCATCGAGGAAGCCGCTTTCATCGGCACCTCTCGCGGCGGGCTGATCATCCATGTCCTCGGCATGTTGCGGCCGTCAGCCCTGAAAGCCATAGTGTTCAATGACATAGGCCCTGTGATCGAGGCGGATGGCCTAGCCCATATCCAGTCCTATCTCGAGCGCACACCGACGCCGAAAACCTTCGCCGAAGCATTGATTGCCCAGCGCGGCGCTCATGGCCAGGATTTCCCGGCGCTGACCGACGCCGACTGGAGCCGGATGGTGCGGGCGCTTTATCGCGAGACGGATGAAGGCCTGGTGCCGGATTTCGATCCGAAACTGGTCGACACGCTTGCCAAGCTGGATCTGTCGCAGCCGCTTGCGGACATGTGGCCCCAATTCGAGACGTTGCGGTCCATTCCCTTGCTTGCCATACGCGGCGCCAATTCCAGACTGTTGTCCGCTGATACACTTCGGCAGATGCGGGAGCATCATCCAAAGTTGGAAATGATCACGGTCGACGGCCAGGGCCACGCACCATTCCTGGAGACCGGAACCCTGCCGGCGGAGATCGCCGAATTTCTGGATAGAGCTGAATTACAAAACAGCTGAAAGTAACCCCAAGACCACACTCGGCCCTGGGTTTATGACGAGAGTATAGATCAGTCTTGCTGGCCTACTTGGCTTTTGAACTTTTCCTGGGCGCTTTCGGCGAGGGCTTTGCCACAGGTGCCTCGTCCGTCTGTTTTCGCCCCGCCGCCGCGGACGATGGAACCGTCATCACGGGTGATGAGAATACGGAGCCTTCGGCCGGCTGAGTCGTTCGGGGCGTTTCCAGAACGGTGACGCAGCCATCGAGGTCGTTGGTGGCCAGATGCGCGTAACGCATTGTCATCGACAATGTCTGATGGCCGAGCCACATCTGCACGCGCCTGATATCGATGCCACCCTGGACAAGGCGGGAGGCACAGGTGTGGCGCAGGATGTGCGGCACCACCTGGTCGTCGGCACCGAGCCCGACCTCTGCTTTCGCATCGTTCCAGATCGCGCGGAACTGTGCCTGACTGAGCTTGGTGAAGGGACCCTTGGGCCGGCGGCCTTCGGTCGGCGGCACCTTGATGACTTCCTTGACCCGCTCGGTCATCGGAATCGTACGGCTGCGGCCCGACTTGGTGATCCAGAAGGAGACGCGATGTTCCTGGATATCGTTCCAGATCAGTCCGAGCGCCTCGCCGAGACGGCAGCCTGAATCCACGAGGAAAACCGAAAGCCGGTACGCATCCTCGCTACGGCTCTTGATGGCGGCGAACAGCCTTGCCTCTTCGTCCCTCTCAAGGAAACGAATCCGTCCCGCCCGCTCCTTCTGGCGGCGGAACTCGGGCAGGCTGTGGATATCTCCCATCTTTTGAGCCTTGCGCAGCAGTTTGCTGAGGGCAGCCATCTTTCGATTGATGGTTGCGTTGCTGTTGCCGCGCTGGCGCAAGGTGCCGATTAGGTTATCCAGGGTCCCTTGGTCGAAGGCGCTGAAACGCTCCCCGAGGAGGATCTCATCTATCTCGCCAATGAAAGAGCTGACATTGTACTTATGCCGCCCATCATCCCAAAGTATGTCGCGATAAGCTGAAAAAAGCTCTCCGACCCTAAACGACTTTACTTCTCTTATCTTGTTGTAGGTGTAATTGAACTTTGAATGCTGAGAAGAAAACATCGTAAAATGATCAGAGGGGTCAACCTCTTGAATCGCTTCGTTGGTCATCATTCGCCACACCCCCGAAGTGGATAGATCAGCCCTATCCGCTTGGAAGCGTCCTTTCAAGAGATTTAATCACGCGGTTGTGATCTCATCCGCCCATCGACGGATCCCACGAAATCGCACCGCGGACCTGTTCAGCTACCGATTCCCCCTGTTCCTTCTGCTTGCCTTGATCCAGTCACGAAACAAAAGCGGCCCGGGCGTGTGTGCGCCCGGGCCGGATTTTACCTGTAAGGAACCAGCCCTTAGAACGAGCGCTGGAAGCGGAGAATGCCGCCGATGTTGCTCTTCTTGTCAGCGCTGGTCCAGTTGGAAGCCGGATAGCTGCCTGCATTGAGGTAGTCGACTTCGGCCGTAACCGTGAAGCCGGGGACCACGTCATAGGTAACGTTGGCAGCGATGCCGAGGTTTTCGTCCTCGTCATACGACGCCTGCAGGTTGAACGCGGTCTTCTCGTTGAACTTGTAGGTGCCACCGCCCCAAACAGCCCAGTTGCCGCCCCACTGCTTGTACATGCCGCGACCACCAGCCGGGAAGACATACGTAGGATCGTTGTAGTTGTCATCCGTACCGTAGCCGCCCATGATGAACAGCGACAGAGCGTCGTTGACGGTCACGTCCAAGCGGACCTTGCCGGCGACTTCTTCGTAGTTGCTGTCGTATGCAACGACGCCGGTGATCGCGCCCCAACCCTGGGTCCACTTCACGCCGCCAACGACATGCGGGACATAGCTGTCAATGGTGTAGTTGCCGTAACCTTCTTCAAGTGAGACGACAGCCGAGAAACCGTTGCCTGCGTCGAAATAGTACTGGATGACGTTGGTGTCGAAGCCACCGTAAGGAACCAGCGTATCCTGGATGACGTTGCCGGCGTAGCCGATGAACGTATCGAAGGCCGATTCGTCCTTACCGACGCGCAGACCACCAAGCTGGATCCAGGCGAAGTTCAGCGAAACGGGCTTGTTTCCGGCGTTGTTGCCAAAAAGGGTCGTGATCTCGGTCTCTGGATCGTAGCTCGAGGTGCCGCGGGTGCCGTTGCCGAAGTTGAAGCGGGTCTCGGTATATGTCTTCAACGTGCCGAGTTCGGTTTCCTGGCCGGTCCAGGTCTTCAGCGTGAAACGGGCATTCTTTTTCCAAGTATCCTGCTCGTCGCCGTTCTGCTTGTCCCAGTTCCTTGCACCGTCGAACGAGCCGACGTCGCCAGCGCCGATGTCGTAGCGGACATAGCCGCCGATGCGCAGGCAGGTTTCGGTGCCGGGAATGTAGAAGTAGCCAGCGCCGTAGACGTCGCAGATCTTGACGTATTCAGCGGGTTCCGGCTCGGCAACGACGACGGCGTCGGCGGCGCGCGCACCGGAAACTGCGATCAGGGCCGCAGCGGAGCCGA
>NZ_JBAZUD010000053.1:0-30392 GCF_041661565.1 Mesorhizobium sp.
TGCCCGAGCCGGACGGGCCGATCAGCGCCAGCTTCTCGCGTGGCATGACCTGCATCGACAGGCCGTCCAGCACCTTGAAGCTGCCGAAGCTCTTCGAGATGCCGTCGATCTTGATGATGGGCGCGGTGGCGGACAAGTGAATTTCCCCGTGCTGGAGAAGCCTATGCCCTTAACGATGCGGAACGCGCCAAATCATGTCAATTGGGAAAATAAAATCATGACAATATTTCCCGTTCCGCCCATTTGTTGGGCAGCAGGTGCCCGAATCCGCCGAGATTTTGGCTGAGGCCGAGCCGAGAATGGTGGCGGCGTCCGGGAACCGGAACGGAGCGCACTTGCTAGATTGCCAGCAACAGATGCTCCGGATCGCCAAGCAACAGCTTGGTGACGACGCCGAGGCCGGCGCGCAGTTCTCCCTCGGTGGTCGACCCCAGCGAGATGCGCACGGCCGGATGCCATGGCGCGTCCGAAATGCGGAAAGAGGTGCCCGGCGCGATCGCCACGCCCCGTAGCCGCGCCTGGGCGACAAAGCCCTCCTCGGCACGGTCACCGGGAAGTTGCAGCCAGATATGCAGCCCGTCGCGCCGGGCGCGATAGTCGATACCGGCAAGCACTTCGGCGGCGATGTCCTGCCGCCGCCGCAGCGCCGCGCGCTGCCAGCGGACAAGCTCCATCGCCGTGCCGTCGGTTACCCATTTGGTGGCGATCTCGGCCACCAGCGGCGTCGCCATCCAGTTCGAAACCAGGTGCCGGTTGGCCACGGCAGCGACATAGCGGTCGGGAGCCGCGAGATAGCCGATGCGCAAGCCAGGCACGGTAATCTTGGTGAAGGACGTGACGTAGAGCGTGCGCTCCGGCGCGAAAGCCGCGACCGGCGGCGGCCTGTCCTCGACCAGCGGACCCAGCACATCGTTCTCGATGATGGCGATATCGTGCTTGCGCGCAACCGCGGCGATTTCTTCGCGCCGCCGTGCATCCATCAGGGTTGCCGTCGGGTTGATTACCGAAGGCTGCACGAACACAGCCCGGATGTCGGATAGCCGGCAGGCCTCGTCCAGCGCCTCGGGGATCAGGCCATTGCCGTCGATCGGCAGGCCTTCGAGGTTGAAGCCGAGATAGCGCGCCAGCGGCACCAGCGTGTGGTGACCGATCGCCTCGGTGGCGACGGTGGACCCAGGCGGCGCCACGCTCATCAGCGCCACTGTCATGCCGGCGGTGGCGCCATTGGTCAGGCTGATGTTCTGTGCGGAAATGTCGAGGCCGCACAGTTTCAGCCATTCGACCGCCACAGCGCGGTGGCGCGGAAACACCATATTGGGCCGGAACGACAGCGCCGAACTCGACGGCAGGTTTTCGGCCAGCCAGCCCAGCGCCTGCTTCAGCCGCTCCAGATGCATCGGCTCGCAGACCGGCTTCAGGATCGAGAGGTCGATGACCTCGCCCAGGCGCTCCGGCAGATAGGGCGGCTCCGGCTCGCGGCGCTGCGTCTGGACGAAGCTGCCGCGACCGATCTCGCCCGAAATCAGGCCCCGCCGGATCAGCTCCTCATAGGCCCGGCTGACCGTCTGCACCGACAGTTTCAGATCGTCGGCCAGTCGGCGATGTGTCGGCAGCCGGGCGCCATTGGCAAGGCGCCCGTCATGAATGGCGCGCGCGAACTGGTCGGCCAGTGATTGATAGGCTGGCCGCCGGAGGAGCGCAGGATCGGGTTGCCACAATGTCATGACTTATTAGAGATCGAAATCAGTGCAATTGACAATCGAAATAATGCGCCGTCATGGTGCGGTGGACCAAAAAGTGGACGCCGATGACATCAGCGAAACTCGACCCGATCGACCTGAAAATCCTCGACGCCATCCAGCGCGACGGACGCATCACCAAGCTGGCGCTGGCGGAACAGGTCGGGCTGTCGCCGACGCCGTGCTGGATGCGGCTGCGCAAGCTGGAAAAGGCCGGCATCGTGTCGGGCTACCATGCCCGGATCGCGATGCGCGTCGTGGCGCCCGTCGCCACCGTGCTGATGGAGGTGACGCTGGCCAGCCACCGCCAGGCCGATTTCGACCGCTTCGAGCGCGTCATCCGCGATATCCCCGAGATCGTCGCCTGCTGGTCTGTCGGCGGCGGTGTCGACTATGTGCTGAAGGTGATGGCGCGCGACATCGATGCCTACCAGCGCCTGGTCGATGGCTTGCTGGAGCGCGAGATCGGCATCGATCGCTACTTCACCTACATCGTCATCAAGACGGTGAAGGACGATGTTGCGCTGCCCCTGGCCGACCTGTTGCCGGCATCGACGTAGCGCCGGAGAGATCGTCTGCCCGACCGGTGCTATAGAGAGAGACTCTCTACCGGCGCGCTCCCAAACAGCCTCTCTGTCTGCCCATGGCGGATAGTCTTCCCGCATCAGACCGCACCGGGAGGCATCGACCATGTCCGCGCATTTCGCCCGCTCGCATCGCCATGAAGCGCTCGACCGCCTCGCCGATCGCCGGCTGCTGCGTGAGCTTGCCTATGTCGACGGCCATTGGACGGCGAGCGAGGCGGCCGAGAGCTTCGAGGTCACCGATCCGGCGACAGGCACCACCGTCGCCTTCGTCGCCGCGCTGGATGCGCGGCAGACGACAAGAGCGATCGATGCCGCCGCGCGGGCTTTCCCGGCCTGGCGCTCGCTTCTGCCGCAAGAGCGGTCGAGGATCCTGCGAAAATGGTTCGAGCTGATCGTCGCCGCGAAGGGTGACCTGGCCCTCCTGATGACGCTCGAACAGGGCAAGCCGCTGCAGGAGTCGCTGGGCGAAATCGACTACGCCGCCTCCTTTGTCGAATGGTATGCCGAGGAGGCCAGGCGCCTGAACGCCGAGAGCGTCACCAGCCATCTGGCGAACGCCGAAATGATGGTGCGGCGCGAACCGCTCGGTGTCGTCGGTGTCGTCACGCCGTGGAATTTCCCATCCGCCATGCTGACCCGCAAGGCGGCCGCGGCACTCGCCGCCGGCTGCACCATCGTCGCGCATCCGTCCTCGGAAACGCCTCTCTCGGCACTGGCACTGGCCGAACTCGGCGAGCGTGCCGGCCTGCCCGCAGGCGTCTTCAACATCGTCACCGGCAAGGCTTCGACGATCGTCGGCCGCATGTGCGAAGACCCGCGAGTCCGCGCCATGAGCTTCACCGGGTCGACCGAGATCGGCAGGCTGATCGCCGCACAAAGTGCGGCGACGATGAAGCGGCTGGTGATGGAGCTTGGCGGCCACGCGCCGCTGATCGTCTTTGCCGACGCCGATCTCGACAAGGCAGTGAGCATCGCCGTCGACGCCAAATTCGCCACCTCGGGGCAGGACTGCCTGGCAGCCAACCGCATCTATGTGCAGCGTCCGATCTACGATCGCTTCTGCGCGGCTTTCACCGCGCGCATCGAGGCGCTGCGGATCGGCAATGGGCTCTCCGACAAGATCGATATCGGGCCGCTGATGCATGAGCGCGCCGTGGCGAAGGTCGAGGAGCAGGTCGCCGATGCCATCGCCCATGGCGCACGCTGCCTTACCGGCGGCAAGCGCCATCAGGCCGGCCCCCTGTTCTATCAGCCGACGCTGCTGGCAGATGTCGTCGACGAAGCGCTGATCATGCGCGAGGAGACGTTCGGCCCCGTCGCCGCCGTCACGCCGTTCGACAGCGAGGATGAGGTGATCGCCCGCGCCAACGCCACCGAATATGGCCTGGTCGCCTATGTCGTGACCGAGAACGGCGCCCGCCAGCAACGCATGGGCCGCGCCCTCGACTACGGCATGGTTGCCATCAACCGCGTCAAGATCACCGGCGCGCCGATCCCGTTCGGCGGCGTCAAGCAATCCGGCATCGGCCGCGAGGGCTCGCGCCACGGGCTCGAAGCTTTTACCGATCTGAAGTATCTCTGCCTGGACGTCGCCTAAGATGTGTCGATATTCAGATGATGCCAGCCTGCAAATGCCAGGCTTCTGCGCTTCCGGTGCTCACGTACTTGAGTACGCTCCGCTCCGGTTCTCGAAATCTGACATTTTCGGCTCGGCCTGACCTGAATCTCGACACATCTTAAGTGGCATCCGCTTTCCTCAAGGAGTCAAAAAATGCTCGATCAGTCCAACGAACTCGCCGCCTGGGATCGCGACCACTTCTTCCATCCCTCGACCCATATGGGCATGCACGCGCGCGGCGAGAGCCCGACGCGGATCATGGCCGGAGGTGAAGGCGTCACCGTCTGGGATATCAACGGCAAGAAGAGCATCGATGCCTTCGCCGGTCTCTATTGCGTCAATGTAGGCTATGGCCGCCAGAAGATCGCCGACGCCATCGCCGCCCAGGCCAGCAACCTCGCCTACTACCATGCCTATGTCGGCCACGGCACCGAGGCCTCGATCACGCTTTCCAAGATGATCATCGACCGCGCGCCGCAGGGCATGTCGAGGGTCTATTTCGGCCTCTCGGGTTCTGACGCCAACGAAACCAACATCAAGCTGATCTGGTACTACAACAACGTGCTGGGACGGCCGGAGAAGAAGAAGATCATCTCGCGCTGGCGCGGCTATCACGGCTCGGGCGTGATGACGGGGTCGCTCACCGGGCTCGACCTGTTCCACAACGCCTTCGACCTGCCGCGCGCGCCGATCCTGCACACCGAGGCGCCGTACTACTTCCGCCGCGCCGATCGTTCGATGAGCGAGGAGCAGTTCTCGCAGCATTGCGCCGACAAGCTCGAGGAGATGATCCTGGCTGAGGGTCCCGAAACCGTCGCCGCCTTCATCGGCGAGCCGATCCTCGGCACCGGCGGCATCGTGCCGCCGCCCGCCGGCTACTGGGAAAAGATCCAGGCGGTGCTGAAGAAGTACGACGTCCTGCTGGTGGCAGACGAGGTGGTGACGGGCTTTGGCCGGCTGGGCACCATGTTCGGCTCCGATCATTACGGCATCAAGCCGGACCTGATCACCATCGCCAAGGGGCTGACCTCGGCCTACGCGCCGCTGTCGGGCGTCATCGTCGCCGACACGATGTGGCAGGTGCTGGTCGAAGGGTCCGACAAGCTCGGCTCGCTCGGCCATGGCTGGACCTATTCGGCGCATCCGATCTGCGTTGCCGCCGGCGTCGCCAATCTCGAACTGATCGACGAGATGGACCTTGTGACGAATGCCCGCGAGACCGGCGCCTATTTCCGCGCGGAGCTAGCCAAGGCAGTCGGCGGCCATAAAAACGTCGGCGACGTGCGCGGCGACGGCATGCTGGCGGCGGTCGAGTTCGTTGCCGACAGGGACGACCGGGTGTTCTTCGACGCTTCGCAGAAGATCGGACCGCAAGTGGCGACGGCGCTTGCGGCAAGCGGCGTCATCGGCCGGGCCATGCCGCAGGGCGACATTCTCGGCTTTGCGCCGCCGCTCTGCCTGACGCGTGAAGAGGCCGACATCGTGGTGTCCAAGACCGCGGATGCGGTGAAAAGCGTGTTTGCCAATCTCTGAGCTCGACCCATGAATGCGATGACCAGAACCCTTCCCGCCACCATGGCTGCCGTGCTGCTCACCGGGCACGGCGGCCCGGAAAAGCTCGTCTACCGCACCGACGTCAAAGTGCCCTCGCCCGCGCCTGGTGAAGTGCTGGTCAAGGTCACCGCTTGCGGCATGAACAACACGGATGTCTGGGTGCGCCAGGGCGCCTATGGCACCGAAGAGGACGCGGCAGCGGTGTCGACCTGGCGGCGCCAGGGCAACACGCTGACCTTCCCGCGCATCCAGGGCACCGACACGGTCGGTGCCGTCGTTGCCGTCGGCGAAGGCGTTTCGCCGGACCGTATCGGCGAACGGGTGATGGTCGATTTTTCCATCTACAACCGCGACGACGATTCCCTGGCCGACATCGACTATATGGGCCATGGTCGCGATGGCGGTTACGCCGAGTACCAAGCCGTGCCGGCGCAGAATGCCCATGTCGTCGACACGCACTTGAGCGACGTGGAGCTCGCCACCTTCTGCTGCGCCTACCTCACCGGCGAACAGATGCTGGAGCGCGCCGGTTTGAAGGCCGGCGAGCGGGTGCTGGTCACCGGCGCATCGGGCGGCGTCGGTTCCGGCATCGTGCAACTGGCGCGGGCGCGCGGCGCCATTCCCTATGCCGTCGTTGGCAAGGGCAAGGAACAGGCGGTGCTGGACATCGGTGCCGAGGCGGTGATCACCCGTGGCGTCGCCGACCTGCCGCAAGCCGTGCACGAGGCGACCGCGGGTCAGCCGATCGACGTCGTGGCCGACCTCGTCGGCGGCGCGATCTTCAACGACCTACTGCGCATCCTTCGGCCCGAGGGCCGCTACACCACTGCCGGCGCGATCGCCGGTCCGGTCGTCCAGCTCGATCTGAGGACCATGTATCTGAAGCAGCTGCAGTTGCATGGTTCGAGCCAGGGCACCCGCGCCGATTTCCGCCGCATCGTTGGATACATCGAGGCGAAGAAAATCCGGCCGCTGGTCGGGGGCGTCTACAGGCTCTCCGATTTCCACCACGCGCAGGCGGATTTCATCGCCAAGGATTTCGTCGGCAAGCTGGTGGTGGTGCCGGACGCGATGTGGGACGGCAGCCGTTTCCTCTAGGAGTATCAATGTCCGATCATGTCCTGCCCGGTCACAAGAAGCCCAAGCTGATCGTTGTCGTCGCATTCGACCGCGGCGACGATGGCGAGCTGTTCACTGCCTATGGGCCGACCGACCAGCAGAGCGAGGATCGGGCAATCCGAGCGGCCAGGGCGTTGGCTGGCAAGCATGCCGGCGTCGTCGCCTGGAGCCGGGATGCTGACCCCGCCCTGGGCGATTATGGCCCGCCAACGACCTTGCTCCAAAGCGGTGAAGTGCCGGACATGGAATGACTGAAACCTAACGCTTTCCGCTTGCGTATCTGCCATTTTCGGGCGGATGCGTGGATGGATTTCAGGAAGTTTCGCTGCCAACAATGCCTGGGTTCGGGCAAGATATTTCAATGCTGCAAAAGCGTGGCCACTCAAGGCCGCTGCTGTCCCCCCGGCACGCAAAATCGACAATGCAAGGGCGCTGTCATCACATGCACGGTTTGCCGCGGTAGCGGGCTGCGCAACACGCCCTGACGGTTACGCGTCGAACAGTTCGGACGGGGCGCGGCCGATCTCGTCGAACGCCCTCCGTGATCGGCCCGGGCCGACTGGCGAAGGACAATGACCAAATTGAACGGTCGGGGGGGCACAAAGCCATCCCGCGACGTGCTTTCCTTTTCGTGAGAAATAATTCTGCCGCCTCGGATTCGACGGCCCGGGGTACCGTACGCACGCATGCGAAACTTCAGCCGCCAAGGCAGGTTCCCGCAGGCCTGAGCAATATATCCAGGAACATCGGCAGCGCCGTCTTGTTTGCCTGTCACCTCGCGATTGTGCGGTGGACGGAGAAGCAAGATGACAAGAGTTTTGGCAGCAGCGATTTTGACACTCGGGCTCGTCGGCGGCGCGATGGCACAGACGGGTGGTGGCACCGGAACCAATGGCGGCACCACCAACGGCGGCACGACCAACGGTGGCACCACAAACGGCGGAACCAACGCTGGCGACACCAACGGCGCGGCGAATGGAACGGGCACGACCACGGATCAGACCGATCAATCAGGTGCTCCAGACAAGTGCAAGAATGCCGCGGATGGCGCCACCACCACGGAAGGGGCAACCACCAAGCAGGAAGCTCAGAACTGCCCGTGATCTGAAGAACCAGATCGAATTTGGAGAGCCCCGGCTTCACTGCCGGGGTTCTTTTCAGCCGGCCCGGAACGCCGAAAAACCAGCCGCCTGGAGCACCGCAGGGAAGCTTTCCCTGCCGTCGGCCGGAGTCGGTCAAAAAATGGTCAACCTTTCCCTGAGACGATGACGCGCGAGATCCACCAGGGAGCACGTGATCCAATGCGTATTCAGGTTCGTCCCGCGAAGCGGCAAGGAACGCCTCGGACCATCTTTCATCGCGCTTTGAACGCCGGAGATTTCAAGCCGGGGCACGCCGGAGCGGTGCTCGTGTCGATTGACGCGGAGGGCATGTACGCCGACGGTTCGAAGTACCGATACATGATGGAATTTTCACCGGCTGAAGTGCGCTCAGTACTGAACGCGGCGCAAGCTCAGATCATATACGCCACCGAACTGCGCGACAGCGCCCAATGCGGCGACGGACGCTATCGAACTTCGGCTTGGTCAATCCTGACTGGCCGGACTGACAGGCATGATGCAGCGTTGGACGCGGCAAGCAGGTATCACTGACGTCGCCGGGCGAGTTTTCTTGACCTGTCCAACGAGGGCCAGATTTTCGAAGCCATTGCGCAGCTTGTTTTTGCTTGCGCATGCGCTTGCGGCTTGTAGCTTGCCCGTATGTCGTTCGGCAGGGGTAGCTCGCGAGATGACCGCCAGCATGTTTCCCAATGACCAATCATGCCTCTGAAAGCAGCGGCCCATATCGAAGCCATGTCGGCGTTCGCACTGGCGAATTTCGGCGGCCATGACCGGCCAACCCTAGCTCAGAACGAAAGCGCCTTTCCGCCCAGCCCAAGCGCGATCGCCGCTGGCCAGGACGCGATTGCCCGCAGCAATCTCTACCCCGACCCGGACTGGACGGCGCTGCGCCAGGCGATCGCGCAAGCGTATGGGGTCGAGCCTGACCTGATCTTGTGCGGCGCCGGTTCGATGGAGCTGATCAGCTGCACCATCGCGGCGTTCGCGGGGCCGGGCGCGGAGGTGCTAGGCACCTCCTATGCCTATAATTTCGTGGCCTCCGCGGCGGCTCGCACCGGCGCTGCCTACGTCAAGGCCGCGGAACAGGATTTCGCCGTTTCGGTTGACAACATTCTCGCCGCTGTCACGCCGGCAACGCGGATTGTCTTCGTTTGCAATCCCGGAAACCCGACCGGCACTGTCATCCGCAATGCCGAACTGCTGCGCTTGCGCACCGCGTTGCGCGGGGATGTGCTGCTCGTGATCGACGCGGCTTATGGCGAGTTCGACGATCAGGACCCACGGCCTTTGTTTGCGCTTGTCGCACGCGGCGATACCGTCGTGCTGCGCACGCTTTCCAAGGCCTATGGCCTGGCTGGCGCGCGCGTCGGCTGGGGGCTGTTTGCGCCTTCGGTCGCCGCCGAAGTGCGCAAGCTCCAGAACTCCAACCAGGTCACCACCGCCAGTCTGGCAATGGCGGTCGCGGCGGTGGAGGACGAGCCCTACATGCGCCAGACGGTGGCCCGCACGGCGAGGATTCGCGACGGGTTCGCCCAGGACCTGCGGGCTGCCGGATATGAGGTAACGGAAAGCCGAACCAATTTCGTGCTGGTCCGCTTTCCCGACGCAGCCGCCGCGGAGGCCGCCGAGCGAGCCTTGCGCGGCGCCGATATCATCGTCCGCAGCTTGGGCGGTTACGGCCTCACGGACTGTTTGCGCGCGACGGTCGGTCCACAAGAGATCATGGACCGAGCGCTGCGCATACTGATCGACATGCACGGGGAATAGATCCGGCGACCGCATGTTTTGCGACTGCATCCTAAGGAGATTTGAGAATGCCGTATTTGCCCGCCCGTGATTTCATCGGCTATGGCGACAAGCCTCCGGCCGCCGAGTGGCCGGGCGGCGCCAAGCTGGCGCTCAATATTGTCGTCAACTATGAGGAAGGGGCCGAGTACAGCATCGGCGAAGGCGACGGCGTCTCCGAGGCGATCCTGTCGGACCTTGCCGTATCCCCGGCGGTGCCGGGCCTGCGCAACCGCAATATGGAATCGCTCTACGAATACGGCTCACGCGTCGGCGTCTGGCGTTTGTTGTCACTGTTCCAGGACAAGGAGATCGTTCCGACCTTCTACGTCGTCGGGCGGGCGCTGGAGCTCAACCCGGCCGCCGGCAAGGCGATCGCAAGCCTCGGCAGCGATATCGTCTGCCATGGCTGGCGCTGGATCGACTACGCACCACTAAGCGAGGACGAGGAACGCCAGCACATCGCGATGACAGTCGATACAGTCCAGCGAATGACAGGCATTCGCCCGCTCGGCTGGTACACCGGCCGGCCCAGCCTCAACACAAGGCGGCTGGTGGCCGAACATGGCGGCTTCCTCTACGATTGCGACGACTACAATGACGACTTGCCCTACTTCCTGGACGTCGATGGCAAGCGGCATCTGGTCGTGCCGCACAGTTTCGACAACAATGACAGCCGGTTCTCGCGCGGCTCCGGCCTGGAGACCGGCAGCCAGTTCTTCGAATATGTCAGCGATGGCGTGGACTGGCTGTTGGCCGAAGGCGAGAAGACACCGCGCATGATGACAGTGTCGCTGCACTGCCGGCTTGCGGCCAGGCCAGGCCGCATGGCCGGCCTCGCCCGCTTCCTCGACAAGATCAAGGCCAATCCGGACATCTGGATCTGCCGCCGCTCCGACCTCGCCCAACATTGGCTGGATCGGTTCGGCGGCTGACCCCATTGGCTCTTAACGGACGGGCGAAACCTTCGCCCGTCCGCTGTGGATCACTGCTTGTTCGGCACCTCGTAGACCTTGCCGTGCCAGGGCGCCACGTCGATCTGGTCGAGCGCCATCACGTAGAGCACTTTCTCGTCCGGGCCGAAGGCGAAGTTCGGCATGGATGGTGATGGCACCGAAAGCGTGCGCAGCAGCTTGGCGTCCTTGTCGACGACGATGATCTTGCCCGGCGCGTCGAGCGAGCGCGGGCTCTGGCCGATATACATCTCGCCGGCCTTGTCCATCTTGATGCCGTCAGGCCAGATATGCGGCAGGTTCGGGAACAGATCGTCGAGGCGCAGGAAGACGCGGCGGTTGGTCAGGGCGTGGTCGGGCCCGACGTCGAACTCGATGATCCGGTTGTCCTCGGTCTCGACGAGATAGAGGATCATCCCGTCGTTGGACATGACAAGGCCATTGGCGTTGTGCAGGTCGCCGGCGACCTTGGTCACGCTGCCATCCTTGCCGATGTAGTAGGCCGAAGCATCGATCAGCGGGCCGCCCTTGCCGGAGCCCGTGAAATAGACGCCGCCATCCTTGTCCGGCGCGAAGTCATTGGGTCCGCTGAAAGGCTTGCCGTCCTTGTCCTTGTCATAGGCCGGCAGCGTCTTGCCGTCGGCAGAGATGCGGCCGATCGAGTTGCTGTCGTAGCAGGTGACGAGGAACTCGCCGGTGGCGGTCGGCAGCACGGCCGACGGGCCGCATCCATCCATCTTCCAGAAGATGTCGTTCTTCTTGCCATCCCAGACTGTGACGGTGCCGCGGCCATATTCGACGTAGAAGAGCTTGTCCTGGTACCAGATCGGGCCTTCGGCGAACCACGCGTCTTCATTGATGACCTTGGCGTCCCCCGCATGCGCGGAAGATGCGAGAGACAGGGCAAACAGGGTGCCCAGCAGAACCCGTTTGATCATGCGATTCCCCTCTGTTTTTCAGTTGAAGCCTTTGCCAGTTCAGGTTCGCCGACGTCTCCGGCCGGCCGCGGTTGTCCCTCTATAGCCGTGGCGACGAGCCGCCCGGCCACTACGCGCGCAGCCGCTTGCCTTCGGGATCGAACGGAGGATGCGCCAGCAACGTCGCCTCATGCGGCCTTCCCAATATGGCGACCGATACCTTGTCGCCGGGCCGGGCCGAGCCGGCCTTGACATAGCCGAGCGCCAGCGACTGCTCGACGAAATAGCCATAGGCACCGGACGACACCTGGCCGATCGGTGTTCCATCCGGCAGGAAGATCGGCTCGCCGCCGGTCGCGTCTGCATCCCCGGCATCGATCGACAGCATGATCAGCTCGTCGCGCGCCGGCCTGTCGGCGACCGAGGCGTAGGCGTCGCGGTTGAGGAATTCGCCCTTGTCCATTTTGACAAGCCGATCGAACTTGACCTCCTGCGGCCAGTATTCGGGAGAATATTCCCGGCTCCAGCTGCCATATCCCTTTTCGACCCGCAGCGACATCAGCGCGCGCGAGCCGACCGGCCCGGCGCCGACTTCGCTGCCGGCCTCGAGCAGGGCGCTGTAGAGCGCGACCTGGTCGGCGGCCGCGCAATAGAGTTCCCAGCCCAGGTCACCGGTGAACGAAACGCGCAGCGCCACCACGTCGACACCAGCCACCGTGATCTGGCGCGAGCGCATGAACGGAAATGCCTGCGTCGACAGGTCGGCATTGGTCAAGCGCTGCAGCAATTCGCGTGATTTCGGGCCGGCGACGTTGAAGCCGCCCAGGTCCTCGGTGCGCGAACGGAACGTGGTGCCTTCAGGCAAAGGGACGGCCTTGAAGAACCTTTGGTGGAAACGCTCGGCCATGCCGGAACCGAACACCATGAACTCGTCGTCGGCCAGCTTCGTCACGGTAAAGTCGCCGGCGATGCCGCCGCGCTTGCCGATCAGCGGCGTGAGGCAGGAGCGCCCGATTTCCGTCGGCATGCGGTTTGCGAACAGCGCGTTGAGCCAGGCTTCGGCGCCGAGCCCTTTGACCTCGTATTTGGCGAAATTCGAAACGTCGATGATGCCGGCATGCTCGCGCAGCATGCGCGCTTCGCGTCCAACCGGACCCCACCAGTTCTGGCGCTTGAAGCCGATCGTCTCCTCGCGCGGCTCGCCCTCGGCGGCGAACCAGAGCGGATGCTCCCAGCCGAAATTGAGGCCGAAGACGGCGCCCATCTGCTTTTGCATCTCATAGGCGGGCCGGGTGCGGACCGGCCGTCCGGCGGCACGCTCCTCGTTGGGGAAATGGATCTTGAAGCGGTGGCTGTACTGATCCTCCACCCGGGCCTTGGTGAAAGCCTTGCCGGCCCAGTGCCCGAAGCGCGCCATGTCCCAGGCGAACATGTCCAGCGAAGGCTCGCCCTCTATCATCCATTCGGCCGCCAGCTTGCCCATGCCGCCCGACTGCGAGAACCCCGGAATGATGCCGTTGCAGCAGAAATAATTGCTGAGTTCGGGCACCGGCCCGAACAGCACGGCGCTGTCGGGCGACCAGATCATCGGGCCGTTGATCACCTTTTTGACGCCCGCGGTGCCGACCGCGGGAACGCGCGCGATCGCGCGGAGCATATTCTCCTCGATGCGGTCGAGATCATCGGGAAACAGCTCGTGGCCGAAGTCCAGCGGCGTTCCGTCCTCGGCCCAGAACTTCATCTTGCGCTCGTAGGCGCCGACGAGCAGGCCAAGCCCTTCCTGACGAAGATAATATTCGCCGTCGCGATCGGCGACCGACGGCAGCCTTCGGCCCATGGCGGCGATTTCCGGGATGGTCTCGGTGACGAAATACTGATGCTCGGTGGGGATCAGCGGAAGTTGCAGCCCGGCCATCGCGGCGACCTCGCGACCCCAGAGGCCGGCGGCGTTGATCACCCACTGCGTGCGAATATCGCCCTTCGGCGTCCGCACGATCCAGCTGCCGTCAGGTTGTGCTTCGGTCGCGGTGACCGGGGTGAAGCGATGGATCTCGGCGCCGCGCTGGCGGGCGCCCGCGGCGTAGGCGGCGGTGACGCCGGACGGGTCGACATTGCCGCCCTCCGGCTCGTACATGATGCAGCGAATGCCGTCGAAATCGACCAGCGGGTGCAGCCGCTCCGCCTCGTCGCGCGCGACCTCGTAGAAGTTCATCTTGTAGCGCCGCGCCTTGGCCTCCTGCAGCCTCAGCTGATGCTCGCGCGCTTCGGTCTGGGCGAGGTAGAGCGAACCCGGCTGGAAGATGCCGCAGCCTTGCCCGGTCTCGATCTCCAGTTCCTTGTAGAGCGCCATTGTGTAGTGCTGCAGGCGGCTGATGTTGGTGGAATCATGCAGGCCGTGGATGTTGGCCGCCGCATGCCAGGTGGAGCCGGACGTCAGCTCGTTGCGCTCGAGAAGAACCACGTCGGACCAGCCGAATTTGGCGAGGTGATAGAGGATCGAGCAACCGATCAGGCCGCCGCCGATGACAACGGCTTGTGCATGAGTACGCATAGCGAGATTTCTTCCCTTGGTTCGGCGACTTTTGTTTTTTGCGCTTTCAAGGAGCGCCTTGGAGATCTGTTTGGCTGGCTGGTCAATCGCAGTCGCCTGGCGAAACCAGGGGCACAAGATGCGCCCCTGGAGTATTGCAATGGATTTGCCTGTTCTAGGCCTTGTCGAGCCAGACCTTATCCAGCTGCAGCTCGAATGTCTGGTGCATGCCGAGGTTCTTCACATAGGTGGCGTGGTGGCGGTACAGCGAGCGCCAGAACGACTGGACCAGCACGCCCGAATCCTGCAGCGTCCACTCGACATCCTTCATCAGTTCCTTACGCTTGGCAGGGTCCGCGACCGCAAGTGCGGCATTGAGCTTCTTGTCGAATTCCGGGTTGGCGTAGCCCGACTCGTTCCAGGCTTCGCCGCTGCGGTAGGCGAGCGCCAGCACCTGGACGCCAAGCGGGCGCATGCCCCATTCGGTGGTCGACCATGGATACTTCGTCCAGTCGTTCCAGAATGAAGTTCCGGGAATGATCGTGCGCTTCACCTTAAAGCCGGCCTCGCGCATCTGCGCGGCGACGACATCGGCCGGGTCCTTCACGTAGTCGGAATCGTAGGAAATGAGCTCGAACTCATGATCCATCTGGCCGGCCTCGGTCATCAACGCCTTGGCCTTCGCCAGGTCGCGCGGGACTTTCGGCAGCTCGTAATATTCCGGATGGATCGGGCAGACATGGTGGTTTTCCGCGACCTGTCCGAGGCCGCTGTAGCCGAGCTTCAGCACCGTCTCGTTGTCGACCGCGAGCTGGATGGCGTTGCGCACCCTTTTGTCGTCGTAGGGTTTGTTCGTCACATTGGTGCGCAGCACGATCGTTCCCGCGGTGACGACGGATTCTTTCACCAGGCCCATGCTGTCATAGAGGTCGACGGTGCCGCCGACCGTCTGGTAGTTGCAGTCGATCTCTCCGGCCTCGAAGGCGCTGGCGATGGCCGGGCTCGAAGCGTCCGTCCCGTAGTCGGTCCAGTCGACGCCATCGAGATAGGTCTCGCCGCCGAACCAGGTGAAGTCCTTGCGCCGCCTCACCGAAGCGGACTCGCCGACCTTGTACGAAATGAGCTCGTATGGGCCGGTGCCGGGCGTCTTGGTCATGTCGGCACCGTTCTTGTCGAAGTCGCGGTGGACGATGATGGCAGGATAGTCCGCGAAGCCCGGAATGATGGTGACATCGGACTGGCCGCATTTGAGCTTCACCGTATGGTCGTCGACCTTGGTGATGGCGCCTGCGATGGCCTTCTTGGTGGCGGGATCGATCAGCGTGGCCATGCGGCCGGCCATCGAATTGCCCTCGGCCGCCTTGTCGCACCAGCGCTCGATGTTGAAGACGATGTCGTCGGCGTTGAGCTCGTCGCCGTTCGACCATTTCACGCCCTTGCGCACATGCAGCGTGTATTCGGTGGCATCGTCGCTGACTTCCCAGCTCTCGACCAGATGGCCCTCGAAGGTGAAGTCGGTGGTGTAGCGGATCATGTAGTCGTTGCACTGGCGCAGCACGTTGGCCATTTCGGACCAGTCCCACATGCGCGGGTCCTTCATGTCCTTGATGATCATCTGCATCTTCAGGATGCCGCCCTTTTTGCCCGGCTCCAGGGCAGCGGCTTGCGCCGGCGAGAGGCCGATCATTGAATAGGCGAACGCCGTGGACGCACCCATCGCGCTGGCCATGGCAAGGAACTCGCGGCGATCCATGCCGCCTTTCCTGACTTCGTCTGCGTAGCTTTCGATGGCTGCCGGGACGCAGTCACCGTTGCTCTTGAAAATCGTCATTGTGATTCTCCGGTTTGGGCTTTCCGCCCGTTACATTCCCCTTGCAAGGAGGATGTTAGAGGCGATGCAAAAATCCCGGAAGGGCTTGAGCCCCGGCAAACCGCTGAAACCCGGCCGATAAGACCTAAAAAAACGAAGCCATTGGCGTGTCAATTTTTGAGTTTGGAGAATTCACATGGGTTGGGAGAACGGCGCTAGGCGCCATCCTGCTGCGCCCGCAGGAGAATCCATTCCCGCACCGTGCGCGCGATGGTTCCCTTCGAAAGCTGGTTCTCGGTGAGGTAGTAGTTCCACGGGCTCGCCGGCCGGACGGGGAACGGTTCGACAAGCAGTCCCCTT
This sequence comes from Mesorhizobium sp., assembly GCF_041661565.1. Classification (GTDB taxonomy): domain Bacteria; phylum Pseudomonadota; class Alphaproteobacteria; order Rhizobiales; family Rhizobiaceae; genus Mesorhizobium. Next base: position 16,094 of record NZ_JBAZUD010000053.1, read on the forward strand.
CGGAGATAGGCGTGGGCAAGCGAGCGCTGGGTCGCGACGAGCCCTGCCCCCATGGCGGCCAGCTCAAGCGCGATGTTGGAAGCGTTGGTCGTCAGGCCCTTGTCGTGATCGTCCATGTCAACGCCCAGCGCCGACGTGACGACCTGCCAGTATTCCTGGCGCCCATGCACGAAGATCCAGTCGACCTTGAGGATGTCCCGAGGCAGCTTCAGGGCGTCCTCGCCATCGAGCAGCGTCGGGGCGCACAGCAGAACCAGTTCGTCGTTCCACAGTGGAATTCCGGCGGGCGGACGGTCGTCGAAACGCCGTGTGGAAATGGTGATGTCGGCGATCTGCTCGCTGAGGTCCTCCCAGATCGTGCCGTGCAGCACGATCTCGATTTCGGGATGTTTCTTGCGGAAGGCGGCCATGCAGCCGGCCAGCCAGTTCTCCGCCAGGCTCATCGGACAGGAGACCACCACCGTGCGGTTGCGCGACGAGGTGACAATCGCCTCGGTGGCCTGGTCGATCTGGTCGAGCGCCTGGCGCAGCGTCGGAAGGAACGCCTCGCCCATTTCGGTAAGCTTGAGACTGCGCGGATAACGGATGAACAATTGCCGTCCGATATAATGTTCGAGCGCGCGGACATGCGTGCTGACCGCCGCCTGCGTGTATCCAAGCTCCTTGGCCGCCAGGGTGAAGGAGAGGTGCCGGGCCGAACTCTCGAACGATCTGATATAGTTCAAAGGGGGTGGTGGCTTCATCTCCGGCTCCTGCACTGTGCGAGGATAGGTAAAGCATGGACGCGGCGGCGTTCAATTGCAGGCAAGCGACAAGACATAGATATTTTTGGTCAAAGCCGCCGAACTAATTGCGTGAAAGCGCGATGGACCCAAATTAATGATGTCGTGACGCAGAGGGGAGTAATGCAAGTGGCTGTGCCGTCGCATCGGCGTGAAGGGCCTGACGCGAGTACCAGCGTGGCCGTTCGCCTGGCCGATTTCGTGTTGCGGCGGCCGGCGGCTGTATTTCCGGCGCCCATCCTGGAACAGGCGCGCTATCTCCTGCTCGACACGCTCGGAATTGCCATCGCGGCCGGTCCGATGGAAGCCGGTCGGATCGCCCGCGACACCGCCGCCCTTCTCTACGGCTCAGCCGATCCACTCTATTCGGCCCGCATGCTTTTCGACGGTCGCCGCGCAAGCATCGCGGGAGCCGCCTATGCGGCCGCGACGCAGATCGACAATCTCGATGGCCACGACGGATACAGCCCGACCAAGGGCCATATCGGCGTTGCCGTCGTGCCCGCTTTGGCAGCGCTGGCGGAGGCGCTCCCTGCCCTCAGCGGGCCGGAAGCGCTTTCCTCCCTGGTCGTCGGCTACGAAGTGGCCGGCCGCGCCGGCATCGCGCTGCATGCGACGGTGTCGGACTACCACACGTCAGGCGCCTGGAACGCGCTGGGCGTGGCCGCGGTGGCGGCAAGGCTGCGGCGGCTTGACGACGGGCAATTCCGGGAGGCACTCGGCATTGCCGAATATCACGGACCGCGCAGCCAGATGATGCGCGAGATCGCTACGCCGACGATGCTGCACGACGGCTCGGGCATCGGCGCGCTGGTCGGCCTGTCGGCGACCGTGCTGGCAGAGCGCGGCTTCACCGGCGCGCCGGCGATCACGGTCGAGGCACCCGACGTCGCCGCGCATTGGCAGGATCTCGGCGCCTTCTGGCAGGTGCTCCACCAATATGTGAAGCCATACCCGATCTGCCGCTGGGCGCATGCGGCCATCGACGCAACGCGTGGCCTGGTCCTGGCGCATCACCTGACGCCGTCCGAGATCAGCCGCGTCGAGGTCAACAGCTTCCACTATGCCGCGACGCTGTTCGACGGCATGCCGGACACGACGTCGAAAGCTCAATACAGCCTGCGCTTCGCCGTCGCGACCTTCATCATGCATGGCCGGATCGGCCTGGAGCACATTTCCGGCAACGGGCTTGAGGACGCGGCCGTCGCCGAGATGCTTAGCCGCATCACCGTCTCGGAATCGGAGCGCCACAGCGCCCGCTTCCCCGCAGGCCGCTGGGCCGACGTGACGATCACGACAAGCGACGGGCGCGTCCTTGCTTCCGGCGACGTCCATGCCCGCGGTGGGCCGGAAGCGTCGCTGACGCAGGCTGAAATCGAGGGCAAGTACATGGAGTTTGCGGCGCCGGTGCTGGGCCAAGGCCGCGCCGGCGCGATCCGCGACGCAGTCCTGTCGCTTGCGGATCCGGACAGCCGTTTTTCCGATCTTTCGGTATTGCTCTACGATCCTCCTGTGATCAGTACGATGCTCCAGCGGCCAGCGTGGTAGGCTAGATGCCGCTCAGGCTTCTGAAATACGGTCTCAGCAGGGACTATCCGGTCAGCGGCGACATTCCCGCAACGCCAGACCTCAAGCCATCCTACGATGTCGTCATTGTCGGCGGCGGCGGGCACGGATTGGCGTGCGCGCATCATCTGTCGAAATACCACGGCATAAAAAGCGTCGCGGTGATCGAGAAGGGCTACCTCGCCGGCGGCAACACGGCACGCAACACCACCACGATCCGCTCCAACTACATCACGCCGGAAGGCATCGCCTTCTACAAGGAAGCCGTCGAGCTGTTCGAGGGCCTGTCGCAGGAACTCGACTTCAACGTCATGTTCTCGCAGCGCGGCCAGCTGACCCTGGCGCACACGGAAGCGACGCTTCGCAGCTTCCACACGCGCGCCGAGATGGGCAAGCACCTGGGCACACGCACCGAAGTGGTCGACCAGAAAGCGGTCGAGGAGCTCGTACCGTCCCTCAACATGGACTATGGCGGCGCGCTCGAGATCCTCGGCGGGCTCTGGCATGCTGACGGCGGCACCGCGCGGCATGACGCGGTTGCCTGGGGCTATGCCGCGCAGGCGTCGCGGCGCGGCGTCGAGATCCACCAGCGGACCGAAGTGGAAGGCTTCGAGGTCGTTGGCGGCAGGGTCCAGGCCGTCCGGACGAACAGAGGCCGCATCGCCTGCGGCCAGGTCCTGATCGCGACCGGCGGGATGAACTACGACGTGGCGCTGATGGCCGGCGTCGAGCTTCCCATCCGCTGCTATCCGCTGCAAGCGATGGTGACGCAGCCGCTGAAGCCTTGGCTGCACACGCTGGTCTCCTCCGTCTCGCTGCACACCTATCTGGTGCAGTCCTCGCGCGGCGAGGTCGTCATCGGCGGCGGCTCCGATCCCTACCAGCTCTACTCGACGCGCTCGACGCTCGACATGAAGGAACACCTCGCCGAAGGCGCCGTGCATCTCTTCCCGTTCCTGCAGGGCGTGCGGCTGCTCCGGCAATGGGCAGGAATCACCGACATGACGCCGGACTACAGCCCGATCATGGGTGCCAGCCCATTGGAAAATCTGTGGCTCGATTGCGGCTGGGGCACATGGGGCTTCAAGGCAACGCCGGTCGCCGGCAAGCGGATGGCGGAGACCATCGCCAAGGGCCGCGTGCCCGACATTCTGAAGCCGTTCGCGCTGGAGCGTTTCGAGACCTTCCGGCTGCTCAACGAAATGGGCGCCACGGCGGCCAGTCACTGACCATGAAACGCCACTGACCATGAAGATCCTGACCTGCCCGATGAACGGCCCGCGCAACATAGACGAGTTCCAGTCGTTCGGGCCCGTCCGCGCCGACCCGGATCCGGACCGGACCGCCGACGCTGACTGGTCGCGACACCTGTTTCGCGCCGAGAACCGCAAAGGCATCGTGGTCGAGTGGTGGCGGCACGTGCCGAGCAACTACTTCTTCCTGGCCGAGCGCGACCTCGTCACCAACGAGATCCTCCGCACTTTCGACGCTTCCGAACGGGTTCACCCATGAACCGGCTGGCCGAACCCTGGGGGAGCCGGATCGATCGAAGCCGTCCCATCCGCTTCACTTTCGAGGGCAAGAACTTTGAAGGCTATGCCGGCGACAGCATTGCCAGCGCGCTCGCTGCATCAGGACAATGGGTGCTGTCGCGTTCCTTCAAATACCATCGGCCGCGCGGCATCCTCTCGATGACGGGCGCGGACGCCAATACGCTGGTGCAACTGCCGTTCGAGCCGAATGTCGCCGCCGATCGCGCGCCGGTCAGCGAAGGCCTGCTGGTCAGCGCGCAGAACGTCAACGGCACCCTCGAACGCGACCGCGACGCGATCATGGACAGGTTGGGGCGATTCCTGCCGGTCGGCTTCTACTACCGCACCTTCATGGGGCCGCGCCGCGACAGCTGGCTGAAATTCTGGGAGCCGATGATCCGCCGCAAGGCCGGACTGGGCGTCGTCGACACGGCCGCGCCGCACCGGCATTTCGATAAGACGCATCTGCACTGCGATATCCTGGTCGTCGGCGCTGGCCCTGCAGGACTGAACGCTGCCATCATTGCCGCGGAAGGTGGCGCTGATGTCGTTCTCTGCGACGAGAACCCGGAAATCGGCGGATCGCTGACCTATGGCCGGCATGATCCGGCCGTGCTTGCCGACCTCTCCTCCCGGCTGCGGGCACTGCCCAATCTGCGCCTGCTGACCGGGACCGTCTGCAACGGATGGTATGAGGACAATTGGCTGCCCTTGATCCAGGGCGACCGTCTCTTTCGCACACGGGCGCGCGCGCTGATCCTGGCCACCGGCTCGATCGAACAGCCCGCCATCTTCCGCAACAACGACCTGCCGGGGATCATGCTCGGAGGTGCGGCGCAGCGGCTGATCCGCCATTACGGCGTGCGCCCCGGACAAAAGGCCGTGGTGCTGGCCACCGGCGACGAAGGCTATTGCGTGGCGCTCGACCTGGTCGAGGCCGGCGTCTCGGTCCTCCTGGTCGTCGATCCGAGATCCGGCGGCGAGACAGGCACTTTCGAGGCCGCGTTGCACGGCAAGGGCGTGGCCATCCGGAAGGCCGCGATGGTCGAAGCGGCCGAGGGGACAGCGGGAAATCGTCACCTTGCGCGGGTTCGCGTCGGCGGGCGCTGGATCGAGTGCGACCTGCTGGCTGTCTCGGCTGGCCATGTGCCCGCCTGGCAGCTGCCTTGCCAGGCCGGAGCGAAAGTCGGCTATGACGCGGCGAGCGGGTCGATGACGCTCAGCCTGCCGAAAGCGCCGGTTCACCTTGCCGGCTCCGTCGCCGGAGACGGCAATCTGCAGGACGCGATTGCCGGCGGCCGTCACGCGGCCGTGGCAGCACTTTCGGGGCTCGGCCGCGCTGTTCCAGAGGACAGAATATCGCCCAGGCCGACGGGAACCAGCCCGGTCCATGTGCTGCCTATCGTCGCCCATCCGAAGGGCCGCGACTTCGTCGATTTTGATGAAGACCTGCAGGTCAAGGACCTGCAAAACGCGGTCAAGGAAGGCTATCGCGAGATCGAGCTGGTCAAGCGCTTCAGCACCGTCGGCATGGGCCCGAGTCAGGGCCGCCACTCCGCGCTGGCGACAGCCAGGATCGTTGCCGAGGCGACCGACCGCACGGTGGCCGAAGTCGGCATCACCACCGCCCGCCCGCCGGTCGGACCGGAGACGCTTGGCGTGCTTGCCGGCCACCACGAACCGCTCGAGCGGCGCACCGCACTGCATGCCAGGCATTTGGCGCTCAACGCCGTGATGAAGCCGGTAGGCGCATGGTGGCGGCCGTATTTCTATGGCGATGCCGACGCGGCTGAAAAGATGGTCCGCGACGAGATCACGGCGGTGCGGCAAGGGGTTGGCCTGCTCGACGTCTCGACGCTCGGCAAGCTGGAACTGCGCGGGCCGGATGCCGGCGAGTTCCTCGACCGCCTCTACACGATGGCGCATGCCAACCAGCCTGTCGGGCGTGTGCGCTATTGCCTGATGCTCAACGAAATGGGCTCGGTGGTCGACGACGGCGTCGCCTACCGCATGGCGGATGACCGGTTCTATGTGACCGCCACCACGGGTGCGGTGGCGCGCGTCTATGCCGACATGTTGTTCTGGAACGCGCAATGGCGCTTGCGGGTCGATGTCCTCAACCTCACCGGCGCGTTCTGCGGCCTGAACGTCACCGGCCCGAAAGCCCGAACGGTGCTCGAAGCGTTGGACAGCGACATCGATTTCGGGCGCGAGGCATTCCCCTATCTGAGCGGCCGCGAGGGCGTCGTCGCCGGCGTGCCGGTGCGCGTGATGCGGATCGGGTTTACCGGCGAGTTGAGTTATGAGTTGCATTGCCCATCCAGCCTCGCACCCGCCCTTTGGGACGCGGTGATGACTGCAGGCAAACCGCATGGTTTGAAGCCCTACGGTCTCGAAGCCTCCCGCATCCTCCGCCTGGAGAAGGGGCACATTCTGATCGGTCAGGACACCGATGCAATCACCACGCCTGACGAGCTCGGTTTCGGTTGGGCGGTGTCGAAGAAGAAGCCGTTCTTCGTCGGCAAACGGTCGATCGAAATGCGCGCAAGGCTGGGCCAGTCGCGCAAGCTCGTCGGCCTGCGGTTTCCGGACGATGCCCGGGATCTACCCGGCGAAAGCTGCCTCGTGCTGCGCGGCAATGCTCCCGTCGGTCAGATCACCTCGATTGGCTTCTCGCCGACGCTCGGCTGTACCGTCGCGCTTGCCTATGTCCATATCGACGACTCCACGGAAGGCAGCCTGGTGACGGTGAAGTGCCGGGACGGTACCCTGGTCGACGTGCCGGTGGTTGCCCATGCCTTCTTCGATCCCGCCAACGCAAGGCAGGAGATGTAGATGGCGGCAAGTGCGGTGTTTCCCTTCATGGCCGGCGGCGCGGCGCACGGCACCATGCTGCCCGTCGGCGCGGTGACGCTGAGCGACCTGACGCCCAATCCGCGTTTTGGCCTTAAGGGCGGCGGCAGCGCCGCCTGGCTCGCGGCGCAGGGCGTCTCCCTGCCCGCAGTCAATCGCATCGGCGCGCATCACGGCATGCGGGTCCTGCGCCTCGGCAACGAGGACATCCTGCTGCTTGCCGAAGGTGCCGGCGACGCGCTTGCCGAACTCAAGGCCGCCTGGGCGAACGATACCGGGCCGAAAGGCTATTCATCCTGGCGCGAGGAAGGCTGGGCGTGGATGCGCCTTTCCGGCCGGCACGCGCCGCAGGCGATGGAGCGGCTATGCGCGCTTGATCTCAGAGCCGATAGGTTCGGTGTCGACGACATCGCGCAAACACGCGTCGGTCACATCGAGGCGGTCACATTCCGCTCGCAAGCGGGTTTCGATGTACTGTTCGACGTCACCGCGTCGGCCTACTTCGCCAGGACGATAGCGGCGGCGGCCAGACACTGCACAGATTTGCCGATCGATATGGAAGGACACACATGACCCGCCCGCAAGGAACCATCGCACCGATCCTGACGCCGTTTGAAAGCGATGGCCGCATCGCGCGCGATCTCTGGATATCGCACGCCAAATGGGTGCTCGGCCAAGGGGCGCATTTCCTGTCGCCGTTCGGCACCACCGGCGAGGCGCTGTCGCTGTCCTTGCGCGAGCGCATGCAGGCGCTGGAATGGCTGATCGAAGCCGGCATCTCGCCAAGTCGGCTGATGCCCGGCACCGGCGTGACCGCGCTGCCCGAAACAGTCGAACTGTCGGCGCACGCGGTCGGGGCCGGCTGCGCCGGGGTGATGGTGCTGCCGTCGTTCTTCTACACCGCTGTCGGCGACAACGGCCAGGCGCGCTACTACAGCGAACTGATCCAGCGGGTGGCGAACCCTGCAATGAAGGTGATCCTCTACCACATCCCGCAGAATTCCGGCGTGCCGGTGAGCCCCGCCTTGACCGCGAGGCTGAACGAGGCGTTTCCCGACACCGTCGTGGCTTACAAGGACAGCGCCGGCGACTGGAACAACACGGCGGCGGTGATTGCCGCGGCGCCTGATGTCGCGGTCTTCCCGAGTTCGGAAGCACAGCTGACCAAGGGGCTTGCCAGCGGCGCGGCGGGCTGCATCTCGGCCACCGTCAACCTCAATGCCGCGGCCATCCGGGCCCTCTACGATCGCACGATGGCCGGGGAGGACGTCGCCGAAGCGGATGCAGCGGTGAAGGCGTTCCGCAAGATCATCCAGGATGCCGGTCTCATCCCGGCGATGAAAGCCGTGCTGGCGGTTCGTTCCGGCGACAGGCGTTGGCTGAACCTGCGAGCGCCGCATGAGAATGCGACGTTCGAAAGCGGTGAGAAGTTGCTTGCCGCGCTCGGTTCTTCTGCCGACCACATTGGCCCGAGCTGAGCGGCCCCCATGTCGGCCGATCCATCCGTCATCCTGCACACCGACCGGCCAGCTGCGGCGCTGGCCGTGCTGAAGGAGACGCATCCGGATCTGACTGTCCATAGCTGCGACAGCTATGCCGCCCTACCCGAGCTGATCGGCCGCGTATCGGCGGAAGTGGTTTACTCCGTGCGCTTCGACGGCACGCCGCGCTATCCGCGCCAGGCCCTGGTCGAAAGCCCGACGGTGAAATGGGTCTCTGTCGGCGGCTCCGGCACCGATCATCTCGGGCGTTGGGACCCGGAGCGGCTCACGGTGACGAATGCGGCGGGCGTTGCCGCCGGCATGCTGGCCGAGTATGCGCTCGGCGCCATGCTGTCCTTCTCGCTTGACCTGCGCGGCTTCGAACGCCGCCAGCAGGCGCGGCAGTGGGGCGGCGGCCGCGTCGAGCCGATCGAAGGCAAGACGGTTTTGATCATCGGCCTCGGCAAGACCGGAACGGCCGTCGCCAGTCGCGCACAGGCGATGGGCATGCAGACGCTCGGCATCCGCGCGCGTCCAAAAGCCATGGCCTGCCTCGACGAGGTGCATGGTCCGGATGCGCTCCCGACCCTGCTGGGGCGAGCCGATTTCATCGTCTGCTGTGTCCCGCTGCTGCCCGGCACGCGCGGTCTGCTCGGTGCGGCAGCCTTCGCCGCGATGAAGCGTTCGGCCGTGCTCATCGACATTTCGCGCGGCGGCGTCGTCGATGAGGCGGCGCTGCTCGCTGCCCTTGACGGCAAGCAGATCAAGGGCGCCGCACTGGATGTCTTTGCGGCCGAGCCACTGCCGGCGGATCATCCGCTGTGGAGCTACGAGAACGTCGCCATCACCCCGCATTGCGCGGCGGTCTATGACGGCTGGGACATCAAGTCGGTGCGGATGTTCGCCGACAATCTGAAGCGCTACCGCAGCGGCGCGCCGCTTGAAAACGTCGTCAGTCCGGAACGCGGCTACTGAAGCCGAGAGGAAAGCAATCTCATGACACAGGACAGGCGCGGCGGCGGCCGCAGGGGGAAGGCCGGGCGCAGCGGCGGCGGCATCGCGCAACTGCCCTGGGAGCACGTGAAGAATCCCTATCCGCCCATGCAACTGCTCGACGAAGAGCGGATGGAGCGGCTCCACGACACGTCGATGCGCATCCTGTCGGAACTCGGCATCCGTGTCATGAGCGACCGGGTGATGGACCTGTTCGCCGCCGCCGGCGCCATCGTCGACCGCGAGGAAAAGACCATCCGCATCGACGAAAGCCTGGTGACCGAGGCACTGCGGGCAGTCCCGTCATCCTTCACGCTGACCAGCCGCAATCCGGAAAAGCAGGTGCATCTCGGCGGCAACTCGCTGGTCTTCGGGCTGGTTGCCGGCCCGCCCAATGTGCATGACCGCATCAATGGCCGCCGCCAGGGCAACCTTCCCGACTACCAGAACTTCATCCGGCTGGCGCACCACTTCAACGCCATCCACATCATCGGCAACCAGGTGGTGGCGCCGATGGAACTGCCAGCCAATTCGCGCCATCTCGACACCTACTACGCCAATTTGACACTCAGCGATCTCTCTTTCCACTGCACGGCGATCGGCCGCGCCAGGGCAATGGACGGGATCAACATGATGGCGATCGCGCGCGGCATTTCCGTCGAGGAGATGCGCGCCTCGCCCGGCGTGACGACGATCATCTCGATCAACTCGCCGCGGCTGTTCGACGACGCGATGGCCGAGGGGCTGATGGCCATGGCCGAACACGGCCAGCCGGTAACCGTCACGCCCTTCACGCTGATGGGTGCGATGACGCCGGTGACGTTGGCGGCCGCACTTTGCCAGCAGAATGCCGAAGCTCTGTTCGGTGTGGTACTGACCCAGTTGGTCAACCCCGGCACGCCTGTGATGTACGGCGCCTTCACCTCCAATGTCGACATGAAGTCGGGCGCGCCGGCCTTCGGCACGCCGGAGAACGCCAAGGCCAACATCATCGCCGGCCAGTTGGCGCGACGCTACAATCTCCCCTACCGCACCTCGAATGCGAATGCCTCGAACGTGGTTGATCTGCAGGCCGCCTACGAGACGGAAATGGCGACATGGGGCGCGGTGCTGGGTGGCGCCAACTTGATCTACCATGCGGCGGGCTGGCTGGAGGGCGGCCTGACGGCGTCCTACGAAAAGCTCGTGCTCGACGTCGAGATCCTGCAGAACATGATGGAGTTCCTGCGCCCGCTGCCGTTCCAGGAGGACGATCTGGGTTTCGAGGCGATCAAGTCGGTGCCGGCCGGCGGCCATTTCTTCGGCGCCGAGCACACCATGTCGCGCTACACGACCGCCTTCTACCAGCCGATGCTGTCCAACTGGCAGAACCACGGCGCCTGGGAGGAAGCGGGCGGCAAGGACGCGCTCGAGCGGGCGACGGAGCTCTGGCAGCAGGCGCTGCATGACTACGAAGAACCGGTGATGGACCCCGCGATCCGCGAGGAGCTCGACGCCTATGTCGCGAAACGCCGCGAGGAGATCGCCGTCGATCCGGAAGCTTAGGAAGTCCGCCTGATGCCTTATGATCTCGTCATCCGGAACGCGACCCTGATCGCCGGTGACGGTTCGAAACCTTTCGCGGCCGACATCGCCGTCACCGGCGACCGGATTGCCGCCATTGGTCGGCTGGAAGAGGCACAGGGCAACGAGGAGATCGATGCCGGGGGCAAGGTCGTGGCGCCGGGCTTCATCGACGTCCACACCCATGACGATGGCGCGCTCCTGGCGCCGCGCGGCATGGACCCGAAGATCAGCCAGGGCGTGACGACCGTGATCGCCGGCAATTGCGGCGTCAGCCTGGCGCCGCTGCTGCTCGACAGGACGCCGCCGCCGCCCTTCACCCTGGTCGGCGGCCAGGAGAATTTCCGCTTCGATCGCTTTGCCGATTATGTTGCCGAGCTGAAGCGACGCGGCATCGCCACCAACGCCGCGCTGCTGGTCGGCCACACCACGCTGCGCCAACGCTGCATGCCCGTCACTGACAGGCCGGCCAACGAGGCGGAGACGGCGGCAATGCAGGAGACCGTGGAGCAGGCAATGGCCGAGGGGGCTTTCGGCCTCAGCACCGGCCTCGACTATCCGCCGGCGGTGAACTCCTCGACCGAAGAGGTCATGGCGCTGGCCGCGACAGCGGCGGGCCTCGGCGGCCCCTATGTCACCCATACGCGCAACTATTTCGAGACGATGGACGAGGCGATCGAGGAAGCCATCGACATTGCCGGCCATGCTGGCGGCAAGCTGTTCATCTCGCACCACCAATGCACCGGCCGCGCCAATTTCGGCAAAAGCCTCCCGTCCCTGGAAAGGATCGACCGGGCGCGCGAGACGATGGATATCGGCATGGATGTCTATCCCTATGCCGCGAGTTCGACAGTGCTTCGCCTGGAGCGCTGCGACACCGGCCTGAAGATCCTCGTCACCTGGTCCGATCCGCATCCCGAGATGGCCAGGCGCGAGATCGCCGACATCGCGCTCGAATGGAACTGCACGGAGCGCGAAGCGGGCGAACGGCTGCTGCCGGCGGGCGCTGTCTACTTCCAGCTCGACGAGACGGATGTGCGCAACATCATCGCGCATCCGCGCACCATGATCGGCTCGGACGGCCTGCCGCACGACATCCATCCGCATCCGCGCCTCTGGGGCACCTTTCCGCGCGTGCTCGGCCACTATGCCAGGGATGTCGGCCTGTTCAGCCTGGAGGAGGCGGTGTTCCGCATGACCGGCCTGCCGGCGCGTGAATTCGGCATCCAGCAGCGCGGGCTGCTGGCCGAAGGCAATTTCGCCGACCTCGTCATCTTCGATCCCGCGACGATCATCGACACCGCCACCTTCGAGGAGCCGCGCCGGCCAGCCGCCGGCATCGAGAACGTCTTCGTCAACGGCGTGTGCGTGTGGAGTGGCGGCAAGGCGACCGGAGCGCTGCCGGGCACAGTGCTCAAGCCCACGGCTTCAAGGGTTGTCAGAGGCGCATGCGGCTGCGGCGCCGATCACAAGGCCTCGTAGTTCCGATCCACCGTTTCCAGCGTGTAGACGAACTCCACCGGCCGCGTGCAGCGCCAGCCGTCGAAAGGTTGGCCGGCGAGCGCCTTCAACGCCTCGGGCAGGCGCAGGACGCCGCCGCCATAGAGCCGGTTGGCCATGTCCAGCATGCCGGTGCGGTGCATGGCCTCGCTCATGCTGCCGCAGGCCTCCTTGACCAGCCAGACCCTGAACCCCTGATAGACCCCGTCGAACACACTGGCAGTCACGCAGCTGTCGGTCAGCACGCCGGCAACGATCAGGTTCTCGATCTTGCGGTCGACAAGCCGAGTTGAAAGATCGGTGCGGCGAAAGGCGCTCGGCCAGTGCTTGTGGATGACGATGTCGCCGGGCAGCGCCGCCACCTCGGCGCAGATCGCGGCGCCATCGCTGCCGGCTATCGCGGAGCGGAATTCCTCGGTCAGGATCTCCTCCTGCCTTGCATAACCATCGCGTTCCTCCGGCTTAACCCAGGCCTGCGCATGGATGACGGGCACGCCTGCCGCGCGGGCGGCTTCGATGAGCGCGGCGGCATTGGCGAGCACCGCGTCATAGCCGATGACCGGCCAGGCCGCGTCGGGACGGTATTCGTTCTGCAGATCGATGACGAGCAAGGCGGTCGCGGCAAGGTTCATGGCTGTCCCGGGAGATTGTCGAAGTCGGTGACGAATTGAAGAAGCAAGCGGATCGCCTGGTCGAGGTCGGCGATCTCCATTGCTTCATGCGGGTTGTGGCTGCCATTCTCGTTGCGCACGAAGATCATGGCGGTGGCAATGCCGGCGCCGGCAAAGCTGGCCGCGTCATGCCCCGCTCCGCTCGGCACATGCGGCGCTTGTATTCGCAGCTCGGCGGCGGCGCGGTCCAGCCTCGCGATCAACGCCGGCGACATGGTCGCTGGCTCCCAGCTGAAGCGCGGTCCGGCCTCGAAGCTGACGCCACGCTTGTTGCCCAGTTCGGCAAAAAGCACGTGCAGCCTTGCCTCGATCCGGTCGAGCACCGCGGCCTCGGCGCTGCGCACATCGAGCGTGAAGCGAAGCTCGCCAAGCACGCGGCTGCCGCCGTGCTGGCTCGGATCCGATTCCACCCGGCCGAAAGTGATGGTGGCCTCATGCCCGTCACGCTCGAGCGCGTCCCATTCCGCTTCAAGGCCGGCGACAAGGTCGGCGAAGCCGAGCACGCTGTCATGGCGGGCGAAGCGCGGCTCGGCGCCCGAATGCGCGTAGGCGCCAAGGCATCTCGCCTCGACATGGCGAAAGCCGCCGGCGATCCCGGTGACGATGCCAACCGGCGCGCCGGCTGCCACAAGGCGCGGCCCCTGCTCGATATGCACTTCGACGAAAGCCGCGATCCGGCCGGCATCGATGCCCGGCACGCCGCGCCGCACGGCGTCAGGGTCGAAACCCTCCTCCAGCATATGGTCAGCCAGAGAGCGTCCGCTGTCCGACCGCTTCGCCTCCAGCGCTGTCGGCTCCAGTAGGCCGAGCGCGGCCTGGCTGCCCGGATAGGACAGCGGAAACCAGACCGCTTCCTCGGCGCGGGTCGCCAGCACGATCAGGTCGCGCGGCAATTGGATGCCTTGCCCGACCAATTCGGCCATCACCGCCAACCCCGCCACCATCCCCGCGGCGCCGTCGAAATTGCCGCCATGCGGCACGCTGTCGAGATGCGAGCCGATAATGATTGCCGGCAAATCGGGAATACGGCCCTTCAGCGTCAAATAGAGATTGCCGGCGGCATCGACGCGCGCCGAGGCGCCGAGTTGCTCGGCTTCGTCGCGGATGAGGTCATGGGCAAAACGCTCGCCGGGCCCATAAGCCGCGCGGGTTACGCCGGGCGGGTCTGCCGTGGCTTGCGCAAGTCTCTCCAGCAGGTGGCCGGCAAGCCTGCCGCCGCCTGTCAGCGCGGCACTGCTCATGAAGCAACCTGCACGGCTTGAAAATCGACGCCGCGCAGCCGGTGTGGCGTCAGATCGTCCATCGAAACGCCTTGCCTAGCGACATCATCGGGAAAACCCTTGCCGGCGATCAGGCTG
>NZ_JBAZUD010000054.1:0-30326 GCF_041661565.1 Mesorhizobium sp.
GATGTCAACAAGGCCTCGCTTCGCCAGGCCGAAAAGAGCGGTGCGCGGCCGCTGCACCGCCTGCATCTCTTTTCCAAGGCCTTGTAGGATGGACAACACCTTGCTTTCCCGCATCGTCGCCAGGGCCAACCTGGCGCCCTCGGTGCACAACACCCAGCCGGCGCGCTGGCACCTGGCGGGGAACGGTTCGATCCTGGTGATGGCCGAGCTGGCGCGGCAGCTCTCGGTCGGCGACCCGCAGGCCCGCGACCTGGGCATCTCCTGCGGCGCTGCCGTCGAGGGCACGCTTATGGCGCTTGCTGACGCCGGCATCGGCGTCGCCGTCGCCGAGGATGTGTGGCAGGCAAACGACACGGTCGCCTTTCCCGGCTACCGGCTCGCGGCGCGGATCGTTCCCGGCGGCGCAGCACGGCCGTCACCGTTGAACGGCCATGTCGCGAACCGCTTCACCTGGCGTTCGCATTTCAAGCCGGCGGCGATGGCTGCCGCAAAGGCGCTGCAGGCATGGGCGCGAAAGGCGGATGATGTGACGCTTGCCCACACGCCTCAGGACATCGCCATGCTGGCGGCGCTGGCCGGCGATGCCAGCCTGGTGTTTCTGCGCGACCGCGCTTTTCGCAATGAGCTTGTGGGCTGGATGCGGCTGGCGCGCTCGCATCCGCGCTACGACGCGGACGGCCTTAATCTCGACGCGCTACGCATGGGCGCGCTGGAAGGATTCGGCGCCGGAGCGGTTTTGGGAACGCGCCTGTTCGAAGCCATCGATGCGCTGGGATTGGGCAAGGTGCTGACGGGCGAAGGATCGAAGACGCGGTCGGCGGCGGCGATCGCGGTGTTCCACCGCCCGCGCGAGGAATCGCCTGTGGAGTCGGGCCGTGCCTTCTACCGCTTCTGGCTCAACCTGACGCGGCTCGGCTTCGCGGCCTGGCCGATGGCGGCAGTGGCCGATCATCCGCAAAGTGCGGAGATTTGCGGCCGGCATTTTTCCATCCCGCCTGAGCGCCGGCTGATCAACGTGCTACGGGCCGGGGTTGCGGGATCCGTGCCCGGCCGGGCACGGCTGCCGGTTCAAGGGATTATCGTCTGAACAGGCCGGGCGTCTCGCGCCGGCCTGTCAACGCCTACTATCAGGCGGCCTTGATCTTCAACGCTTCCCCGTCGCGCACCATTTTGGTTACGCCGGCAAAGTCGAGCTTTCCGGAGCCAAGCACGGGCACCTTGGCCACCACCTGCACTTCGGCCGGCACCATCAGATCCATGGCGCCACTGGCCTTGGCGAAGCTCAGGAACTCGGCGCGGGTGGCGTCGGCGGCCTCGGTGATGAGGATCAGCTTTTCGCCCTTGCGTGCGTCCGGCACCGTGGCGACGGCTGACAGCGAGCCTTTCCACAACTCCCCCGCCAGCACCTCGACCGCGGCCAGCGAGATCATCTCGCCGCCGATCTTTGCGAAGCGCTTGGCGCGGCCGCGAATGGTGATGAAGCCGGTTTCATCGATGGCGACGATGTCGCCGGTATCATGCCAGCCATTTTCAAGCAGCTCGAGCACGCCGGGCTTTTCGGCTCTGAGATAGCCGGCCATGACATTGGGTCCGCGCACGAAAAGCCGTCCGCCATCATCGACGCCGGGCACCGGGTCGAGGCGATATTCCATGCCCGGCATGATTTTGCCGACGGTCCCGGAGCGGTTGTACATCGGCGTGTTGATCGAGATCACGGGTGCTGTTTCGGTGACGCCATAGCCCTCGAGGATGCGCACGCCGAACTTCTCCATATAGGTCATGCGCGTCGCTGCCTTGACCGGTTCGGCGCCGGCAAAGCAATAGCGTATCGAGCGAAAGTCATAGGGGTGCGCGGCGCGCGCATAGCCGGAGAGGAACGTGTCGGTGCCGAAGATGATTGTCGCGTTCGAGGCGTAGATCAGCTCCGGCACGATGCGGTAGTGCAGCGGCGAAGGGTAGAAATAGACCGGCACGCCCGAGATCAGCGGCAGCACCGTGCCCGCCGTCATGCCGAAGGAATGGAAGATCGGCAACACGTTGAAGACCTTGTCGCCCGAGTGGAAGTCGATGCGCGAGGCAGCCTGGGCGGCGTTGGCCAGGATGTTGCGGTGCGTGAGCACCACGCCCTTGGGTGTGCCTTCCGATCCCGAGGTGAACAGGATCACCGCCGGATCGTCGGGCTTGCGGGCGACGCGCGGCGTGCTCTTGCGCAGAAGGCCGAGCAGCTTGTCCTTGAGGCCGATGGTCTGGCGCAGATCGTCGAGCCAGACGATGTCGACCGAGCGGCTGAGTTCCTCGACCACCGGGCCGAGCTTTGCCTGTTCGACAAAGGCGCGCGAGGTGAGCACGGTGCGCACTTCGGCGGCCTTGCAGGCTGAGAGGATATTGGCGGCCCCCGCGGTGAAGTTCATCATCGCCGGAACCTTGCCGGACGACATGACGCCAAGCACTGCCGCGCAGGCGCCATTGGCGTTGGGCAGCATGATGCCCAGCGTCTGCTGGCCGGCATAGAGGTGCTCGAATTTCGCGCCGAGCACGGCGGCCGCCGTCAGCAGCTTGCCATAGCTCAGCGAACCGGTCACCGGATCCTGCACGGCGAGTTGCTTCATGCCGCGTGCGGTCGCGGTCTGGATGATCTTTTCCAGCACCGTCTTGTCGATATCCTGGGTGCGGAAGACGAGATCCGACATGACCTGGTAGAGGGCATTGCCCGCCGCGGCGCGACGCTTGCGGCCGCGCAGCTCCGGCGCCACCTCGAGCTTGACCGGTTCCAGAATGGTCACCTTGACCTTCGGAAACAGGCGACGGCGCACATGCTGGGACGACAGCCGCGAGAAATAGCTCTTCTCCAGCCCTTCGATACGCACAGGCACCACCATCGAGCCGGTCTTGTCGGCCACCATGGCCGCACCATCATAGACCTTCATCAGGCTGCCCGTGACGGTAATGCGCCCCTCGGGGAAGATGACCAGCGGATCGCCGCCCTGCACGATCTTGATCAACGTGCGGGTCGACATCGGCTTGGCCGGGTTGAGGGGCAGAGCGCGGGCGAGTTTCATGAACGGCTTCATCCACCAGGCCTGCGCGATGGTGTAGTCGATCGCGAAGACCGGCTCCTCGTCGGTCAGCGTCAAGGCCAGCGGACCGTCAAGGAAGCTGACATGGTTGAGCGCCAGGATCGGCGCCTGGCCGGCCGCCTTGAGGTTGTCCATCCCGTCGACTTCCAGGCGCAGGAAGGCGCGGAACAGGATGGAGACGAAATCACGGAAAGCGTTGGTCGGCAGATATTTCAACATCAACCAGGCGGCGACGGCGTTGGCCGCGGCCAGGCCGAACAGGATGCCTCCGGTGGAAACCTTGGTCTGGATCGCGGCGACAGCAATACCGCCGACGGTCATGAAACCGGCATTGACGATGCTGACGGCGGCAACGACGCGGGCGCGGCGCGCTTCAGGCGACCAGGCTTGCACGGCGGCGAAGGTGGGCACGACGAGGAAGGCGCTGGCGATAGCCATGCCGGCGAGGTCGATCGCGACACGGATGGTGTTCGGTCCGGCGAAGAAGACGCCAAGGGTTTGCGCCTGGGGCGAAGGCTGCATGCTCCAGATGGTCCAGGCCAGGTGCAGCCCGAACAGCGCCAGCAGCGCCGTGCCGACCGGCGCCGGCAGCAGCACGATGCGACCCTGCGACATCCACGCGGCAATGGCCGAGCCGATGGCGATCGAAACGGCGAACACTGCGAGATAGACCGTGACCGCCATCTCGTTGCCGCCGAGCGAACCCTTGACCAGGGTCGGCAGGATCGACAGGACGATGGCGCCGATCAGCCAGAACCACGACGTCATCAGGCCTGCGCGCCAGATCCGCCTGTCGGTGCGCAATTCGCTGACCTGGCGCCACGTCGAGCGGAAGATGTTCTTGTCGATGACAAGGTCGGGGGCCGCCGAACCCGTTGACGGAATGTAGCGGCTGACAAACCAGCAGCTGACCGCGAGGATCATCATGATCGGTCCGAAGACCGCGACCCCTATGCCATCGGCCGAAACGACGCCGCCGGCAATGGTGCCGCCGAGGATGGCGGCGAAGGTCGCCGATTCGATCCAGGCGTTGGCGCGCGGCAATTCCTTGCGCTCGAGGTGATCGGGCAGGATGCCGTATTTGATCGGCCCGAACAGTGCCGAGATGATGCCGAACATCAGCAGCGCCGTCATCAGCACCGGAATGGACGACAGCGCGATGCCGGCGACGGAGACTGCCGCCGCCGCGATCTCGGCGAATTTCAGACGCCTGGCGATGAGGGCCTTGTCGAAGCGGTCGGCGATCTCACCGCCAAGCGCCGAAAGAAACAGGAAGGGCGCCATGAAAACAGCGCCCGCCAGGGTGACCAGCGACGCCGCCTGGTCCGCCGCCAGCGTGAACAGGATAAGGAACACCAGAGTGTTCTTGAGGAAATTATCGTTGAAGGCGGACAGGAACTGCGTCCAGAACAAAGGCGCAAAGCGCCGGGACGTCATCAGATGACTTGTCGGACGGTTGATCGGGGAGATTTCCATAGCGGCGAATTCCATTGGGCAAGACCGGTGCTGTCCTGGTCGGATCGATCAGCGGTCTTGCGCGGTTTGAGCCTGGTTTAGCGGGAACCCCGTTACACTTCGTTACTGCGGCTGACTTCCATCAGCAGCTTCTCGGTCTTGGCGTCTTCCAGCCGGTTGATGAAACGGCTTGCCTCTTCCGAGTCGCGCAGGGTCTTGGTGATGGTGATCGAGGTGTGCACGAGCATGATCGCGGCCATGGCGTAGAACCCCTTGGCGGCGAAGCTGGCCTCCATGAAGTAGACGCCGCCGGCCATCATCGCCGCGGCAATGGCAAAACTGGCCATGGTGAAGGTCTTCCAGGCGTTTGAGTCCTTGGGAGCGTAGGTGCTTGGGGACATCGGTAGGATCCTTTCGTTTCAGGGTTAGGTTGGGCCGGCGTCGGTCCGTTTCAGGCGTGATGCAATCAGGCCGGCCTGGCGATCTTGCTGGCCAGCCGTTCGAGCACGGTGTCGGCGCTGCTCTTCAACGGCATGCCGCAGCCTGCGGCCGCCAGCTTCTCGCTGACCGCGGCCGGATCGCCCGATTGCTCCATCTCGGCCATCGCAGCGGCGGCGGCGTCGATCTGCTTTTGCCGGGTGCGCAGGCGAAGCAAGGTCGCCTCGGCGTCTCTGAGCGCGGACAGGCTGGAGCCGGGCGCGCTTTCACGCAGGCGCTGGGTGCTGTCGACCGCGGCGACGATGCGTTGGCCGCGCTGCAATTCGCGAAGGCGCATCTCGGAAGCGCGCACAATCCGCTTCAGCCGCTCGATCTCGGTGCCGAAGGTCTTCTGCGCGGCGTCGGAGGCGTCGCGTTCGGCCTCCAGCAGGGCGATGGTTTCGGCCGCTTCGCGGGCAAGCTCGTTGCGTCCCTGCTCCAGCGCAGCGACGGTCCGCTGCTCCAGATCCTCGATGCGGGCGACCAGCTTCTTGAACTGCACGATCTCCTGATCGTTCTGGGCAATGGCTATGGCAACTGCCCGGCGGGCAGCGGCAATCGCGTCGGCGCAATCGCGGACCTGCTGGCGCAGGATCACCAGCGCGTTGCGGTCGACGACCGCCTCGGCCGCTTCGTGGCTATGGCCGCGGACAAGTGCAAAAAACTGTTTCATCATTTCGGTTTCTCCTCTATGAACGTTGTTCACGAATGCAACGTAACACATCGTGAACAGCGTTCAACATAAAAATGAACAACGTTCACATATTTCAGTTAGGGAAGGTTAATGACCGCGAAACGATTCGCCAGGCGCGAGGATCTCAGGAGCAGGCTGATCGAGGCCGCGCAATCGCGCATTCAATCCTCTGGCCTGGCCGGGTTGCGCGCGCGCGACGTCACGGCGGATGCCGGCTGTGCACTGGGTGCGATCTACACCGCCTTTGCCGATCTGGATGAGCTCATCCTGCATGTCAATTCGATTACGCTCGCCAGACTGGGCGCGGCCCTGCAGCACCAGGCAGCCGGGGCCGCGGCGCCGAGGGCAAGGTTGATGGCGCTGGCCAAAGCCTATCTTGGCTTCGCGCGTGACAACCGCATGGCGTGGACCGCGCTGTTCGAACATCGCATGGCGCCGGGCGTACCGGTGCCCGACTGGCATCTGGCCGAGCATGCGGTCCTTATCCAGCATCTGGTCGAGCCGCTCGCCATGCTGCTTCCCGCGCTGGGAGCGGCGGAACTGCTTGCGCGCGCCCGCACGCTATTCTCCGCAGTGCACGGCATCGTCACCATTTCGCTCGAAGACCGCTTCATCGGCCTGGCGCCGAGCGACCTCGAAAGCGAATTGCTGAACTTTGTCGACACCCTTGTGGCGGGCATCGAAAGCACGGGTTGAAACAGCCGGCTGACCGTGCATCACGGAAACAGGATAAACCGTAGGCACTTGGCTATGCTGTGAGGGCTCCGATAGTCCGAGCGTTCGCGAGATAGTTCCCGCCCGCGGCGCGCCTGGATGCGCCCTCGCCTTCATCATTTATCATGTTGGGCCGCCTGAGGGACGGCCCCAATGGCTCGCGGAAGCGATGCGCGCCGTGCTGCGGTCGAGAATGCGATTTCACCTTCTGGGCGAGGTTCGCCTTGTTGATTCCCCTATCCACGTGGTGCCAGCTCCTGACAGCCAATTGTCAGCTCTGCCGTGAGATATTGCGGTTGAAGCGATCCGAAACGGATTCGCCAGTGCAACCTGGAATGCAATGCAAATGAAGCAGATTGCCTTGTCACTTTTTGTCATCGCCGCCTCTGGCGCCTATGTGTGGGAACAGGCCGGTACGGCCCCCGCGGACGACATGCTGGGTTCGGCGCAACCGGCTGACGCCGCCGAGGGAGGTGCCGCGCAGCCGGTAGTCCCCCCCGCGCCGACCGACCGCGCCCCGGCTCCGACCATGCCTGTGATTCGCCAGCAGAGCGTCCGGCTCGAGCCCCGGTTCAACACTCCGCCGGCGATCGGCAGGGAAACGACGGCCGCCATAACAGGACCTGCGCCGAAGCTGGAACCCGTCGTGAAGCAAGCGCAGGTTTCGTGGGCACCCGCCCCAACGCCAGTCCCGGCTGACGCCGCAACGCCATCGGCCGCCGCCGTTCCCGCGGCTGAGACGCCATCCTTCGTCATCACCCCGGCAGTTTACATACCCATTCCGCAACCGCGGCCGGACTATGCGGGAGCAACCGCCCGCGTCATCCGCACAGGCATGAAGGCGACCGCGAATGTTGGCACGAAGCCGGCCGCGCACGGTTTCGTCGATGGCACCTACACTGGCCCCGTCACCGACGCCTATTATGGGCTCATCCAGATTCAGGCCTCCATCCAGGGTGGTCGCCTGACGGCGCTGAAAGTGCTGAAATACCCATCTGACCGCCGCACCTCCGTCAGCATCAACCGGCAGGCACTGCCGATGCTGCGTGACGAGGCGATCAGCGCGCAAAGCGCGCATGTCGACATCATTTCGGGCGCGACGTTGACCAGCAGGGCCTTCATCCAGTCGCTCGGCGGCGCGCTGAAGAAAGCTTCGTCGTAATCCATGCGCGAAACACGGATTTTGATGGGCATGCCCGTCACCGTCGATATTGGCGGCGCGTCGCAAGCGTTGATCGACGAGGTCTTCGATTATTTCGAGCACATCGATCGGCGCTTCAGCACGTACAGGACCGACAGCGAGATTTCGGCCATCAACCGAGGCGACGTTCCGGTCAGGGACTGGAGCGGCGAGATGATGGAAGTGCTGGCGCTCGCCGAACGGACGAAAAACGAGACGGACGGATATTTCGACATCCGCAAGGCTGACGGTTCCCTTGATCCGTCCGGCATCGTCAAGGGCTGGGCCATCCGCAACGCGGCCGAGATCGTTCGACAGGGCGGGGTCGGCGATTTCTTCATCGAGGCCGGCGGCGACATCCAGGCGTCCGGGAAAAACGGAGAAGGAAAGGACTGGAGCGTGGGCATCCGCAATCCCTTCAATGCGGATGAGGTCATCAAGATCGTTTACCCGCGCGGACGCGGCGTCGCGACCTCCGGCACCTATGTACGCGGCCAGCATATCTACAATCCGCATGGGCTTGGCACCCCGATCGCCGACATCGTCAGCCTGACGGTGATCGGCGCGGATGTGCTCGAAGCGGATCGTTTCGCCACCGCGGCCTTCGCCATGGGGCGGGACGGCATCTTTTTTATCGAGCAAGCGCCTGGTCTCGAAGGCTACGTCGTCGACATCGATGGCCGTGCCACGCCGACGAGCGGCTTCGGAGCACTTTGCACGCCATGATCAAGACCATTGACCGATTTCTCGACCGGCTGACCATGTACAGGTTGATCCTGTATTATCTCATGGCGTTGGTGGCCACGGCCCTGGTATTCGGATTGGCCGGCCTGGTGCCGCATGATCCGGTGGCGCTCGCTTTCACCACGGCTCTGGCGCTGGCGGCATGCTGGATCGCCAACAAGGTCTTCGCCCGCATCTTCGAAGTGCCTGCCAACAGTGAGTCCGTTTACATCACCGCGCTTATCCTGGCCCTTATCCTCGACCCGGTGGCCGTCACCGATCTTGCGGGCATCGGTGCCGTGGCATTCGCTTGCGTCTGGGCGATCTCCTCCAAATTCATCTTCGCCGTCGGCAGAAAGCACCTGTTCAATCCGGCCGCCCTGGGCGTGGCATTGTCGGCGTTCCTGCTCGACAAGCCGGCGACCTGGTGGGTCGGCGGCAATTTGTGGCTGCTCCCCGTCGTGCTGCTCGGGGGTATCCTCATCGTCAGGAAGCTGCGCCGGCTGGATCTTTTCGCGACCTTCGTTGCTGTTTCGCTGGCGACAATCCTGGCTACCACCGAGCCCTCGCAATATGGCGTCGCGCTCAAGGAAACCCTGACGTCGTCGCCGTTGCTGTTCTTCGCCTTCGTGATGCTGACGGAGCCGTTGACGGCACCGACGGCGCGCCTGCCGCGCATCGCCTTCGCTGCCATCGTCGGCTTCCTGTTCGCCCCGAGCATCCATATCGGCTCGTTCTATTTCACGCCGGAACTGGCATTGCTGGCAGGCAACCTGTTTGCCTACGCGGCCGGCCCGAGGGGACGCTTCGTGCTGACATTGGAACGCATCGAGCGCTCGGCCGTCGACAGCTATGACTTCATCTTCAAGTCACAGCGAAAGCTTGCCTTCCAGGCTGGCCAGTATCTTGAATGGACGCTCGGCCTCGACCGCTCCGACAATCGCGGCAACCGGCGCTACTTCACCATCGCCTCCGCACCCACGGAAGAAACGGTTCGCCTCGGTGTCAAGTTCTATCCCGAATCCAGCGCCTTCAAGCGCGAGCTTATGACCCTCAAGCCCGGCGACCGGATTCATGCCGCGCAATTGGCCGGGAGCTTCACCTTGCCCGCCAAGCCCGAAACCAAGATTGCCTTCCTGGCCGGAGGCATCGGCATCACGCCGTTCCGCTCCATGCTGCAACATCTTCTCGACAGGAAGGAAAGACGGCCGATCGTCATCCTTTATGGGACCGAAGGCCAGCAGGATATCGCCTACCGCGACGTGCTCGGCGCCGCCAGGCGAGAGCTCGGCATCCGGACGGTTCATGCCGTTGCCCGCGGCGGTGAACGCGGCCAGTATCCCGGCTATATCGACGAGCGACTGATCCGCTTGGCCATGCCCGACTACCTTGAGCGGACATTCTACATCTCCGGCCCCCAGGCGATGGTCAAGGCGCTGCGCCAGAAGCTTCGCGCAATGGGCGTTCGCCGCTCGCGGATAAAGGTCGACTACTTCCCGGGGTTTGCGTGAAGCGGCGGTCAACGGTGCCGTGGCAAGGAAATGGTCACGACCAGGCCCGGGTTGGCGTTGGCCATGTCAAGGCGTCCGCCGTAGGCTTCGACGATGTCCGAGACGATGGCCAGGCCAAGTCCGCTGCTGCCGCCCTTGCTGTCCAACTGGACACCGCGCGACAAAGCGGATTGCCGATCCGCTTCGGGAATGCCAGGTCCGTCGTCCGCGACTGCAATGACGACCCCGCCGGACGTCGTGGATGCACCGACCCGCACCTCGGACTTTGCGTAGCGCACCGCGTTCTCGACCAGATTGCCGAGGATTTCGGACAGGTCACCTTCATCGATTGACGCCATCAGATCGTCGGCGATCTCCACCTTGAACGAAAGCTGCTCGCCGCTTGGCGTGCGTTTGACCACGGCGATGACACCCGCCGCCGTTTCCCGGATGCGGCAAAAGGCCTTGGCCGATACGCCGGGCGCGAGGCGGGCGCGCGCGAGTTCCCGCTCGACGTGACGCCGGATCGCCGCCGTGCTCTTCTCGATGTCGTCGGCCAGGCTGGTCTCGCCCTTCCTGCGCAACGCGCGAATGTCGGCCGACAAGACCTGAAGCGGTGTCTTGAGGCCATGCGCCAGGTCTGTCGCGCGCGATCGCGCGCGTGCCAACGCCTTCTCCTGGGCATCGAGCAACCGATTTATTTCATCGGCAAGCGGCTGCACTTCGCTCGGCGCCGCTACATCCAATCGCGCGGCTCGCTGTGCAATGACGTTTCGAACCGCGACCCGCAGACCTTCCAACGGAGCAAGACCGACGGTAATCTGGATGAAGAAGGCTGCCATGAGGGCGAGGGCAAGCAGGATCAGGGCTGGCGCAAGATCGCGGACATATTCACTGACCGCCACTTCCACGCCGCGATGGTTTTCCGCGACAATGGCCCGAAACGATCGGCCGTCGACATCGGTGACCATGCGCTCGACGGCGATGGCCAGTTCCCCGTCGGGCCCCTTGAATTCCTTGAATTCCCTGATTTCGCCGCCGGTTCCGAGGGCCGGCAAGGCAAGGGTTGCATCCCATAATGAACGCGAGCGGACCAGATTGCCGGGCCCGACGTCCTCCACCTGCCAGTAATGACCGGACAAGGGAATGGAAAAGCGCGGGTCGGCCAGGGCTGACCGGACCGAAAGGCGGCCGTCTGGCCCGTATGCGGTAGCACCGATCAGATCGTTGAGGTCGACGGTCAACTCGCTGACGACACGCCGTTCGACATTCAACTCGAATAGGTAGCGCAGTCCGACTCCCGCCACGGCAAGTGCGATGAGGATTGAGACCGCCGCTGCCGACCAGAGCCTGAAGCGGATCGAGTTGCCCATCAGGCGGGCTCATCGGGTATCAGATACCCGAAGCCACGTCGCGTTTCGATGACGTCGCTGCCAAGCTTGCGGCGCAGGCGCGCGACAATGACCTCGATCGTGTTCGGATCGCGGTCATTGCCTGAATCGTACAGGTGCTCGGCCAGTTCGGTGGGCGCCACCACGCTCCCGGCATGATGCATCAGAAACGCCAGGAGCCGATACTCCAGCGGCGAAAGCGAAACGGGAATGCCGCGCAGCGAGATACGCATCTGGCGCGTATCCAGAAGCAGAGGCCCGGACTTCAGCACGGGCGCCGCCTGCCCCGCCGAGCGCCGCAGGATTGCCCGCAACCGGGCAAGCAGTTCTTCCATTTCGAAGGGCTTGGGGAGATAGTCATCGGCGCCGGCATTGATGCCTTCGACACGCTCCGTCCACATGCCCCTGGCCGTGAGGATGAGAACTGGAAACCGTCGGCCATTGGCCCGCCAGCGTTTCAGGACCGTGAGGCCGTCGAGCTTGGGCAATCCGAGATCCAGAATGGCAGCGTCGTAGGTTTCGACGTCGCCCGAGAACCAGGCGGCTTCGCCATCACGTACGATATCGACCGCCATTCCGGATGACTTAAGGGTAGCCGCGATATCGGCCGCGATGCGCGGCTCGTCTTCAGCAAGGAGAATCTTCATCAGTCACCCTCCCCGCCCCTTATGATGACACCGGCATCGGCATCGACATCGACGATCTTGCGACGGCCGTCCGCGACGATGATCTGGAACCGATAGACCCATTTGTCGCCGAGGCGGATGAGGTCGACCGCGACGACATCGCCGGGCGTTCTGGCGCGAACGATGTCCAGGATTTTCGCAAGGCCTTTGATTTCGCCGTGTTCGTAGAGTTCCCGCGCCCGATCGTGGTCGCCGTCATCATCCTCGTCGGCAAGCGCGGCAAGCGGCTGGACCAGGGCAAGCCCGATCAGGACCATCACCATGACACGCTTCAGCTTGGTTATCATCAACAACGCATCTCGCACACGGAAGCTGTCAATCTGCTGTCAGCCATCCTCAGCCGGCAGCAAGCAGAGTTCTCTATTGGATGTCATCGCGTCCAATCATGGCCGCGCTGAGAAGGATATCGAAATCATGCGCAATTCCATGTTGTTGCTTGTAGCACTTGGCGGCCTCACAATCTCTGCCCTGCCGGCGGCCGCTGAATCGAACGAAGGGTCATGTGGAGCGCCCGCCGCCGCCGCCCCTGCCGGTCCAATCGATCTGGAGGCCATCCCGATGAAGGACGCCACCGGCCCGAAGGCAATCAAAGGCGTCGGCGACGACGAGTGCGATGATCGGTCCACCGGTGGCATCTCCGGCGAAAATGAAGCATCGGACGACGACTAGTCCTCCCAATCGGGACAAGCCGGGGCATCTAACTCAGTAATTTCAGAGGGATAGGCGCAGACCACGCGGCTTGGCCGAATCCGCCTCCGGGCGCGCTCGGGCTAAAGATATTCGACGTTGCCGTCCACGCTGATGGCCTGGCCGCTGATGTTGCGGGCCAGGTCCGAGGCAAGGAAAAGCGCCAGGTTCGCCACGTCCTCGGCCTCGACCATTCTTCGCAGGGAGATTTTCGCGAGAAACGACTGGCGCACCTCGTCGACAGGTACACCCAGCGCTTCCGCGCGATCCGCGATGACCTTGTCGATGCGTGGTCCCGTGACGGCGCCAGGCAGGATCGCATTGGCCCGAATCCCCTGCGGTCCCAGCTCGATTGCCAGCGATTTGACAAGGCCGACGATCGCCCATTTCGTTGCGGCATAGGGCGTTCGGTGGCTATAGCCAAGGCGGCCAGCCACCGAACTGATGGCGAGAACCGAGGGGTTCCGGTCGGATGCCTTGAGCAATGGCAGGCACCGCTTCAGGAAATGAAAATGTGATTTCAGATTGACGTCGATCGTCCGTTCGATGTCGGCCTCGTCGAGCCTGTCGAGTTCCCCCGTCGGTCCCGCGATCCCGACATTGTTGACCAGTAGGTCGAGGCCCTTGAACTGGCTGACCACATCGGCAACGACCCGATCGACGTCCTCGACAAGCGACGCGTCCCCCTGGCTGCCAACCAGCCCCGGGTTTGCTTTGACGACGCTTTCCACATTCGCGTGAACCAGATCGGTCACGTGGACCCTTGCACCGGCCGAAAGCAGCCTTTCGGCGATGGCCCGGCCGATGCCGCTGCCGCCCGCCGTCACCAGCACGCGAAGGCCGCGCACCTCAAGTGTACATGCTGATTTGACCAACGGATCCTCCTTGGACGCGGCTTGCACCGCACGTCTTTTCCTGGACCCCTAGGGTCCGATTGTGCGACCGCCTGTTGCGGAAATGGCTTGTCTCAGGCACCGCCCTGGATGGCGACCCGGTCCCTGCCCTTGAGCTTGAGAAGGTCCCTCGCTTCGCGCGGTGTCGCGACCTGCAACCCAAGGTTCTCGATGATCGTCCGGATCCTGGTCACCTGCTGAGCGTTGGAGAGGGCGAGTTGACCTCGCTCGATGTAGAGGCTGTCCTCGAGGCCGACACGGACATGGCCGCCCCGCATCGCCGCTTCGGTCGCGAAAGGAATCTGGCTTCGGCCCGCCGCCAGGACCGACCATTGGCAGGCGTCGCCGAAGAGACGGTCCGCCGTCGCCTTCATGAACGCCAGGTTCTCCCATTCCGCGCCGATTCCGCCCAGCACGCCAAAGATGGTCTGCAGGAGAAAGGGCGGCTCCACCAGCTTGCGATCGACGAAGTGCGCGAGGTTGTAGAGGTGTCCTACATCATAGCATTCATGTTCGAAACGCGTGCCATGCTCCTTGCCGAGGAGTTCTATGATGCGTTCTATGTCGCTGAACGTGTTGCGGAAGATAAAGTCCTTCGTCCCGCGCAAATAGAGCTGCTCCCAGTCATGCAGCCAGGGGTGCCGGCGTTCGGCGAGCGGGAAGATTCCGAAGTTCATCGAACCCATGTTCAACGAACACATCTCCGGCCTGAAGCGCAGCGGGGCCTCGAGCCGCTGGTCGACGGTCATGGTCAGTCCGCCACCGGTGGTAAGGTTGATCACCGCGTCCGTCGCCTCGTGGATCCGGGGCAGGAACTTCGCGAAGATGGCCGGGTCCGGAGTGGGCCGGCCCGTTTCGGGGTCTCGCGCATGAAGGTGAAGGATCGCCGCCCCGGCCTCCGCCGCTTCGACGGCCGATGCGGCGATCTGGTCCGGCGTGATCGGCAGGTATGGCGACATGCTCGGTGTGTGGATGGCGCCGGTGATCGCGCAGCTGATGATGACCTTTGGCGACGTCATCGACCGACACCCTCCGTCCGGGCCGAGGTCGACCGCGCGATGAGGAGCGCCTGCAACCGCCGGTCGCGCTCCGCCGCGATTTCGGCAATGTTTCGCCCTGCCATCGCTTTATCCACCGCTCCCACCACGAGGGCCTGCAGCGCCGGATCGAGGATCGGCTCGCCGAGTTCGCCCCACAGCCGCTGCTGAAGGGGAGCGAACTGCTGCATGAAGCCGCGAATGCCGTTTCGCCCGCCGGCAAGATGGTAGGTGAGGAACGGGCCCATCAGCGCCCACCGCAGACCTGGCCCTTCCGTGACCGCCCTGTCGATGTCCTCGGCCGACGCCACGCCGCTCTCGAGCAGGTGGATCGCCTCGCGAAAGATCGCCGCCTGAAGCCGGTTGGCGACGTGGCCGTATATTTCCCTGTTGAGCCGTATCGTTGCCTTGCCCAGCCGGCGGTACAGACGCTCGGCGAGCTCGATGGCCCAATCCTCGGTCTGCTCGCCGCCGACGAGTTCCACCAGGGGGATGAGATGCGGCGGATTGAAAGGATGGCCCAGAACGACGCGCTGCGGCCACTTGCAGGCCTTCTGTATGGCCGTGATGGATAATGCCGAGGTGCTGGATGCGATGACGACGTCGGGTCTGACGGCCGCGTCGATCTGCGAGAGCAGAACGACCTTCTCGGCTTCGCGCTCGATGGCGTTTTCCTGCACGAAGTCCGCATCGCGACAACAGTCATCCAGGCTTGCACAAAAGCGCAGCACGCCCTTGCGAGACGTCTTGCCGCCACGATCGAGCGACGGCAGGGTCTGGTCTATTCCGGAACGCAACGCGGCTTCCGCGTCCGGACGCACATCCGTTGCCGTCACGTCGAAACCGTTGGCCAGAAACAGGGCCGCCCAGCTGATGCCGATGGTCCCCGTACCCACAACGGCGATATGGCGGATTTCGTCAGCATCCACGGCCAGCTCTCCCTTCTCAGCTTTCGTATTGGGCGTCGACGAGCACGGCCAGGAGCAGCGCGTCCTCGGTGCCGCGATTGACCCAGGCATGGTTTGTGCCGCGCTGGACGACCACGTCGAACGGCTTGAGGTCGCGCTCCTCCTTGTCCAGCACGAGCGTGATCTGGCCGGACAGCAGCACGATGTAGTCGGTGGTCGGTGAGCGATGCATGGTTTCATGCCGGGAGGTGTCCGGCTGGAGGTGTGCCGAGCCCATTTCCGCGAACCAGTCCCGAGCCGCCTTTTCTCGTTCGGCCGCGGACAGATGGGCGGATTCGGATTCGGGCGCGATCTGAAAGAAGCGGAAGACGGTACCGCCCGGCGGCGGCTCGATACCGCGCGACCGTTTCGCAAGATCCTCGGGCGACCTGTGATCGTGCCGTCCGGGCTCCGTTCGCCACAATTCGGTGAGCACGGTGATCGTATGGTCGGCGATCCCGTCGAAAAGAACTTCCGATTTGCCGCTCGAATCGTCCGCCGTGACGATCCGCCTGACCTGCTTGAGCATAGTGTCCTCCTCCTGTTGGATGGTTCACGCCTGGTTTTCGCGCAGGCCGATGACCGCACCCAGGATCACCAGCCCGAAGATCACATTGCGGATGGCTACCGGCAGCAGCATGCCCTGCAGGACCGTCGTCAGGGCGGTCAGCAGCAAGGCTCCGCCGAAAATGCCCAGGTAAGTCCCCCGCCCGCCGCTCATCGCGACGCCGCCAATCACGATCACGGCGATCGAGGGCAGAAGATAGGGCGTGCCCATATCGATGAAGGCCTGTCCGCTGAAGCCGGCGAGCATCATGCCGACGACAGCCGAGCACAGGCCGCTCAAGCCATAGGCGGCGATCTGGACCCGGCCAACGTTCACCCCTGAAAACCTGGCGACCAGCGGGCTGCTGCCGACCAGATAGAGGCGCCTGGCATAAACGGTGCGCCCGAGCAGAAAGGAGGCGAAGACGACAAACAGCACCAGTCCGTAGACCACGGGCGTAAGCCCAAGGATCTTGCCGGTCATGAACCAGCTGACGACGCCCGGCGGCACACCGCGCGGCGTGCCGTCGGTCATCACAAGCGTGGCGCCATCGATGATGCCGTTCATGGCAAGCGTCATGATGAGGGGATGGATCCCCAGAATTCCGACGCCGATGCCGCTTACCGAGCCGATGAGGGCGCCCAGAAGCGCAACCGCGACCAGCAGCGCTATCGAATTCGAGCCGGGCGCGTTCCACTCGCAAAGCAGCACCCCGCTGAACGTGATCATGGCCGGGACCGAGAGATCGAGCCCGCCGCTGATGACGACAGTACCCTGGCCCAGTCCGAGAACGGCAAGGAAAGAGCCCAGCACGAAAAGCGTGTTCACATAGATTTCCACGCTCAGCCGACCGTGGAACATCGCCGCGGTGACCAGAAGCAGGACGGCCAGGCCAAGATAGGTCGGCACGGTGAAGCGCAACGCCGAGCGGTTCCGGCGCAGCCACCGCGCCACCGGATTGGCGGGCAGCGTCTCGTCGTTACGCGCATGCGTGGAGGAAGCGACGACGGGACGATCGAAGCGTGGCAAGCCGGCGCGGCGTTTCTGAACGACAATCCAGGCCGTCGCCATGACCTCCCGGATCCGTGGCACCGAATTGGCGAGCACGGCCACGATCAGCAATCCTCCTTCCACGATCGTCGCGTAGAAGGTCGGTACGTTGAACACCAGCAGCAGATTGACGATCAGCATGACGGTGAAGGCGCCGAGGACCGTTCCCATGCAGCCGCCTCGCCCGCCGGCGAACGAGGTTCCGCCCAGCACGACGGCCACAAAGACCGGAAGCAGCATCGGAGGCCCGACAGTCGGATCCCCCGACCCTGTCTGGGCGGTGAGGAAAACGCCCGCCGCTCCGTAAAACGTGCCCGCGATCACATAGACCAGCATCCGGGTCAGCGATACCGGCACGCCCTTCGACCGTGCCGCGTCGGGATCGCTGCCAACCGCATAGATGTAGGTGCCCAGGCGCGTGTTGCGCAGCAGCGCCCAGGCCGCCAGAGCAAGCAGGATGACAACCGCCGGTGCCTGGATAAGCCCCGGAATGGCATCCCCGACGAGGAAATTCGAGAAGGCCGGCGGCACCGCCCCGCCAGGCTGCTCGAGGACGAGCAGCGTCAGCCCTTCGACGATGAACATCGTGGCAAGCGTCACGATGATCGACGGCAGCCGGAATAGGACGATGAACACCGCATTGAACAGGCCGGTGGCCGTGCCGGCCAGGACCCCGGCCAGGCTCCAGCCGATCATCGACAGGGAGCTGTCGCCCATATTGGCGGCGGCAAGGCAGTTTGAAAGCGAAATCACCGCGCCGACCGACAGGTCGAGGCCGCGAATGAGGACGACGATGGTCGCGCCCATGGCCGCCAGCGCCAAGGTGGCGGTGCTCGAGAAGGTGTTGCTCACGTCGTAGTAGCTGAACGTCTGCTGCAGGTTGAGGTTGAGAACGCCGAAGACGCATGCCAGCGTCGCCAGGGCTATCAGCATGCCATCGTTGCGACGCACGAACCGCAGCAGATCGCTGGAGCCGCGCAAGGTCATGCGACTGCCCGCGCGTGTTGACCGGAGCCCAGCATCCAGGCGCCAACCGTCTCTTCCGTTGCCTCGCCATGCGCAAGGTCCGCAGCAATCCGGCCGCGATAGAGAACGGCTATGTGGTCGCACAGGCCTATCAGTTCCGGCACTTCGGTGGAGTGAAGCAGAACGCCGCCGCCGCCCTCGGCAAAGCGCCGCAGGATGGCGTAGATCTCATGCTTGGTGCCGACGTCGACGCCACGCGTGGGATCGAATGCCAGCAGTATCCGGCAATTTGTGAGCAGCCATTTGGCCAGCACCATTTTCTGCTGGTTGCCGCCGCTGAAGTCCGCGGCGGTCTGGTAGAGCGCCCGGGGTTGCAGGTTGACGGCGCAAAACGCGCTGTCGACGCGGGCTCTTTCGGTGGCGGTATCGACGATGCCCAGCCGCGAAAACTCGGAAACGATCGGGATCGACGCGTTTTCTGTACCGCTTCGATGGAGGGCAAGACCCTGGATCTTGCGGTCTTCCGGGACATAGCCGATGCCGACGTCGATTGCGTCGGACGGACCGGCGAAATGCGCCTGTTGCCCGTTGATCGAGATGGTTCCGCCCAGCACCCGTTCGGCGCCGAAAAGCGCGTTGAACAGCTCCAGCTGCCCCATTCCCTGCAGCGCCGCCACGCCTACGATTTCGCCTGGCCGGACGTCAAGCGAGACGGAGTCCAGCTGACGTCCCGCCTTGAGCTCTCTCGCGGAAAGCAGCGGTTGCGCCGGCGAAGGCGATGCATTCCGCGCTGGGAAGGTCACCTGAACGGACCGGCCCATAATGTGCTTGAACACCGCCCCGTCGCTGATCTCGCCGACCGTGAAGCTTCCCACGTGGCGCCCATTGCGCAGAATGGCCATGCGGCCGCAGAACTCATGGACTTCGGGCATGCGATGCGTGACGAGGATGACGGTCGTGCCCACCGTCTTGAGGGCCTGGATCCGGCGTCCCAGCCATTCCACATCGGCCCTGGAAAGCGCCGCCGTCGGCTCGTCGAGGATCAGCAGGCGCGGCTTGCGGGCAATCGCCCGCGTGATTTCGACCTTCTGGCGCAGGGAAAGATCCAGTTCCCGCACCGGTGTGCGCGGATCGATATCCTCGATCTCGAACTCTTTGCCTATGGCGACGACCCGCTCGCGAGCGACCTTTCGGTCGAGCAGGAACCCGAAGTGCCGCGGCTGGTTGGGCAGCAGAAGGTTTTCGGCGACACTCAGGTCGGGAACCAGCGGAATCTCCTGGAATGCCGTTTCGATGCCGACAGCGCTTGAGCTGGAGCGGTCGGCGAAGACAAGCTGCTGGTCGAACAGGGTTATGGTGCCGCGGTCCGGGCGGGCAAGACCGCTGAGAATCTTGACAAGGGTCGACTTGCCGGCGCCGTTTTCGCCCAGCAACGCATGAACGGTCCCTGCTTCGAACGCCAGGCTGACGTCGTCCAGGGCCGTCGTCGATCCATAAGTTTTCGTAACCCCGTCGAGACGGACAGCGTCGGACATCGCAGCGGCACCCGGAATTGGGACTGAGGGGGAGAGGGTGGCGCCATCAGGCGCCACCCGTGTCGGCCTGTCAGTTCGTTTCGGGCTGTCCCACCAACGCCGCCTGGAACCCGACTTCGGGTGTGGCCGGGTTCAGGATGTTCGCGAACCATCCCGAAGGGACCAGGCCGGGATCGAACACATTGCAGCCTTTCGACAGTTCGTCGAAACTGCCTGTCTGGCAGAGCTTGGCATTGTCCGCGGTGACGGCCTCCAGTGGCATCATCGTGAGTTTGTCGACCTTCTTGCCCTCGAGAACCTCCATCGCGAGCTTCAGGGCCATCGCGCCGGCGCCCGGATGGCTCTCGAGCGAAATGCCCGGCGCTCCCTGGGGCGAATAGGCGCCTGTCGCGTCCGCGATGCTGCCCTTCGGGAGCATCATGACACGCATGCCGTTGCTGCCTTCGGTGCCGCACGGGATGAGGGTCTTGCTGTCGGCCTCCATCTGGAGGGTCCATATCTGGATGCAGGCCGCCGCCCCCCACGCTCCCTGGATATCGCCCCAGCTCATCGTCGCCATGGCCTCGCTGACGGACTTGCGCGCCACCGCCTGCGACCACATGCCGTTCGGTTCGGCGACGATCTTGATATCCGGATACTTCGCGAACACCGCGCGGGCGGCCTTGTTGCGGTCGGTGTCCACGGACGTGCCCGGCACGCCGGTGACGAATATCAGATTGCCCTTGTGATCCATCGTGTCGGCGACCCATTGCGCGCTTTTGGTGGCGAGCTCGGTCTGGTCGGTGACGACATTGTAGGCGCATGGCTCCGTGACGGAGCTGTCGTAGGCGAACACGACGACGCCCTTGTCGCACGCGTTCTTGATCGCCGGATTGAGCGCGGTCGGCGAGATCGGATAGACGATGATGGCGTTGGCGCCCGCCTGCACCATCGCGTTGATCTGCTGGATCTGCTTCTGGGCCACCGGCCCGGCGACCTGGATCCGCAGGTCGACCTTGTCGGCATGGGCCTTGGCCATGGCGGTGACCATGTTCTGAGCTTCGGCCTGCCAGTCATTGCCGACATAACTCATGCTCAGAAACACCTTGTAGTGCTTCGAATCCTGAGCCGATGCCTGTGTCGCGATGAATCCCATCGCAAGCGAAGCGACGCCGCACAACGCGGCGCGCCATGCCTAAAACAAAGTGCGCATTTGGGTTCTCCTCCCCTGTTTTAGCGCTCCTAGTCTGGGTCGGAGTTGATCCAGCCGGGAGGCGGCAAAGGGACATGAACAGGGTGTTTGGAGGACAAATACCTGTTAAATGCCTTGTCTCTCGGCTATCGTCGCCAAGGAGGACTCCAATGGCGAACCCCGTCTTTGCGCCTTACAAGCTTTTTGCCCTCGTTCAGGGAGCCAAGGAGTTTGGCCTGACCGCACCAGACGTCCTGAAGGGGACCGATCTGCGGGAGGACATGCTCGACGACGGCAAGGTCCACAGCTCTGTTCGTCAGTATCTCGTCGCTTGCGAGAACGTCATCCGGCGCTGCGACGACCTGCTTCTGCCGCTGCGCGTCGGCAAATCCATCCACCTGTCCGCCTATGGCCTGTACGGATTTGCATTGCTTTCGAGCGCAACGGTTCGAGCGGGCTTCGATTTTGCCGTTCGATACCATTCGCTCGCCACGCCGATGTTCTCGATCGCCTGGCACATCGACGCGGGGCATTTCGTCTGGACCTTCCCCGACGAAGGCCGGCTGGGGTACTCCCGGCCCTTGCGCCGTTTCCTGATGACCCAGCAGCTGGGCCAGCACGTGACCCATGTCCACGACATCGCGCATGTCGAGCGCGAGCCCATCTGGATCGACGTGGCGTTCGAAAAGCCGGCCAGGCCCGCAATATTCGAGCAGGAGCTGGGCTGCGAGGTTAGATTCGCAAAATCCTCGACCGCCATCGTTTACGACATGTCGATCCTGGACGATCGGCCGCCGATGACCAATCCGGTCACGCACGCCATGCTGCGGGAAACCTGCGAGGGTCTGATTGGCGCTGTTGAATATGGCGGCGGGCTCGCCGGGCAGGTTGCGCGGCTGATCATGGAAAGCCCCGCTCCCGTCACCAATATGGGGTGGGTCGCCGACCGGCTGGCGATAACGCCCCGAACCCTGCGGCGGCGCCTGGCCGAGCAGGGCACGACGTTCTCCGCCATCTCCGACCAAGTCCGCAGCGAACTCGCCAAGAAGTATCTCGAGGCCGGCGGCTTCTCGGTTGCAGACATCGGCGATCTGCTCGGATTTTCCGATACCAAGAATTTCCGGATGTTCTTCCGGCGCTGGAACGACATTTCGCCCAAAGCCTATCGTGAAGGCATAGGCAAGCGTGACAACGCCGTGTGAGGAAACCGGAAAGCCAATTCCCCCAAGCTACACATTGCGAATTCGGTTTGCGTGGTCATCGCCGTTGGATCAACATTGCACCGCCACCACCGCGATGCAATCGCCTGCCTTGACCAATCCCGGGAAATGCCGCGCCGCCAGCAGGCCCGCCATCTTCGCCCTGATTTCCTGAGGAGCGGCGCCGGTGCGGCCGGTGGAATAGATGCGCGCCAGCACCGCGCCGTTCTCGACCGGTTCTCCGAGATCGACCATGGTTTCGATCAGGCCGTCCTCCTCGGCGAAGGAGAAGCAATCGCCCGATGGCATGTCGAGCCATTGAGTAGGAGTCTTCTCGACCGCGCCAGCCACGATGCCGGCATGGCGCAGCACATTGAGAATGCCGCGCCGCGCGATCCGCACGGTATGGGCACGCGAAGTCCCGCCCCCGCCGAGCTCTGTGCTGACAAAGACCTTGCCCATCTCCTCGGCCGCCGTGTCGTACATCCCGACGGCGTCGATTTCGATCATGCGCATCGAGTACGGTGCCGAGAATGCCGCCACAGCATCGAAGGCTTTCTGTTCCAGCACCTTGTCGGGCAGAGTGTGCGCGGCACAGAACGGGACGAAGTCCAGCGTCCTGCCGCCCGAATGGAAATCGAACACGATGTCGGCGCGGGGCAGCAGTTCGCGCTGGAAGTAATCGGCGATCTTCTCGGTCACCGTGCCGTCCGGCCGGCCGGGAAAGCTGCGGTTCATGTTGCCCTTGTCGATCGGCGAGGTGCGCGTGCCGGCGCGAAAGGCCGGATAGTTCATCGCCGGCACGATGATCACCGTGCCGCCGACATGCTTGGGATCGAGCGTGCGGGCGAGATCGTAGAGCGCCAGCGGCCCCTCATACTCGTCGCCATGGTTGCCGCCGGTCAGCAGCGCCGTTGGCCCCTTACCGTTGCGGATGACGCAGATCGGGATCATCACCGAGCCCCAGGCCGAATCGTCGCGGCTGTAGGGCAAGCGCAGGAAACCGTGCTGCAC
Source organism: Mesorhizobium sp. (assembly GCF_041661565.1). Classification (GTDB taxonomy): domain Bacteria; phylum Pseudomonadota; class Alphaproteobacteria; order Rhizobiales; family Rhizobiaceae; genus Mesorhizobium. The sequence goes on from NZ_JBAZUD010000054.1 coordinate 22,934, forward strand.
GCCGTCGCGCTCGAAATCGACGGTCGGCGCTATCGGCGACGGGCGGAGACTGGACATCGGTTTCAATCCTTCACCACCAGCTTGCGCGGCACGTTGGCGAGGCATTCCACGCCGGTTTCGGTGATCAGGATCGACTCGGTGATCTCCAGTCCCATCGTCTCCAGCCACAGGCCGGTCATGAAATGGAAGGTCATGCCGGGCTTGAGCTCGGTGCGATCGCCGGGGCGCAGGCTCATCGTGCGTTCGCCCCAGTCCGGCGGATAGGACAGGCCGATCGAATAGCCGGTGCGATTGTCCTTGACGATGCCGTATCTCTTCAGCACGGCGAAGAAGGCATTGGCGATGTCCTCGCAGCTGTTGCCGGGTTTCGCTGCCGCCAGGCCCGCATCCATGCCCTCCAGCGTCGCCTTCTCGGCATCGAGGAACTCCTGCGTCGGCTTGCCGAGGAACACGGTGCGCGACAGCGGGCAGTGATAGCGGTGATAGCAGCCGGCGATCTCGAAGAAAGTGCCCTCGCCCCGCTTCATCGGCTTGTCGTCCCATGTCAGATGCGGCGCCGAAGCGTCGGCGCCGGACGGCAGCAGCGGCACGATCGCCGGATAGTCGCCGCCAATGCCGTCGACGCCGCGCGTGCCGGCGTCATAGATCTCGGCGACGAGATCGCATTTGCGCATGCCGACTTCGATCTTGTCGACGATGCGCTGGTGCATCGCTTCGACAATACGGGCGGCCTTGCGCATATAGTCGATCTCGGTCGCGCTCTTCACCGCGCGCTGCCAGTTGACCAGAGCGGTGGCATCGACGAAGCGGGCATTGGGCAAATGCTTTTGCAGCGAGGCGAAGGCCGCGGCGGAGAACCAGTAATTGTCCATCTCGACGCCGATGGTGAGCTTGCCCCAGCCGCGATCGGCAAGCACGCTGGACAGATAGTCCATCGGGTGGCGCTCGGTCGACTGCACGTAATGGTCGGCATAGCCGACGATGTTGTCATGCGCGAGATAGGCGGTGCGCTTGGCGCCGTTGGCGTCCTGGCCACGGCCGTACCAGACGGGTTCGCCCGATGGTGGCACGATGACCGCCTGGTGCACATAGAACGACCAGCCGTCATAGCCGGTCAGCCAGGCCATGTTGGACGGGTCGCTGACGATCAGCAGATCGACACCCTTGGCCTCCATGGCTTGCCGTGTCTTGGCGAGGCGATCCGCATATTCGCCGCGCGAGAATTTCAGGTTCGGCATCATTCTTTTGCTTCCTCGTATGTTGGGCCTGGAGCCCGTTTCAACTTCGTTGAATCTGGCTGCAGGCATTTTCTTGCTTGAGCATGATCTTCTCGGAAAACCGGTTTCCACTTTTCCGGATCATGCTCCTGCGGCCAGCATCAGCTTTCGAAAATCGTTCCGGTTTTGGCCGCGCGCGCCCGGTCGCGAGCGAGCGTGGCAATCGCGGTATCCTGCACGCCGGTGCCGGTCAGGTCGGCGACGGTGATGTCGCTGGCCGAACGCCGGCCGTGTCGTTCGCCGGCGATGATCTGGCCGAGTTCGGTCACCTGTTCGTCGGCGGCCATGAGGCCCGCCGCGATGGCGTGATGGAGCTCGCCCAGCCGTCTCGTCTGGCGGGCGCTGTCGGCGACGTAGAGATCGGCCATGCGCAGGATGACCGGCGCGATCTCGTTCTTGTGCTCGGCGTCCGAGCCCATCGCGGTGATGTGCTGCCCGGCCCAGACGAAGCCGGCCTTGATCAGCGGCTCGGTCGAAGGCGTCGTGGTGACGATGATGTCGGCGCCGGCTGCGGCGCTTGCTGCATCGGGCTCGGCGCGCACGACGATCCCGAGCTTTTCGCGCAAGGCGCCGGCCGCGACCTCGGCTTTGACGGCGTCGCGCGCCCAGATGCGGGCCTCGGCGATCGGCCGCACCAGCATGAGGGCTTCCAGCTGCAGTCCGGCCTGCACGCCGGCGCCGAAGATTGCGGCAACTGCCGAATCGGGGCGCGACAGATACCTGGCCGCGACCGCTCCGGCGGCGGCCGTGCGGACATCGGTGAGATAGCCATTGTCGAGCAGCAGCGCTTCGACCAAGCCCGTTTTGGCGGACAGAAGCACCATCATGCCGTTGACGCTGGGCAGGCCGAGCTTGGGATTGTCGAAGAAGCCGGGGCTGATCTTGATGGCAAAACCGTCGATGCCGGGCACATAGGCGGTCTTCACGTCGACCTCGCCGCGATGCTCGGGAATGTCGAGCCGCAGGATCGGCGGCATTGCCACCGGCAAGGTGGCGAGCGCGCGGAAAGCGTTTTCGACGCAAGCGACAGCGTCGAGGTCGAGCGTGACGATCTTGCGCAATTCGGCTTCGGTGAGGATCGTCATCCGGCTCATGCGGCGCGCTCCGAACGTGCCGACGCCTCGCCGCAGACGATTGTCCGGTGCAGACCCATATCGATGTTGCGGCCCGAGAGCAGCACGACGACCGGCGCTTTCGCTTCGACCTTGCCGGCGAGCAGTGCCGCGATGCCGACCGCGCCGGCGCCTTCGACGATCTCGCGCTCCTGCGCATAGGCGTGGCGCATGCCGGCGGCGATCTCGTCCTCGCTCAGCACAATGACATCGTCGAGCAGATCGCGGCACATGGTGAAAGTCAGCCGGTTGTCGAGGCCGATGCCACCGCCGAGCGAATCCGCCAGCGTCGAAAGTTCCTCGACCAGCACCGGCCGGCCGGCATCGAGGCTCGCTTTCATCGCCGCGCCACGCGTCATCGAGACGCCGATGATTTTTGTCCTGGGGCTGACGCCCTTGACGGCGGCGGCAACGCCCGCGGCCAGCCCGCCGCCGGAAAGCGGAACCAGCACAAGAGCGGCATCCGGGACGTGCTCGAGCATCTCCAGCCCGAGCGTGCCTTGCCCGGCGATGATCGCCGGATGGTCGAAGGGCGGCAGCATGACCAGCCCCTCTTGCGCCACCAGCCGCTCCACCTCCTGCTGGGCATCGTCCTGGCTGTTGCCGACGATGCGAATCTCGGCACCGAGCCGGCGGATGTCGTCGACCTTGTTGCCCGGCACCAGGCGCGACATGCATATCACCGCGCGCATGCCTTCAAGTTTCGCCGCATGCGCCAGTGCCCGACCGTGATTGCCGGTCGAGGCCGCAACCACGCCGCGCGCCTTCTGCTGCGCATTCAGCGAAGCGACGGCATTCGAGGCGCCACGCAATTTGAAGCTGCCGGTGATCTGGCGATGTTCGAGCTTGAGGTGGATCGGGCTTCCCAGTTGCTGGGAGAGGCTGGGAGATAGCACGGTCGGCGTGCGCTCGACCTTGCCGGCAATGCGCTCGCGCGCGGCCCGGATATCGCTGAGGGTGACTGTCGCCATGATCGTCAATCGCGCGGCAGCGGCAGCGTCATCAGACGACCGAACTCGGGGTGAACCGTCTCGTCGCCGCAAAGACGCAGGCAGTTCCAGGCGCTCGCTTGATTGCTGGTGACCACCGGGCGGTCGATCGCCTGTTCCATCCAGGTGACCGCGAGCGCGGCCCGCAGCGCCGTACAGGACACGAACAATGCGTCAGCCTGCGCGTCTGTCGCCTGGCGCGCGAGATCGACAAGCGCAGCCGGCGTGATGCGCGCCATTTCGCGGTCGTCCTCGAAACCGAGACAGGTGAAGCTGGCGATCTCGAACCCTTTCGTCGCGAAGTAGGCCGCCATCGGCCTGCTGGTCTCGACGGTGTAAGGGGTGAGGATGCTGATCCTGCGCGCACCGAATGCATTCAGTCCACGCACGCCGGCCATTGGCGGCGTGAGGACGGCCACGCCGGGCTTGGCGGCCTGGATCGCCGCCTCGATCTCGCCATCGCCGATCACTACCGAAGCCGAAGTGCAGGAATAGCAGATGGCGTCGAGCGTCTCGTCGGGCAGGATCAGCGCGGCGCCGGCCGTCAGCGCCGGCTGCATCTTGCGCAGGTTCTGCGGCGTCGTCGGGTTGGCATAGGGGATACGCGCGACATAGACGCCGATCCGCTCGCCAGCCACCATGCGGCGGAAGTCCGGCTCGGTCGTGTGGTCGGTGGCAAGGATGATCAGGCCGACGCGCCGCTCCAGCGGGCGATCATCGAGCGCGGGTCGTGCCGGGTGGACCTGTATCTCGGGCAAGGGTTTCACGGATTACCTCTCGATCTTGCCGTAGCGGCGTTCCAGCCAGCGCAGCAGCACGACGGAGCAAAGACTGATGGCGAGGAAGAAAGCGCCGACCAGCGTGATCGGCTCGATATAGCGGTAATAAGTGTTGGCGACGCTTTTCGCCTGGTTCATCAGCTCCAGCACGGTGATCGCCGACAGAAGCGGCGTTTCCTTGAACATGGCGATGAAATAATTGGCCAGCGCCGGGATCATCGGCGGAATGGCTTGCGGAATGATGATGTGGGTCCAGGTCTGCCTGGCGTTGAGGTTGCACGCCTTGGCGGCCTCCCACTGGCCACGCGGCACATTGTCGATGCCGGCGCGGTAGACTTCCGCCGTGTAGGTTCCATAGTGCAGCCCGAGCCCGATGACGCCGGCGACGAGCGGCGGCAACAGGATGCCGATGTCGGGCAGCACATAGAAGATGAAATAGAGCTGCACCAACAGCGGCGTGCCACGGATGAACTCGGCCAGAAAGCCGACCGTGCGCGACAAGGCCCTGTTTGGCGAGCGGCGCGCCAGCGCGATGCCCAGCCCGACGATCGCCGCCAGCACAGAACCGAGCAGCGTTGCCAGGATGGTGATCTTCACCCCCTGGATCAGGGTCGGCATGATCTCCCAGACGAAATTCCAGTCCCATTCCATCAGCAGGACCAATTTATCAGAAGGACATCGGCCATCAGACGCGCACCCCATCGAGGCCGCGCGCCATGCGGCGTTCCAGCGAGCGCACGCCCCATGAAATGAGGAGCGCCAGGATGAAGTAGATGATCAGGATGGTGGTGAACGGCACCATGGTGTTGCCGGTCTGGGCACGCACCACCTGGGCCTGGAAAGTCAGGTCCGCGAGCGAGATCAGCGAGACGACGGCGGTCGCCTTGAGCAGTTCGATGGCGTTGTTGCCGAAGGTCGGCAGCATCACCAGAAACGCCTGTGGCAGGATGACGTGGCGCATGCCCTGCCAGCGGCCGAGATTGAGCGCGATGCAGGCCTCGTGCTGTTCGCGGCCGATCGACTGCACGGCGCCGCGTACCACTTCGGCGGCATAGGCTCCGACATTCAAGCCCAATGCCAGCACGCCGGCTTGCAGTGGGGTCAGTTCGACGCCCGCCAGCGGCAACACGAAATAGGCAAAGAACAGCTGCACGAAGATCGAGGTGCCGCGGAAGAATTCGATATAGGCGGTGGCCAGCGCCCGCAGCACGAAGAAGCGCGACAGCCTCCCCATGCCGGCGAGGAAGGCCATGATAAGGGCAAGCACCGACCCCATCAGCGTCAGCTCGATGGTGACAAGCGCTCCCTGCAATATCAGGCCGAGATAGCCGGACCACTGGGTCATTCGATTAGAGGTTCCAACGTTTGGTTTTAGGACCCTTCTCCCCGATTACGGGGAGTTGAGGAGCGGTCAGATGAGGGGCAGCGCTAACCAACCAAAACATGGCGCCGCCCCTCATCCGTCACTTCGTGACACCTTCTCCCCCTGAACGGGGAGAAGGGAAAAGCGCGCCTACTTGGCCGAGCAGAGCTTGTCGCGCGTCGTCGACATCGCGGCGGCCGCCGAGAAGCCGTACGGCTCGATGATCTTGGCGAACTCGCCAGACTTCTTCATCTTGGCCAGTTCGACGTCGAAGGCGTCGCGCAACGCTTCGTCGCCTTTTTTGAAGGCGGCGCCGTCGCAATAGACCGGGGCGCCTTGCACCGGTGCGATGACTTCCAGGCTCGGATCATTGGCCTTTTTCATCAGGTCGTTGATCGACAGGACCGGTAGCGAGTAGGCATCGATGCGGCCGTCCTGCAGCATCTTCACGCCGCTCTGCCCGTCCGGCACGACGATGACACGTTCGCGCGGCACGCCGGCATTGAGCGCCAGCTTCTCCTCGGTGCCGCCGCCCGGCGCGCCGACCGTGGCAGTCGCGTCCTTGGCGACATCCTCATAGCTCTTGAAGCCTTTCGGATTGCCCTTCTTCACCAGCATCGCCTCGGCATCGCACAGCACCGGCTCGGAATAGGTGACCGCCGCGCAACGCTCCGGCTTCATGAACAGGCCCGCGGTGACGACGTCGAAGCGCCCGGCCTTCAGGCCCGGGATCATCGCGCCATATTCGGAAATCGAGGCAACGATGTCGTTGACGCCAAGGCGCTTGAAAATCTCACGCGCCACATCGGGCGCGGCACCCGAAACCTTGCCGTCGGCGGCGACCGCCGTGTAGGGCGGCTCGTTGGCGATGGCGACGCGGGCGAAACCCTGCGCCTTCAGCTGTTCAAGCTTGCTGTCTTCGGCTGAACCGGCGGTCGAGGCGGCCAGCACCGTCGTCAGTGCGAGGCCGGCGACGCCGGCCAGAATGCCAAGTTTCTTCATTGTTCCCAACTCCTTGTTTCTTGTCTTGGTTCGTTGCGGGACGGCCTCGCCGCCCCTGGGGACGGCGTTGCCGCCTCAGGCATGGCGGTCAGACGCGATGTCCGGCCGCGATGATCTTCTTCAGGAAGCCTTGCGTGCGCTCCTGCTTGGGATGACGGAAAATCTCGTCGGGCTTGCCTTCCTCGACGATCTTTCCCCGATCGAAGAACAGCACCCGGTCGGCGAAGTCGTGGGCAAAACCCATCTCGTGGGTAACCAGCAGCATGGTCATGTCGGTCTCGGCGCAGAGCCGCCACAGCACGTTCAGCACCTCTTCGACCAGTTCGGGGTCGAGCGCCGATGTCACCTCGTCGAACAGCATGATCTTCGGCTGCAAAGCGAGCGCCCGGGCGATCGCCACGCGCTGCTTCTGGCCGCCGGACAGCTGCGCCGGCATCGCCTTGGCCTTGTCGGCCATGCCGACCATCTCGAGCAGTTCCATCGCCCGCTTTTCGGCGGCGGCGCGCGGCATGCCCTTGGTCAGCATCGGTGCCAGCGTGACATTGTCGATGACGCTCTTGTGCGGAAACAGGTTGAACAGCTGGAAGACCATGCCGATCTTCTGGCGCATCCTGGCCAGATGGCGCTCGTCGGCAGGCAGCAACTGGCCGTTGCGCTCCATGTGATAGAGCTGCTCGCCGTCGACCTGGATGTGGCCGCCATCGATGCGCTCCAGCGTCATCAGGATGCGCAGGATGGTCGTCTTGCCCGAGCCGGACGGGCCGATCAGCGCCAGCTTCTCGCGTGGCATGACCTGCATCGACAGGCCGTCCAGCACCTTGAAGCTGCCGAAGCTCTTCGAGATGCCGTCGATCTTGATGATGGGCGCGGT
>NZ_JBAZUD010000055.1:0-30167 GCF_041661565.1 Mesorhizobium sp.
ATGCGGGCACGCGATCGGCTTGGCACGCCCTGGCCCTGGATTGCGCTCGCGGTGTTCATTGCCGTCATCGCACCGCTGGCGATCGAGCTCTACCGCATCGATTTCCTGCCGCTGACCTATGTCGCGGGTCGCAATGAATGGGTCATGGCCCACCGCGCCCGCCTCTATTACATCGGCGTCCAGTTGGCGGGACTGACGGGTTTCGTCGCCGTTCTCTCCATATCCGGCCTGCTGCGACGCGGCACGCCGCCCGGCGGCCTGGACGAGGCACCTGTCGAGCCACGGGCTCTCCATTATCTGCTGTGGATGGGGCTCGGGCCGGCGATCCTGATGATGGTGGCGTCGCTGTTCACCGGCGCGGGCGAGGCGTGGGGCGCGCCGATGTACAATCTTTTCGGCGTCGTGGCGATTGCCTGCCTCGGCGGCCGGCTCGGCATCTCAGAACTGCGCAGGCTGGCTGCCTGTGCCGGGGTTTGCATCGTCGTCATGTCGGGAGCGTATGCGGCGACCCGCGCGACCGCCTGCGGGGCGATCGGACATCTGGAGCCTGTCTGCTGGCCGGCGCAATTGATATCCGATGAAGCCGAAACGGTTTGGCACGAGGCAACCAAGGCTCGCCTGGGGATCGTCGGCGGCGACGACGCTCTGGCTATGCTTGCCGGTCTCAACGCCCGTGACAGACCGTCGATCTTCACCGGCCTCGACATGCGGCTGGCGCCATGGATCACGCCGGAACGGCTGCGGGACCAGGGCATGCTGCTGGTCTGGTCGGGCAGCGAGGCGCCGCCCGGGCTGCGGCCCTGGGTCGGGGCCTTGCCTGTCAAGACCGTGCTGGTCGACTGGTCGCGCGTGGCGCCGCCGGTGCCGGTCAATTTCGCGGTCATGCTGCCCGGCACGCACAAGCCGTCCGACAGGACGCCGCCCGACCCCGGAAACCAGGATCGGTGAGTGAAAAAGTGGCCGGTGGGCGCTTCTGGAACTCCGAGACAGCTTGCTCCGCTCGATTCGAGCCGAGGCGTTTCAATGCCGACTGGACGAACTGGCCGCCAATGCCCATTTATGGAAGCACCAATCTGGTTTGCGTAACTCCGGCTGCACGTGCGAAGCCGGGATTGCCTTCAAAGGAGATGTGCTATGGCGACTTCCACCGAACGCGCAGTGCTGGCCGGCGGCTGCTTCTGGGGCATGCAAGACCTGATCCGGCGTTATCCAGGCGTTACCTCCACCCGTGTCGGCTATACCGGCGGCGACGTCGCCAATGCCACCTACCGCAACCATGGCAGCCATGCTGAAGCCATCGAGATCAACTTCGATCCGGCCGTGATCAGCTATCGTACGCTGCTCGAGCGCTTTTTCCAGATCCACGATCCGACGACCCGCAACCGCCAGGGCAACGATGTCGGGTTGAGTTATCGCTCGGCGATCTACTACACGACAGACGAACAAAAGCGTGTGGCCGAAGACACCATCGCCGATGTCGATGCCTCCGGCCTGTGGCCGGGCAAGGTGGTGACCGAAATCGCGCCGGTGGGTCCGTTCTGGGAGGCCGAGCCCGAGCATCAGGACTATCTCGAGAAATACCCCAACGGCTACACCTGCCACTTCGTCAGGCCGGGCTGGAAGCTGCCGGTCCGCGCGGAGGCTGTTTCATAATCTGGCGCGGTCTCACGGATGAGGCGGAGTGAGAATCCCGGCCACGCGACTCCGCTTACGGCGGTTTTTGTTCTCGATATCTCCGCTTCCACCGGCCCGCTCCTTGCCGGCTGGCTGGAGGCCGGCCACCGGATTGGCGCAATCGTCGTGCCTGCCTTTCGACGTCGACCCCAAGGCCTCACCATCGGCAATTTTCGCAGGCGGCTGAAACGCAGGTTCCTGCTCAGCCGCTACATTGGGGCCGCCCGGGTCAAGCTGATTGAATTCGGTCGTCCTTACGACTGGGAAAAGCTCGGGCGAGAATTGGCGGGAGGGCAGGCGGACGTGCTGATCTGCCATGCTTTTCCCAACCGGATACCGGCGGACCTGCTTGGCGGGTTTGCGATGGGCGGGCTCAATCTCCATCCGGCCCTGTTGCCTGCCTATCGCGGTCCGCATCCGATTCATCGCCTCGTCGTGGATGGCCTTCATGCCAGTCATGGCGGGGTCACCCTGCACAAGATGTCCGCCGGTTTCGACGAGGGCGACATTGTTGCTCAAGTGACTTTTTCAAATGCGGATTGGGCGTCGACTGAGATCTTGGCCGACCGCATCGCAACCGCAATGCGAATGCTGGTGAGCGAGGCGGCGCCGGCGTATTGCCGCGGTCTGTTGCCGGGCGAACCGCAGCCAGCCGGAGATTTTGCCTGGGCACGGCTGGAATCCCGTCACCTGATGATCGCAGCCACCATGTCGATCGACCACGTCGCGCGCTTGTGGCGGGTGATGGGAATGATGCCTGGCATCTATATTGCGAGCGGCGGCTCGAAGGTCAGGCTGGGGCTCCGGATCGCAAGACTTGGTCCTCCGACAGGGGAGCCTCCGGTCAAGCGATGGGGAACCGTGGTCTTCGACCTGGCGGATGGCAGGGTATTGCACCTGACATATACTCGTCTCGTCAAGCGGTTGGTGCATTTGAAAAGGCTGGTCGCCCGGGTGCCGCCAAGAACATCGCCCCTTGAGATACGGACCTTCGGCAAGGTGCCCCCAGACGGCGGCCACACGCTTCCATGAGAAAAAGTCGCCGGGCATGCGCCCGGCGGCTTTTTTCTGTTTCTGAAGTGCTGTCTACTTGCCGCAATTGCTGTCGTTCACCGTCGGTGCGGTGGCATTGCCGCTGGCATCCGCCTGGGCGCCCTGCGGGTTGGTCGGGCAATTCTGATCGGCGTTCGAGTTCATCGCGCCCGTGGTGCCGGTGGTGCTGTTGGTGGCGGCTGGATCAACAGGGGCCGGCGACGCCGGGGTATTCGGGTCAACCGTAACCGACTGGCCGCTGCCGCCCGAGCCGTCGGCGCCGTTTGAGTTGGCGCTCTGCGCCATTGCGGACGTTGCAAGGGCAACCGTGAAGGCCGAAGCCGCGAGGATTTTCATGAACATGGTCTGTCTCCATCTCTGTGATCTCGTCGCGTTGCGACTGAGGAGACAATCTCGCGGGCCATTGATGGTTCCCAAAAAGTTCTTTCCTGGAACGCCAACAAAGCCGCCAAGCAAACCCTGGCGCCCGCTATTCTTCCATAATGCACAATCCGCAACAGGTCATGCACCTTCCCGGAGAGGGCCTGCCTCGTGATTTGTTGCCACGTCTGGAGAATCTTGCTTCCGGTGGAACGCTAGCGCGCTGAAAGCGTTCACACCCCCAGCAACATCCGGATGTCGAGATGTTGAACCCGGCGCACCAGCGCCTACAGGAGCGGGAAGACCATGAGCTTAGGAACCATACTAATCGTTATTCTTGTCATTGCCCTGCTAGGGGGTTTCAGCGGCATCGGCGGCGGACCTTTTTACGGAACAGGCTATTATGGCGGCGGTGGTCTCGGGCTCGTGCTCCTCATCATAATCGTGCTTGTCGTGCTTGGACGAATTTAGCCAGCGAGACCAAATGTTTCAGGGGTGGATCGTAACCGGATTGTGATGCAAGCGGTCCGGCTTGTGATCCCGGATCGCCGGCTGGTTTGGTATGGTCGTCACGGTCCACCTCCCCCGTGGAACAAGAGCGTGAAGGTCCCACCCTTCACCCTCCTCCAAGACCCGCTTCGGCTCCGCCGCGGCGGGTTTTGCTTTTTGGGGGAGGGAACCCTCGGGCCCCTGATATCGTTGGCATGGCAATGTCAGTGACACTCCGCACCACTCTCTGCGAAATCCGCGATGACCTTCACGGCCTTCGGCGCATGGTGGCCGCTCGCGGCCATATAGAGACCATCCAGGGGATCGATGCCTTGATCGGTGTGGCCGAAGCCGAAGCAATCAGGATCATTGCACGCATCGATCGCATCAACTGACTGGCAGCCTAGGTAACAGCTTGCCGGATTGCCACGGCTTACGCCGCTCTTGGCACTCGCGAGGTGAACGTCGCACGGGTCACCGACACAGTGGTGCCGTGGGCATCGCTTGCAACATCCAGCTTGGCTTCCAGCTGCTTGACCAGCGCTTCGACGATGGCCGTTCCAAGTCCGGTGGCAGGAACGTCGTTGGCGACCTTGCCGACGCCATTGTCCGAAACAATCAGTTTCCAGTCGCTGTCAGCCGTCTCGAAGCTGACATGAATGAGGGCGCCGGCCCTTTCCCTGGGAAAGGCATATTTGATGGCGTTCAGAACGAGTTCGGTGACAATCAGTCCGAGGCTGACAGCGCGTTGCGAGTCCATCTTGCCGCCTTCGGCCGTAACGGCGACCTCGATAGGCTGTGCCTCGCCAATCATCGATGAGGCGAGACTGCCGCACAGTTTCGAGAGATAGGAACCGACATCGATCTCGTCGATCCCGGCCGAAGTATGCAAATGGCGTTGCACTTCCGCGACCGACAGCACGCGCTGATGGGCATCCTTCAGGTGCTGGCGTGTCTCTTCCGATGTAACGGATCGGGCCTTCAACAACAGGATGCTGGCAATGATCTGCAGGCTGTTGGCGACCCGATGTTCCATCTCGCGCAGCAGCACATCCTTCTGCAGCAGCAGGTCCTCGGTGCGGCTGAGCAATTCTTCCTTTTCCCGCTCGATGACGCGACGCGCGGTTATGTCGTTGAAGGCGAGAAGGATGGTGATCGCCTGACTGTTGTCGTAAAGCACCTTGCGGGCATTGAGCAGCATGGTGCGGCGACCTATCCGCGGAAAATCGTGCTCGACTTCGAAGCCGTCCATGGCGGTCTGCTCGGGGATAATGGTCTCAAGCAACAGCCGAAGTGCCGGAATATCCCACTGACCGTCGCCTAGCGCATACAAAAGAGCGCCCTGGGTCTGTTCGGGGTCGACGTCGAATATCCTGTAGAACGAGCGGCTGGCCGCCAGGACGCGAAACTGCTCGTCGAGAATGAGAAAGGGCTCGGTGATCGTATTGACGATGGCCTGCGCCAGCGTCTGCGCGTCTTCGTTGTTCGCGATAGGGTGAAACATGAGCGCAGCCGGCCGAACAGCGTTTTGCCGTTCCAAGCGTTCACATTATACACCCGCCCCGTGGTTGTCTCGATTTTAATCCAGCAGGCACTGGGACGTGATCTCCCCGGTGGGTACCGCCACTCTGTTTTAGCGTCCCGGAGGAAGATGTCGGAGACCGCTGTGGGGGCAAAGTAAAAAGGCGGGCTCGCGCCCGCCTTTCTGCACAGTCTTGTCGTTTCTCGCAAATTCGTCAGTTCGCGCCGCCAAGCTGCTTGGTCTTGGCACAGAAATTATCATGTGACTTGCCAATGACGCTATCGCCACAATCCTTGGTCATCGCTGTGCGGTCATCTTCAGTCAGCGCAAGCCAGGCCTTCTTGAACTCATCATCGGAACGCATCGTCTTCATGTCGGCGTCGGTATAGAACGACCCCATCTTTGCCGGATCGTCAAGGGAAGACGTCCCGGTGTTGCCGCCAGCCAGCACCGAGCCGGTCGTCATTGCAAGCGCCATGGCGCCCATGGTGAGCATCTTGAAATTCATCTGAAGATTCCTCTCTGTGGAGGTCATTGGAATAAACGACCTGCATTCAAACGAGATCGAGGGAGAACAGTTCCCTGAGGCGGATATATTATAACGCGATATCGGATGTTCATATTGCCCAGCGTCATATTGGCAGCCCAGACAAGTCATCTATATAGGGAACGTTAAGCATGATCGAGACAGGGGTGATAACCACAGTCTGATGCCGGCTAAAGGCTGCCTCGTTCCGTCGGCTCGGAACCTATCACGATTGCGGAAATTGGTTCGTCACGTCCGATTGGGAGGTTGCGGGTGCAAGACCAACATTTCGACGAGCCGGTCAGGATTGCGCTTGGGCGAGCGGGAAGAACGGTCTTCAATGTGGAGCGCGTTGCCCAGGCCGCCGATATCCTAATTAACCGATGGCCGGTCGCGACGGGACAGAGGCACACTGTCGCGCGCAAGGCTTGCCTGGCCGTGCTGGAGGGCAAGAGGGAAGCATGGGTGGCCCGTGCTGCCTTCCTCGATGCGGCGATCGAGGCGGATATCCTCGTTGAGGCCCGCGCGACGCCAGCGCCCTTGAGTGTCGGCCCCGCCTGATTTCCAACTCGATCGGCCGAGCTTTGGTTATCGGAATGCCTCTAAAGCGTTCTCGACGACATCTCCGCACGCGCCGCCGTGCGCACCTCCGGCAGGCGTTGACACATCCTTGTCGTGCCTATATTGAACAGGACTATACAGGTTCAATGAACAGGTACCCATATGAAGCGGCGCGCGGTTCAGCTGTCTCCCGGTACGGGTAAGCCCGAGCAGATCGCTACCGTTCTCGAACATGAAATCCGCTCTGGCGTTCTCGGTTTCGGTGACCGCCTGCAAAGCGAGAACGAGCTCGTCCAGCGCTTTTCCGTCAGTCGCAACACTATCCGCAAGGGCCTGGAGGAATTGTCCAGCCGAGGCCTGATCACCACCAAGGTCGGCATCGGCTCCTTCGTCACTTTCGACGGCAAGCCGGTCGACGACGCGATCGGCTGGTCAAGGGCGCTGGCCAATGCGGGCGCCAATGCCGAGACCAGGACGCTGCGGCTGGAAGTGATCGAGGACGCGGACCTCGCCACGCTTCTTGGTATCGAAAGCCCGTTGTTCATCGCTGTGGACCGCGTTCGCACCAATGCCAGCGACGGCCATGCGATCTCGATCGAGCGCAGCCGCTTGCCGCTGTCGGCGGAACTCGAAGATGTCCCGCTGCGCGGCCTGCGCGAGGGCTCGCTGCACCGGACGCTGCGTGCGGCAGGCCTCATCCCCGATCATGGCGAGGAGTGGGTCGGCATCGAGATGCTCAATGCCGAGGACGCCGCCATCCTCGGCTGCCCGCTGGGCACACCCTTCCTGCGCGGACGCCGGCTGACCCGTGCGGCCGACGACCGGCCGATCGAATATGTGACCAGCCTGCTCAACCCGGCGCATTTCGCGCTTCACATGAGGTTCTGAGCCATGGCGGACGCCGTCAACGACATGCTCGACCGGGCGATGGGCGCGCTCGTCGGCGGAGCGCTGGGAGACGCGCTCGGCATGCCGACGCAGCTTCTGTCGCCGGCCCGGATTGCCGAACTCTATGGTCATGTCGACGATTTCGTAGCGCCCTTCGCCGAACATCCCGTCTCCAAGGGGCTCGCGGCCGGGACCATCACCGACGATACCGAGCAGGCGCTGTTGCTCGGCCGCATCCTGGTCGAGTCCGGCGAGCGCTTCGACCATAAGCGTTGGGTCAATGCGCTGCTCGACTGGGAGCGCGAGGTCAAGGCGCGCGGCAGCTACGATCTGCTGGGGCCGTCGACCAAGCGCGCCATCGATGCCATCAACAATGGCGTGCCGGCCGAGGAGGCCGGGCGCAGCGGCGACACCAATGGGGCTGCCATGCGCATCGCGCCGGTTGGCATCATGATGCCGCTGGAGCCGCTCGATGCATTCGTTGCCAAGGTGGCGGAGACTTGCCGGGCGACCCACAACACCACGATCGCCATCGCCTCGGCCAGCGCGGTTGCGGCCGCCGTCAGCCGTGGCATCGAGGGCGGCGACTGGCGCGCGGCTTGCGACAGGGCAGTTGCCGCGGCGCGGCAAGGGGCGACGCTCGGCAATTGGGTCACCGGGGGCGACATCGCCGCGCGCATCGTCTGGGCGCAAGACCTGGTGCGCGGCAAGGCGATGAGGGATGCGATCCGGCTGATCACCGACCTCGTCGGCACCGGGGTCGCCAGCCAGGAATCGGTGCCCGCGGCCTTCGCCGTACTGGAAGTGGCCGATGGCGATCCCTGGCGTGCCGCGGTCATCAGCGCCAATCTCGGCGGCGACACCGACACGATCGGCGCCATCGCGGCCGGCATGGCCGGCGCCTGCACCGGCTTTTCACGATTGCCGCAACAACACATCGCCAGGCTTGTCGGTGTCGACCTCGTGGAGGTTCGCGTACTTGCGGAGGACCTCGTCACGGCGCGGCTGGCGAAAGCCCGCTCCGGCAAGGACGCTGCGGCATGAGCGGGCGCCTCATCCACATCGGCAGCGCCGTGGTGGACTACGTCTACCGCGTCGACGCCTTGCCGGCAGCCGGCACGGAAAAAACCGCATCGAGCTTCGCCCAGGTCGCCGGCGGCGGCTTCAACATGATGGTCGCGGCCGCCCGAACGGGCATGAAAGTGGCGTTCGGCGGCCAACTCGGCAGCGGACCGAACGGCGACTTCCTGCGCACCGCCTTTGCCGCCGAGGGCATCGAGGTGCTGACGCCGCCATCGCCGGTCATGGACAGCGGCAATTGCGTTGCCATGATCTCGAGCGATGCCGAACGCACTTTCGTCTCATGGCCCGGCGCGGAAAGCGTGCTCAGCCTCGACATGATGGCGCCGGTGTCGGCCTCGGCCGGAGACTGGGTGTTCACCTCGGGCTACACGCTGAGCTACCCCGGCAGCCGTGAGGCGTTGACCGGCTGGATCGAAGCGCTGCCTCCCGAAACGCCTTTCGTCTTCGATCCAACGCCTGTCGTCGCGGACATTCCACGCCCGATCCTGTCAAGGGTGCTCACCCGCACGACCTGGCTGAGCTGCAACACCGCCGAGGCCAGCGAGATCGCCGGTCCAGGCGAGGTCGAAGCGGTCGCGGCACGACTGCTGGCCGACCATTGCCCGAAGGCTGCTGGCGTCATCATCCGTGCCGCGGCCAAGGGCTGTCATGTGCGGTTGGCCGACGGCACGGCGCAAACCATTCCCGGCTTCAGGGTTGCCGCCGTCGACACCAATGGCGCCGGCGATACCCATATCGGCGCTTTCGTCAGCGCGCTGGCGCGTGGGGTGCCGGCCTTCGAGGCGGCACGCTATGCCAATGCGGCGGCCGCCATTTCGGTGACCCGCCATGGTGGCTCATCGGCGCCGATCGACAGCGAAATCCAGACTTTCCTGATCCTGGCGGCCGAGACCGGCGCGTCGGGTCAGAACCAGAAGGCCCATCAGACAGCCTGACAAGCCCCGCCAAGCGGGCAAACAAAGAGAGGAACCAACATGCGCATGCCAAGACTGACTGCTCTGCTGACGGCGACCGCCGTCTTCACCACCGCGCTCACGCTGGCCGCCAGTGCCGCCGAAGTGCATGTGCTCAACTGGAAAGGCTATGGCGCCGACGAGCCCTGGGCCGTAGCCGCCTTCGAGAAGGCGACCGGCAACAAGGTCGTCAACGACTTCTTCAATTCCGAACAGGAAATGCTGACGAAGATCCGCACCAATCCCGGCCTTTACGACGTGGTCATGATCAACGCCGCCTTCAACGACCAGGCGATGGCCGAAAAGCTGATCCAGCCGATCGACGTCTCGAAGCTGCCCAACTATGCCAATATCAGCCCCGACAAGGCGGGCTCGCCAATGCTCGACCATGACGGCAAGGTCTATGGCGTGCCGTGGGTCTGGGGCCTGACGGCGCTCGCCATCAACGAGAAGTCCTTCGACAAGCCGCCGACGTCGATCGCCGAAATGTGGGATCCCGCGCACAAGGGCCGCGTCATCATCCGCGACGACGCCGTCGAGGCGGTGCAGTTCGGCGCCATCGCCACCGGACAGAACATCAACGACATCAAGGATATGGACGCGGTCAAGACGAAGCTCACTTCGCTGATGCCGCAGATCAAGACCTTCTGGAGCTCCGAGAACGACTGGAACCAGATGGCGGCCTCCAACCAGATCGACATCGGCACCTATTGGAGCGGGTCGGCCGACCGCGCCAAGACCCATTTCAAGCTGCCGGTCTCGCTGGTCATTCCGAAGGAGGGCGCGGTCGCCTGGCTTGATGCTTTTTCGATCCCGGCCGGTTCCAAGAATGTCGCCGGCGCCGAGGCGTTCATCAACTACATGATCGACCCGAAATTCTACGTCGAATGGGTCACCAAGGTCGGCGCGCCGGTTTCGGCCAACACCAAGGCCGTCGAGGCGCTGCCTGAGGATGCCTTCAACCGCAAGGTGATGGGCGATCCGGAGGTTGCCAAGCGCATCCAGTTCCAGGCGCCGATCACCGACGCGCAGCGCGAGGCCTATCTGGCGCTCTGGCAACAGCTCAAGGTCGACGTGAAGTAGATTTGCGTCCGGGCCAGCCGGCGGTCCGCGCCGGCTGGCCGTTGCAATCCTGGGGAGGAGGGTCTCATGGCGGTACAGGGAGCGGTCGCGTCGCGCAGCGGATTGAGATCGGCCCTGCAGCTGCTGGCGCCCGCCTATCTGTGGCTGACGGTGGCGATCTTCCTGCCACTCTCGGCCATGGTCTTCTTCTCGTTCATGACCGACCTGCCGTTGTCGGGAAAGCCGTGGGCGTTCACGCTCGGCAACTATGCCGCCTTCTTTTCACAGAGACTTTATCTGACATTGCTGCTCGCCTCGCTGCGCCTCGGCCTCGAAGTGACGCTGTGGTGCATCGTCATCGGCTACCCAGCCGCCTACGTGCTGGCCAAGGTGCTGAAGGGTCGTAGCCGCGAGGCGATCTTCCTGCTGGTCATCCTGCCGTTCTGGTCGAATGGGCTGGTGCGTATCTTTTCCTGGGCAATGGTGCTGCGCGAAGGCGGCATCCTCGACACGGCGCTCAATGCCGTGCTGCCGTTCAAGATCAACATCGATCTGATGTATTCCTATCCGGCGGTGATCATCGGCCTGGTGCACTCCTACGTGCCCTACATGGTGCTGACCTGCTATCTCACCCTGCAAGCCATCGACGACTCGCTGATCGAGGCCGGGCGCTCGCTCGGCGCTTCGCGCTTGCAGGTGCTGAAGCGGGTGATCATTCCGTTGTCGATGCCAGGGCTGGTGGCGGGCGCCGCACTGATCTTCGTTCCGGTCGTCGGCTCGTTCATGGAGCCGCGCATCCTTGGCGGCCGCACCGGCACCTTCTACGGCACGGTGATCGAGGACCAGTTCGTCGCCGTGTTCAACTGGCCGCTGGGGGCAGCCCTGTCCTTCATCCTGCTGGCCGTGGTGCTGGTCATCCTGGCGATCGCCTCGCCGGTGCTGCGGAGGGTTGCCTGATGGCGACCACACGTATCCTCGAATGGCTGGGTCGCCTCTACATCGGGCTGCTGCTCGCCTTTCTCTACCTGCCCATCATCATCATGGCGCTGATGTCGTTCAACGTCTCGCCCTTCTACCAGTTGCCGTTCGAGTGGACGACGGAATGGTACGCTTCGCTGTGGCAGAACGAGCAGCTGATCTCGGCAACGCGCAACAGCATCGAGATCGCGGTCATCACCACGCTCATCTGCGTGGTGCTCGGCTCGGCGGCGTCGCTGGCGATGTTCCGCTACGAATTCCGCGGCAAGAAATTCCTCCAGGCGCTGCTGTTTCCGCCGATCGCGATTCCGTGGCTGATCACCGGCACGGCGATGCTGATCTTCTTCTTCGGCGTCGGCATCGGGCGCGGCCTGTTCGCCATCCTGCTCGGCCATGTCGCGCTGGCGCTGCCCTATGTCATCGTCGTCGTTTCGGCCCGGCTGCAGACCTTCGCCCCGGAACTGGAGGAGGCTGCGCGCTCGCTCGGCGCCAACCAGTGGCAGGTGACGCGGCGCGTCACGCTGCCCTGGATCATGCCTGGCGTGATCGCAGGCGGGCTGTTTGCCTTTGCGGTGTCGTTCGACCAGTTCGTCGTTTCTTACTTCCTGGCGACCCCCGGCCAGACGACGCTGCCGGTCGAGATCTACGCCGCGATCCGCAAGGGGTTCACGCCCGAAATCAATGCGGTGTCGACCATCATCATCGTCGTGTCGATGGCGCTGATGCTGCTCACGGCGCGCTTCTTCAAATTCGGCGGAGAAAAATAATGGCCGGCGTGCAGGTTTCGAACGTCTCGCGCAGTTTCGGCGCCCACAAGGCGCTGGACGACGTCTCCATCGATTTCGCCGATGGCGGCTTCTATGCGCTGCTCGGCCCTTCGGGCAGCGGCAAGACCACGCTGCTCAGGCAGATCGCCGGTTTCGACTTCCCTGACGCCGGACGCATCTCCATCGGCGGCGAGAGCGTCGAGCGGGTGCCCGTCGAGAAGCGGCGCATCGGCATGGTGTTCCAGAATTACGCGTTGTTTCCGAACATGAGCGTTGCCGACAATGTCGCCTTCGGCCTTTCGGTGCGCGGCGAGGCCAAGGTGGTGATCGCCACGGAAGTGCAGCGCGCGCTGGATCTGGTGCAACTGGGCAAACTTGGCGGCCGGCGTCCGCACCAGTTGTCCGGCGGCCAGCGCCAGCGTGTCGCGCTCGCCCGCGCCATCGTCACCAAGCCGCGCGTGCTGCTGCTCGACGAGCCGCTTGGCGCGCTCGACAAGGCGCTGCGTGTCGACATGCAGATCGAGCTCAAGCGCATCCAGCGCGAGATCGGCATCACCACCATCTTCGTCACCCACGACCAGGAGGAGGCGCTGACGATGAGCGACCGCATCGGCATCCTGCGCGACGGCAGGCTGGTGCAGGAAGGCCCACCGGAGGAAATCTACGACCGGCCAAGGAGCGAGTTCGCCGCTACCTTCCTCGGCGACGCCAACATCTTCCGCGGCGACGCGACCGGCAACGGCATCCGGTTGCCGGACGGCATGGCGATTGCAGCCGGCGCGGGTCCGACGCTCGCCGCCGGAACCAAGGCGAGCTGTGCCGTGCGGCCCGAGCGCATACAAATCGGCATCGATGGCGGGGTTACGGATACCGCCAATGCCAACGTGCTCAAGGGCCAGGTTTCCAAGCGCATCTTCGCCGGCAACAACAGTACGTACTTTGTCGAGCGTGCCGGCCAGACGCTGAAGGTGATCGTGCAGAATACGGGCGCCGACAGGCTGGCGGAAGGACAGGACGTGGTGCTGCGCTGGTCGCCGGAGAGCACGGTGTTGATCCCGGCGGGCTGAAGGGCCAGCTCCCAACTGGGGAGGTTGAGTTCCCGCCCACCCCCCTCTGGCCTGCCGGCCATCTCCCCCGCAAGGGGGGAGATCGGCTGCGTCCGCGCCGCTGCTCTTCCCGCAGCGTTGAAAATTTGCGAAGGCAGAGAGCACGGCCAATCTCCCCCCTTGCGGGGGAGATGCCCGGCAGGGCAGAGGGGGGTGCTGTCCCGCCGACGGTCGACTAAGCGGCTTGGAGTATCGATGACGCTTGAACTGACCGCACAGGACCTATCCATGCTCGACGGCGAGCGCGGCCCATCGTCCGCCGCAGCGATGAAAATCCTCGTCGCCTTTTCCAACGCGGTCGGCGCCGGCAGCCTGCTCGACATATCCGGGGCCCATATCGATGGCTGCCTTTACCACGGCAAGGCCGGCCTTGATTTCGTCGAAAGGCTGGTCGAAGGCGGCGGGCGCGTGCAGGTGCCGACGACTCTCAATGTCGGTTCGTTCGACCTCATCCACCCCGGCATGGTGAAGATGCCGGCGGCGGAGGAAGTACCGGCAAGGCGGCTGATGACGGCGCACATGGAGCTTGGCTGCGAGGCGACGTTCACCTGCGCACCCTACCAGTCGCGCTTCCGACCGCAGTTCGGGCAGCAGATCGCCTGGGGCGAATCCAATGCCATCGTGTTTGCCAATTCGGTCATCGGCGCGCGCACCAACCGCTATGGTGATTTCATCGATTTGTGCTGCGCCATGACCGGGCGGGCGCCGGCCTGGGGGCTTCATCTGAGCGAGAACCGGCGTGGGCGCGTCCTCTTCGAGCTGGACATCACCAACCCGGAGCCGGGCGACAGCCTGTTCGTCGGCGTCGGGCTGATCATCGGGCAGGCGAGCGGCGATCGCATCCCGGTGGTATCAGGCCTGCCACAACCGCGTGATGAGGATCAGTTGAAAGCGCTGGGCGCGGCGGCGGCGACGACCGGCGCCGTGGCGTTGTTCCATGCGGTCGGCATCACGCCGGAAGCCGGGACGCTCGATGAGGCGTTCCACGGCCATGCGCCGGAAGAGACGATCCGCATCACCCGTGCCGATATCGACCATGCGCTGGCCAGGCTGTCGACCGTGCCGGATGGCGCGCCGCTTTCGGCGGTGTCTCTGGGCACGCCGCATTTCTCGCATGAGGAATGGATGCGCCTGTTGCCGTTGCTGCGCGCGGTTGCACCGGGCAGGGGCATCCCGATCTATGTCAACACCGGCCGCGCTACATTGACCCGGCTGCAGGAAGAGGGCGCGCTGGCCGGCATGGAGGCTTTCGGCCTGATCCCGGTCGCCGATACCTGCACCTATGTCACGTCGATCCTGAAGCGGCTCGACGGCGTGGTGATGACCAATTCCGGCAAATGGGCACATTACGCGCCCGGCAATATCGGCGTGACGGTCGCCTTCGCCGACATGAAGGATTGCATCCGCTCCGCCGCGGCCGGGCATGTCGTGCGGAGCGCCTCATGACGCGACCGGTGGAGCGACCCGGGACCTTTCTGGTGGTTGGCGAGGGCGAGGGAGAGGCGCTGGTGTTTTCGCAGGCGCTCAGCTTCTGGGGCGGCATCGATGCGGCGACGGGTGAAATCATCGATCACTCCCATCCCGGCCTCGGCCAGAACGTCGCCGGCAAGATTCTCGTTATGCCCAGCGGGCGCGGCTCGTCATCGTCATCGTCGGTGTTGGCCGAGGCGATCCGCAGGGGCACGGCACCGGCCGGCATCCTGATCGAGCGGCCGGACCCGATCCTGGCGGTGGGGGCGATCGTCGCCGAATTTCTCTATGAGATACGCATGCCGCTGGTTGTATGTGCTATCGCGGACTTTGTTTCCGGCGACCGGGTTGTGATTGGTGTTCGCGAAGACGGCGGGGCGATCGTCCGCAGAACCTGAGAAAGTCCGTGAAAGGCAGTGTTGCTCTCCTCAGCTGGTCGCGACCGCCCTCTCTGAGCATACTACCCCTGATGGGAAATGATGGTGCCGGGCTTCGCAGATACCCGACCTATGGCGCTATATCCTGTCGGTACGGGAGGAATGGATGGCAGGCACGGATTTCGAACCGGATGTGACGGTTCGCACCAGCGAATACCGGATCGGCTGCATCGGCGCCGGCATGATCATGGCCGAATGCCATCTCGCGGCTTACGCCCAGGCCGGGTTCCCGGTGGTGGCGATCGCGTCGCGCACCAAGGCCAGCGCCGAGAAGGTGTCCGCGCGCTGGAATATCCCGACCGTTCACGATACGCCGGAACGCTTGATCGAGGACGGCCAGGTCGAGATCGTCGACCTTGCCTTTCCGCCCGACCAGCAGCCGGCGCTGATCCGCCACGCGCTGAAGCAGCCACACATCAAGGCGATCCTGGCACAGAAGCCGCTGGCGCTTTCGCTCGAGGAGGCGATCAAGCTGCGTGACGAAGCGGCAAAGGCCGGCAAGATCCTCTCGGTCAACCAGAACATGCGCTACGACCAGTCGATGCGCGTGCTGAAGCAGATCATCGACAGCGGCGCGCTGGGCGACATCGTGTTCGCGCAGATCGACATGCACGCGATCCCGCACTGGCAGGCCTTCCTTGCCGATTACGACCGGCTGACGCTGGCCAATATGAGCGTGCATCATCTCGACGTGCTGCGCTTCCTGTTTGGCGATCCCGACGAAATCACCACGCTGACGCGCAAGGACCCGCGCACGACGTTCGACCATTCCGATGGCATAACGGTATCGACATTGCGGTTCCCGTCAGGCGTGCTGGCCGTGTCGCTGGAGGACGTCTGGTCCGGCCCGCGCCAGGAGGGCTATCAGGACGACCAGCACATCAATTGGCGCGTCGACGGCACCAAGGGCGTCGCCAAGGGCACGATCGGCTGGCCGACCGGCGTCGCCTCGACCCTGACCTACGCCTCGACCGAAACAACCGGTGGCCAGTGGGTCAGCCCACGCTGGGACACGATGTGGTTTCCCCATGCCTTCATCGGCGTGATGGAACAGTTGCAGCATGCGGTGAAGACGGGGGCGCCGCCGGCGCTGTCGGTCGCCGACAACGTCAAGACCATGGCCCTGGTCGAGGCCGGCTATCGCTCGATGGCGGAAAGCCGCACGATCAGGCTTTCCGAAATCTCAACTGACTGAACGCCAGCGAATTGCGTGGCTGTTGAATCGCTTACCGGGAGGACTTCACATCATGATGCAGGCAGGTATTTTCACCGGCTATTTCCCGTACGGCCTTGCGGAGACGGCAAGCAAGATCCGCGCGCTCGATTTCAACACCGTGCAGCTCGATCTGCATTTCAGGGATATCGACCTGTCGGCCGGACAGATCACCCGCGACAAGGCGCGGACGGTGCGCGACATGTTCCGCGACCACAATCTGCCGATCTGCTGCATATCGGGCTACACCAACATCATCCACCCCGACAAGACCGAGCGCGAGAAGCGCATCGGCTACCTGAAGGAGATCATCCGCAGCGCGCGCGCGTTCGGCTCGCCCTACGTGATCTCGGAGACCGGCACCTACAACACCGAGTCCGACTGGGTGCATCACCCCAGGAACAAGACCGAGGAAGGGTTCGAGGAATGCCGCGAGGTGATCTCGGATCTTGCCCAGACCGCCTATGATCATGGCGCGGTCTTCCTGCTCGAGACCTATGTCAACAATGTCGTCGGCTCGGTCGAGGAAACGGTCAGGATGTTCGCGCAGGTCGACCACCCCGGCCTTGGCCTGTTGATGGACCCGACCAATTATTTCGAGGCGCACAACATCGACCGCATGGACCAGGTGCTGAACCAGGTGTTCGACACGCTGACCGACAAGATCCGGATCGCGCATGCCAAGGACGTCAAGCGGTCGGGCAGCGACAAGTCCGAGAAGCATGCCGATATCGGCGACGCCGATGCGCATGAGGGGCTGACGTTTCGTGGCGTCGGCGAAATCGAGCTGCCGGCGCCTGGGCTCGGTTCGCTCAACTACGACCTCTATCTGAAGCGGCTCAGCGAAAAGCACCCGAACATCCCGGTCATCATCGAGCACCTGACCGAGGATGACGTGCCGCGCGCGAAAACATTCCTCGACGGAAAATTCCGCGCCAACGGCCTGTAGGGCGGGGCTGGAGGTGACGATGGCGACGGCGGTCAAGACAAAGCGGGACTACAGCCTGGTTGGCGAAAGCACGCGGATCGCGATCGAGACCGGGCTTGCTTCGGCCGAATGGTATCATACCGATTTGCCGCGCAAGGCGATGAAGGAGCTGATGCAGCGCTCCGACGGGCCAGCGATCCGCGACACCATCATCTGGGTCGCGGCCATCGTGGGCTCTGCCGCAGGCATCATCTGGTTCTGGGGCACGTGGTGGGTGGTGCCGTTCCTGGTCGTCTACGGCGTGCTCTACGGTTCGTCGAGCGACTCGCGCTGGCACGAAGGCGGCCACGGCACGGCGTTCCGCACGCGCTGGATGAACGATGTCGTCTACCATATCGCCTCCTTCATGGTGATGCGCAATCCGGTCCAGTGGCGCTGGAGCCATGCCCGTCACCACACCGACACGATCATCGTCGGCCGCGATGCCGAGATCGCGGTGATGCGGCCGCCGGACCTGTTGCGAGCGGCACTCGCCTTCACCGGCATCCTCGATTTCCGCTATTCATTGCCGGCGCTGGTGCGACAGGCGTTCGGCAGGCTGTCGGATGACGAGAAGAGCTACATACCCGACATGGAACAGCACAAGGCCGTGGTCGCGGCCCGTTGGCATGTCGCCATCTACGTCGCGACAATCGCTCTGGCGATCGCGCTGGGGTCGCTGTTGCCCCTGGTGCTGATCGGCCTGCCGCGCCTCTATGGCAGCTGGCACATGGTTCTGACCGGCCTGCTGCAGCATATCGGCCTTGCCGACAATGTCGTCGACCACCGGCTGAACACACGCACCGTCTACATGAACCCGATCAGCCGGTTCATCTACTGGAACATGAATTACCATGTGGAGCATCACATGTTCCCGATGGTGCCCTATCACGCGTTGCCAAGGCTGCACGAATTGATCAAGCATGATCTGCCGGCGCCCAACCCGTCGATGTGGCATGCTTACCGCGAGGTCTGGCCAGTGCTGCTGAAGCAGCTTCGGTACGAGGACTATTTCCTCAAGCGCGACTTGCCGCCGACGGCGCGGCCCTACCGGGAAGAGTTTCACGCGCTGACGATACCGGCGGCGGCGGAATAGGCGGAGAACAGGCATGGGTGATTGGGTTGACGCGTGCGGTGTCGATGATGTCGAGGAGGAGGACGTTGTCCGCTTCGATCATGGCGGGCGCACCTTCGCCATCTATCGCAGCCCGGACGACGAATTCTTCGCCACCGATGGTCTCTGCACGCATGAGAAGGTCCATCTGGCCGACGGGCTGGTGATGGACGACATCATCGAATGCCCGAAGCACAATGGCCGCTTCAACTACAAGACAGGCGCGGCCAAGGGCGCGCCGGTCTGCGTCAATCTCGCGACTTATCCGGTGAAGGTCGAGGCCGGCAGGGTCTTGATCCAGGTCGGCTGATCCGTCGGGGAACACAGAGGGGGAACTTCGATGAGCCGAAAAAGACCGACAGTGGCGGATCTGCGCGCCCTGAAGGGCAAGCGCCAGCTGACCATGCTGCGCGTCGTGACGATGGACGAGGCGGAGGCCGCCGAGCGGGCAGGGGTCGACATCGTCTCCGTGCCCCCTGAACTTGTGCTCAACCCTGCGTATCGCGATGCCGCGCCCAGCCTGTTCACCATGCCCGGCGAGAACTTCTTCGAGATCGGCACGGCGGATGATTTCCTGCGCTGGGCCTTCCGGCTCTACAAGGCCGGCGCCGACGCGGTCTATTGCAGCGCAGGCTATGCCACCATCAAGCGGATGGCCGACGACGCCGTTCCCGTCATCGGCCATGTCGGCCTGATCCCGTCGCGCGCGACCTGGACCGGCGGCTTCAAGGCGGTCGGCAAGAGCGCCGATACCGCCATGCAGATCTTCGAGGCGGTGAAGCAGCTGGAGGCCGCCGGCGCCATCGGCGCCGAAATCGAGGTGGTGCCGGTCGAGGTGGCCAAGGCGATCTCGGAACGCACGTCGCTGATCATGCTGTCGATGGGAGCGGGGACCGGCTGCGACGCGCAATATCTGTTCGCAGACGATATCCTTGGCCAGAACCGAGGCCACATGCCGCGCCATTCCAAGGTCTACCGCAATTTCGCCGCCGAATATGACAGGCTGCAGGCCGAGCGGGTAGCGGCATTTTCCGAATATGTCGCCGACGTCAACAGCGGCGCCTATCCCGAAGACAGGCATATCGTGCGGATGGATCCGGCCGAGCTAGAGCGTTTCCTCGACAAGGTCGGCCCGAAGTAGCCCCGGCTGCCAATGTCCGCCCGCAAGGGCGGCATGAAGCGCTTCGGCGTCGATGCCGAGCGGCCGATCCTGTTTGAGGGCTGGAACGAGCGCGCGTATCGCGGCGTGGATAGCAGCGGTGCGCGGCGCCAGCGTCAACCCTTCGCGCAGGTCGACGGCCTGGGCAGCGGCCATCAGTTCGAACGCGATCAGCCGTCGCCACAGCGCGATCATGGCGGCGCATTTCGACACGGCGAGCGGTGTTTGTGTTGCATGATCTTCGACGCCTTCCGAGACGGGCAGGAAATCCAGCATCACCGGATTGGCCTTGTGGCGGATGGCGGCCAGGATCGATGTCGCGGTCTTCTGCAGCGGCACGAAGCCGGCCGACGCGCCGCCGATGGGCGACAGATATTTCGGCAAGCCATTGCGGCCCGAGCCGGTCAGCTGGATGAAGCGGGCGGCGCTCGCGGCAGCGCACTGCGCGATGGCCAGGCCGAGCGTCTCGAAGGCGAGCGACAGCGCGGCGGTGTGGAAATTGCCGGTCGACAGCACCAACTCGTCGTCGCCCAGCACCAGCGGGTTGTCGGCGGCGGCATTGAGCTCGATCTCGACGGCTTGTCTCGCCTGGCCGATCGCGTCGATCAGGGCGCCATGGATCGACGGCATGCAGCGGATCGACAGCGGATCCTGAATGGTGGTCGGCGCCGGCGCCTCGTCGCGGGCCAGGAGATCGTGCAGCGCCTTGGCAGCTTCCTGCTGGCCGGCCGCCGGGCGGGCCATGTGCAAGCGCGGATCGAGGATGGTGCGGTTGGCGCCGAGACCTTCCATGGTCAGCGCGCCGGCCTGCTGCTGCTGGACAAGGGCGCAAAGCGCGTCGGTCACTGCGAGCGCGCCCGCTCCCACCGAGACCGCCGACGCGTTGATCAGCGACAGCCCGTCCTTGGGCGCCAGGGTGGCGGGGGCGAGACGCGCCATCGTCAATGCCTTGGCCGCCGGCATGCGCCGGCCCTGATAGTCGGCTTCGCCTTCGCCAGTGAGCAGGCGGGCAAGCGCCGTCATCAGCACCAGGTCGCCGGCGCCGATAGAGCCCAGCGATGGCATCACCGGATGAACGCCGGCATTGAGCGCGTCGACCAAAGCGGTGAACACCGCGGGCGAAAGGCCGGAGCCGCCAGTTGAAAGCATCGCCGCGCGCGCGATCATCGTTGCCCTGACAGCCTCGACCGGCAGCGTTTCTCCGACCGCGCCGCTGCGCCCTTCGAGCAGTTGCCGCTGGAAGGCGCTGGCATCCCCCTCGACCGCAGTGCCGAGATTGGCGCCAAGCCCGGTGTTCAGGCCATAGATCTGCTGGCCCGACGCGGCGGCCTTGTCCAGCACCGTTCGCGCTTTCTCAAGCCTGCCAATGACATCGGGCCCGATCTCGACCTTGCGCGCTTCGCGTGCAACCGCGGCGATATCCTCGATACGGATACCGGCTCCGGAAAGGACGAGCGCGTTCATGCGAAGCGCAGCCTCTGCCCGATGCCTTGCGCCTGCGCCTTGGCGAGCATCGCCTTGCCGAGCGCGATGTCGGACAGCGACAGGCCGCGATGCCAGAACAGGATGGTTTCGTCGTCGCTTTCACGTCCGGACTTGAGACCGGCGGCGATCTGGCCGAGCTCGGCATGCAGCGTCTTCTCGCTCAGCCGACCTGTCTCGACATGGGCGCGCAGCGAGCCGAACTTGCCGCCCTTGCACTGGCCCCAATCGTCGACGACCATCTTCTGCATGATGTCGGTCAGCGACAGCTCCACCGCGCTCATCGTGCCATAGGGCATGACCAGGGCGCCGGGCTTGATCCATTCGGTCTTGAGCAGCGGCTGAGGCTCGGGCAGCCGCGAAGCCTCGACGACGATATCGGCGCCCTCGATGCAGCTTTGCCAGTCGGCGACAGCGGTGACCGGTTTGCCGAGATCGGCGGAGAGCTTCGCGGCGAAGCCGTCGCGGCTTTCCGGGCGGCGCGAGTGGACGCGGATTTCGTCGAAGTCGAAGAGATGGTCGAGCAGGCGCACGTTCCAATAGGCAGTGCCGCGCGCGCCGATATGGCCCAGCACCTTCGAATTCTTGCGCGCCAGATGTTTGGCGCCGATGGCGGTAACGGCGCCGGTGCGCATGTCGGTGATGACGGTGGCGTCGAGGATAGCGCGCGGCGTGCCGGTGCGCGGATCGAACAGATTGAGGATGCCGAATTCGGAGGGCAGGCCGTGCAGATAGTTGTCGACATAGTCGCCGACGATCTTCACGCCCGCCGTGTCGAGTGGCGCCACATAGCCGCGCAAGACGTTGAAATGGCCGTGGAAGGATGGGTCCGGTTCAAGATGGACACGCGGCTCGATCACCGTCTGGCCGTTACCCTGGGCGATGAGCCCGGTCTCGACAGCGGCAATGATCTCGCCGTCGGTCATGGCAAGCGCTTCGATGTCGAGGGCATTGAGATAGTCGATATAGATGGGCTTCATTTACGCACATTTTCCTCGGTCGCCCCCGCTCTCCCATAGCAGGCCGCGATGCGACACGAAAGTTTGTTGCGCCATCTCTGGACGCAGCCAGCCGGATGCTGTTCTAACCGACCCGTCATGACTGCCATCCCCGAGACCGAAGCCTTGACCGAGACGGCCACGAACGCGCGGCGCGTGGCGCTGATCGTTGCCATCGCCTTTTTCATGCAGTTGCTGGATTCGACGATCATCTCGACCTCGCTGCCGCAGATGGGCGATTCCTTCGGCGTGCCGGCGGTGGCGATGAGCATCGGCATCACCGTCTACATGCTGACCATGGCGGTGTTCGTGCCGCTGTCGGGCTGGCTCGCCGACCGCTTCGGCGCGCGCAACATCTTCCTGGTTGCGATCGCGCTGTTCACGCTGGCCTCGCTCGCCTGCGGCTTCTCGCAAAACCTGACCCAATTTGTCGCCGCCCGCGCCGTGCAGGGTCTTGGCAGCGCCCTGATGACGCCGGTCGGCCGCATTCTTGTCCTGCGCAATGCGTCGAAGTCCGAGCTGCTCAACGCCACGGCGCTGATCACCTGGCCGGCACTGTTCGCGCCTGTCGTCGGGCCGGTGCTCGGCGGTTTCATCACCACCTATCTGTCCTGGCACTGGAATTTCTTCATCAACATCCCGCTTGGGGTCATCGGGCTGGCGCTGGTCGCCCGTTTCATTCCCGGAGATCGGGAGGCCGACCCCAAGCCGCTGGACTGGCCGGGTTTCGTGCTGACATCGGCCGGGCTCGCCCTGCTGCTCTACGGCCTCGAGCGCATCGCGCACCCGGAGGACGGCGTGACGTTAACGGTCGTGCTCATCGTGGCCGGCCTGCTCATCAGCTGGCTGGCCATGCGGCATCTCCGACGCGCGCCGCATCCGCTGCTCGACCTGTCTTCGTTCAAGGTGCTGACCTTCGCCATCTCGACGCTGGCGGCCGGCACCGTCTTCCGGGTGGCGATCAACGCGACGCCGTTCCTGCTGCCGCTGCTGTTCCAGGTCGGCTTCGGTCTCAGCCCGATCGACGCGGGCATGATGATCCTGGCCTACTTCCTCGGCAATCTCGGCATGAAGACGGTGACGACGCCAACGCTGCGGCTTTTCGGTTTCCGCTCGGTGATGGTCGTCAACGGCATCATCGCCTCGGCCTCGATCATGGCTTGCGGGGCAATCTCGCCCCAGACGCCGCAAGCTCTCGTGATCCTGCTGATGTTGGTCGCCGGCCTGTCGCGCTCGATGCAGTTCACGGCTCTCAACACGCTGGCTTTCGCCGACATCGAGGCAGCGCAGCGCAGCTCGGCGGCGACGCTGTCTTCGATGCTGCAGCAGGTGGCGATGTTGTTTGGCGTCGCCTTTGCCGCGGCCATCCTCAACCTGTCGCGGATCGCCAGGGGTTCACCAGCGCTCGACCTTTTCGATTTTCGAATCGCCTTCCTGGCGATCGGAGCCGTCGGACTGGCAACTTCGTTCCGCTTCCTCGCTTTACCGGCCACGGCAGGCATCGAGGTTTCCGGTCACGCACCGAAGCGTTGAGACCGCATTTTCCTGTCGAACGAGGACGTGAATTGCGCCTTGTCGTGGCATCTTGAAGCGGAACGTTTGGCCAGCAGCGGCGATGGCGCAATCGTTTGGCAAAAACACAGAAGTTTCCGGGCATTGCGCCAGTTTCGGCAATCAATGCGTCCACTCGATGAATATCGCCTGGCGACTGGCTGCTGAACGCGGATTCATTTGACGAACCGCCGCCCAGCCGATTAGCCTTTGTTTTTGGGGATGGCAGCGCTGCCATCGGGGCGAAAGCGGACATGAGCACGATTGGCTGGCCAAGTTTCAGGAGCCTGAATCAGGAAGGCATCGTCTTTGCCATAGCGGTGGTGCTGTTCGTTTCCGCGGCAATCGGCCTGCCGGGCTTCATCGACGCCAACAATCTGGTGTCCATCGTGCGCTCGGTCTCGGTGCTCGGCATATTGGCGCTTGGCATGGCGGTCGTCGTCATCGGCCGCGGCATCGACCTGTCGGCGGTGGCGATCATGGCGATGTCGGTGGCCTGGTACCTGCAGCTTCTCAACACCGGGACGCCGGACGGGCTGGCCTTCGCCTATGTGCTGGCCGGCGTTCTCGCGATCGGCATGCTCAACGGTTTTCTCGTCGCCTATGCCGATGTGCCGGCGATCTTCGTGACGCTGGCGACCGGCTCCTTCGTCTTCGGCTATGTGCGCTCGCAACTGATCACGCAGGACGCGGTGCCGGTGCCTCAGGGGCATTGGGTCGAACTGCTCGGCGGCCTGCGCTTTCTCGACATTCCCATCGAGGTCTTCGTCTTCGCGGGGCTGGCTTTCCTGTTCCTCCTGTTCCTGCGCTACACCAAATGGGGCCGCTACATCTATTTCGCCGGCGACAATCCGGTCGCCGCGCGCAACATCGGCATTCCGGTTCGGCCGATGCTGGTGCTCCGCTATGTGCTTTCGGCCTTCGTGGCATTGGTCGCCGGCCTGCTCACGGCGGCCAGCCTGCATTCCATCAATACCCGCGTCGTCAACTCGACCCTGCTCTACGACATCGTGCTGGTGGCGGTGATCGGCGGCATCGGCCTGTCCGGCGGGCGGGGCGGGGTTCGCAATGTGCTGGTGGGCGCAGCGCTGATCGGCATCCTTTTGAACGCCATGACCATCATCGACATTCCGCTGCTTTACCAGAACCTGATCAAGGCGGCGATCCTGCTCGGAGCCATCATCGTCGACGGCATCATCAATCCGCGTGACGAACAGACTGCCCAGCAGGGCGACATTTAGGGCAGATGGGCTAGCCCATCTGCTCGGGGTACCCCGTCCGATCCGTTCCGATCGGCCGGCAATGACAATGAAACGAAAGGATCCGATATGAAATTCATCAGAACATTCATGGCCGCGGCCACGGCGCTCGCCGTCACCGCCTTCGTGGCTCCGACCTTCGCCGCCGACGATCCGGGCCCGGCCGCCTATGCGCAGGCGCTGAAGGGCAAGCGCGTCATGCTGGTGCCGCTGGCGATGGGCTTCGACCTGGCACAGGGATGGGCCCACTTCCTGAAGAAGGAAGTCGAAGGCTGGGGCGGCGTGTTCGAGACGCGCGATCCGAATTGGGTGGTCGATGCCGGCGCGCAGGCGATCACCGACGCCATCTCGTCGGACACACGGCCCGACGTGCTGATCATCCACGCGCCGGACCTCAATTCCTATTCCAAGCTGATGAAGAAGGCGCAGGCCGCCGGCACCTATGTGATCCTGGTCGACAACCCCGCCAATTTCCCGGCTGACGCGTTCGTGGGCAGCGACTGGGACAGGCTTGGCCAGCTCGAGGCCGAAGCGGCGATCAAGGGCTGCGGTGAGAACTCGTCGAAGAAGATCGGCCTGGTGCAGGGCGACCAGGCGAACTCGTCGAGCCTCTACCAGTATGCCGGCATCATGAAGGTGCTGGACAAGCATCCCGACTTCAAGGTCGTGGCCAAGCCCGACTCCAACTGGGACGCAACGACCTCGCGCAACGTGACGACGACGATGCTGCAGCAGAACCCGGATATCTGCTCGATCATCGATTTCTGGGATGGTGACGCGACCGGCGCATCCGCCGCGATCCGCGACGCCAAGCTCGACGGCAAGGTGTTCCTGGTCACCACCGGCGGCGGCGAGAAGGCGGCCGATTGCGACAAGCTGCAGGACGGCACCTATGGCGCCGTGGTGATGACCGATCTGGCTCGCCAGTCGGGTGACATGAACGCCATCATCAAGTTCCTGCTGCAGAGCGGCCAGCCGGCCGGCACCTCGCACACCTACATCTACACGCTGGAGAAGGCGACGACCAAGGCCGACCTGAAGCCCGACAGCTGCTGGGACCTGAAGGCGCTGCAGGCCGAAGCGGCGGCGAAATAAGCCAGGCTTCTTCAATCGATACCGACGAGGTGGCCGGATTGCCTGGCCACCTCTTTGTCTTTTCTCTTGCAGCAGTGACCTGATGTCCTTTCGCGAACGCCTCCAGTCCTGGCGCTACAATCTCGTGCCCGATCACCTTGTCGGCGAGATCCTGACCAAGCGCTGGACCGACAACGCCATCCCGTTCCTGGCGCTGGTGGTGACATTGGCGACCTTCGGCTCGCTCATTCCGGGTTTCTTCAAGCTGACCTCGCTGCAGGAATCGACCCGCCAGCTCGGCGAGTTCTCAATGGTGGTCACCGGCATGACGGTGGTGATGCTGGGCGGCGGCATCGACCTGTCGGTCGGCTCGATCTTCGCACTGTCCTGTTTCTCGGCCGTCTATGTCTTCTTCATCCTCGAACAGTCGATCTGGCTGGCGCTTGCCGCCTCGCTCGCCACGGGCCTCATCTTCGGCGCCATCAACGGCTATCTCGTCGGCTATTTACGCCTGCGCGCCTTCCTCACCACGCTGGTCACCTTCATCTTCGGTCGCGCGCTGTTCGACATCCTCGTCACCACCTACGCCGCCGACGTGCAGCTTTCGACCGCCACCTCGGATGTGCTCGATTTCATCGGCGACAGCACCTTCTGGGGCCTATCCGTCTCGGTCTGGCTGGCGATCATCCTGGCCATCGTCACCCATATCGCGCTGACGCGTTCGCGACCGGGCTGGCATGTGCTGGCGGTGGGCGGCTCCCGGCGCTCGGCCCACAATGCCGGCATCCGCGTGCGCCGCACCGTGTTCATGACCTATGTCTTTTCCGGCTTCTGCGCCTCGATCGGCGGCTTCCTCATCGCCTGCCGGCTGAGCGGCGCAGGGCCCGGCACCGGCCTCAACCTCGAGATCATGGCGCTGACGGCGGCCGTGGTCGGCGGCGTCAGCCTCGGCGGCGGGCGCGGCTCGGTGATCAAGGGGCTGATGGGCGCCATCATCGTCTTGACCATGACCAACGGGCTGATCCGGCTGGGCTACGGCACCGGCACCAACCAGATGGTGCTCGGCATCATGCTGGCGGTGGCTGTGACCATCGACATCCGCTGGCTGAAGAACCGCCACAAGGTGCTGAACGAGGTCTATGTCGCACCGGTCTATCTCAAGATGGGCGCGACGCAGTCGGCGGCACCCGGCTCCGGCACCCCATACGAGCTCGACAACCGGCTGTCGGCCGCCGATCATATCGGGCTCGGCGAACTGGAAGGGCCGGAAGACGTCATCCTCGACCGCAACGACAATCTCTATTGCGGCACGCGCCATGGCGAGATCGTTCGCTTCTTCGCGCCGGATTATGTGAAGTCGGAAGTCTTTGCCCATATCGGCGGCTTTCCACTGGGGCTGGCTTTCGACAAGGCGGGCAACCTGATCAGCTGCGTCGGCGCCATGGGGCTCTATTCCGTCTCGCCGGAGCGCGAGGTGAAACGGCTGTCGGCCGAGACCGCGCGCTCCTGGACCTCGATCGTCGACGACGCGCGGCTGCGCGACCCGAACGACTGCGATATCGCGCCGGACGGCCGCATCTATTTCACCGACTCGACCAAGCGCTACGACGCTCACGACTGGGCGCTGGATTCGATCGAGAACCGCGCCACTGGCCGGCTGCTCGTCTACGACCCGAAGGACGGCTCGACCAGGACGCTGCTCGACGGCTACCGCTACACCAATGGCGTGTGCATGGCGCATGACGGCAAGTCCCTGTTCTTCGCCGAAAGCTGGGCATGCCGCGTGCATCGTTACTGGCTCGAAGGCCCCAAGGCCGGCACGGCCGAATGCGTCATCCGCGACATGCCGGGCTATCCAGACAACATCAACCGCGCCTCGGACGGCAATTACTGGATGGCATGGCTGGGCATGCGCACGCCGAGCTTCGACCTGTCGCTGCGCCATCCAGACATGCGCAAGCGCATGACGCGCCGGCTGCCGCAGGACGAATGGCTGTTCCCCAACATCAACACCGGCGGCGTGGTGAAGTTCGACGAGAAGGGCGGCATCGTTGAGGCAATGGGCGACCTGACGGGCGGCGCGCATCCGATGGTCACCTCGATGCGCGAGCACAAGGGCTTTCTGTTCGTCGGCGGCATCCTCAACAACCGCATCGGCCGCTACAAGATTTCGGGCGCCGACCCGAACTGGACGAGCAGCGCTTCCTATTGGGGAGCGAAATCATGATCCTCGATCCGATCCTGGATATCTTCCGCGGCAAGGCCGTTACCATCCCGCCGCTCGACGGCGCCTTCCGTCCCAACACGCAGCTCGATGATGCACCGGCTTTTGCCGAACTGAGCGAGCCGGACAATCTGTTGGCCGCCGGCGACAGGCTGCTCGCCTCCAGCGCCAACGCGGTCTATGCGATCCAAGCCGGTGGCGAGCCGAAGGTCGTCGAGACCTTTCCATCTACGGTCACCGCGCTGGCGTTGTCGCCATCGGGAGAACTGACGGTAGGGCTCGAAAGCGGCAGGCTGCTGATATCGGGCAAGGACGTCTCGCTCCCGGCTGGCATCCGCTGCATCACGGCACTTGCCTATGCCGACGATGGCACGCTGTGGCTGGCCAACGGCTCGGCCGAGCATGCGCCGTCGCAATGGGCCGCCGACCTGATGAAAAAGGGCGCGTCCGGTTCGCTGTGGAAGCGGGACGCTACAGGCGGCGAGTTCCGCAAGGTGGCCGGCGACATCGCCTTTCCCTATGGGCTCTACCCCGTCGGCAGGGACGTGCTGGTCAGCGAAAGCTGGCGTCATCAGCTTGTCCGCTTCGATGGCGTGACCGGCAGCCGCTCGACTGTCTTGACGCATCTGCCCGGCTATCCCGCACGGCTGTCGCCGGCGGCGGATGGCGGGGCATGGCTGGCCCTGTTCGCGCCGCGCAACCGGCTGATTGAATTCGTGCTGCAGGAAACGCATTATCGGCAAGACATGCTCGAACAGGTGCCGCCCGCCTACTGGATAGCCCCGTCGCTTGCCTCCAGCCGCAGCTTCCTCGAACCGCTGCAATGCGGCGGCATCCGCACCATGGGCATCCACAAGCCGTGGTCGCCGAGCCGCTCCTACGGGCTGGTGGTCAAGCTCGACGGGGACATGCAGCCGCAATTCAGCCTGCACAGTCGCGCCAACGGCTCGCGCCACGGCATTTGCAGCGTGGCTGAAAGCGACGGCCGGCTGTTCGTCGCTTCCAAGGGCGGCGACTGCGTGCTGGCCCTCGACGTCGCATCAGGAGGTTTCTGATGGAACCGATCGTCCGCTTGGAAAACATTACCAAGACTTATCGCGGCGTGCCCGCCGTCAAGAATGTCAGCTTCGACTTGCGCAAGGGCGAGATCCACGCGCTGCTCGGAGAGAACGGCGCCGGCAAATCGACGCTGACCAAGATCATCGCCGGCGTCGTCGAAGTCACCTCCGGCAAGATGTTCCACAAGGGCCAGGAGATAGCCTACGCCTCGCCGCATGCCGCACTTCAGGCCGGCATCGCCATGGTGTTCCAGGAGACCAGCCTGGTACCGTCGATGACGGTGGCGCAGAACCTCTATCTCGGCACGGAGAAGTTCCTCAACCGGCTGCGCGGCACCTACATCTCGGCGCAGCAGTTCCTGCAGTCGCTGAACTTTCCGGTCGACCCGAACGCCATGGTGGCGACGCTTGGCGCGGCCAAGCGGCAGATGGTCGAGATCGCGCGCGCGGTCCACCACAATGCCGAGATCATCATCTTCGACGAGCCGACGGCGACCCTGACGCCGGAGGAAAAACGCCACTTCTTCGCGCTGATCCGCCGGCTCAAGGCGAGTGGCGTGTCGATCGTCTTCATCAGCCACGCGCTGGAAGAGGCGCTGATGATTGCCGACCGCATCACCATCCTGCGCGACGGTGAACTGGTCGTCACCGATGACACGTCGGCCTTCGACCGCGACAAGATTGTCGCCGCCATGGTCGGGCGCACGCTGTCGGGGCAGATCTACCGGCATCGCGACGAGACCCGGCTGCGCAAGGCCGGCAAGAAGGTCCTGTCGGTGCAGGACATCTCGATGAGCAATGTCGTGCGCAACAATTCCTTCTCGATCTTCGAGGGCCAGATCACCGGCGTGTTCGGGCTGATCGGGTCGGGCCGCACCGAGACGTTCAAGATCATCTCGGGCATCTACAAGCGCGATTTCCGGCGCGGCGGCGCCATTGAGCTGGACGACAAGCCGGTGCGCTATCTCGTGCCGAGCGAAGCGGTGGCCGACGGCATCGTCTATGTCACCGAGGACCGCAAGAGCGAAGGCATTTTCGAGACGATGGGCATTGCCGAGAACCTGTTCGGCGGGTTGCTGGCGGCGGGCCGCGAAAAGGCCTGGGTGATCAACCAGCAGGAGATGCCGACGCTCTCGGCC
>NZ_JBAZUD010000056.1:0-30077 GCF_041661565.1 Mesorhizobium sp.
TCTGGAAGCCACCCCGCTCTCACAATCCCTCACCGGAGTCATCTTCATGTCCTCATCGTTCCGCCGCGCGTCGCTCGCCAGCCTTGGCCTGGCATTCGGCCTGTCGGCTCTTTGCCTGTCGCCGGTCCTGGCGCAGGAAAGCGCCCCTGCAGCCGCCCCCGCAGAGGCTGCCCCGCCGGCCGCGGCGAAAGTCGACCCGAACGCGGTCGTCGCCACGGTCAATGGCCAGCCCCTGACCGAGGCCGATTTGATGCTCGCCGAAGGCGAGCTGTCGCAGCAGTTCTCGCAACTGCCGCCCGAGCAGCGCCGCGCCGCCGCACTTTCGGCGGCGATCGAAATCCGCGTCATGGCCGCCCAGGCCGTGAGCACGGGTCTCGACAAGGATCCGGACTTCCAGCGCCGCATGGCCTTCCTGCAGCAACGCGCGCTGCATGGCGAGATGGTCGAGAAGGGCGTCGTCGACAAGGTCACCGACGCCGAGGTTCGCGCCCGCTACGACCAGGAAATCGCCAACACGCCGCCCACCAACGAGGTGCATGCCCGTCACATCCTCGTGAAGACGAAGGAAGAGGCCGAGGCCATCATCAAGCAGCTGGATGGCGGCGCCGACTTCCAGAAGCTCGCCAACGAGCACACCAGCGATCCCTCGGGCAAGACCAGTGGCGGCGATCTCGGCTGGTTCGGACCTGGCCAGATGGTGCCGGAATTCGACAAGGCGGCCTTCGCGCTCGATGTCGGCAAGTACACCGAGCAGCCGGTGCAGTCGCAGTTCGGCTGGCACGTCATCAAGCTCGAGGACAAGCGCACGAAGCAGCCGCCGGCCTTCGAGGACGTCAAGGATCAGGCCAAGCAGGCCGTCATCCGCGACAAGTATTTCGCGCTGGTGAAGTCGCTGCGCTCGGCCGCCAAGGTCGAAATTCCGGATGCGAATTTGAAGAAGGCGGTCGATACGCTGGAAAGCGCCAAGTAAGCCTCGACCAATCAGGTCAAGGGCGCGGCAGCCAGGGTTGCCGCGCCCTTTTTTGTCGGCCGACGCAGCCATTTGCTACTTGCCCGGCGCGCCGATGCCTCTGAGCACATAGCCGACCGCCTTGCGTATCGTCTGCTCGTCCTCGTCCAGCCGGTTGGTCAGCAGGTGTTTCCAGGCGTAGGAGGAGATCAGGTCGGCGACCAGCGCCGAATCGATACCGTCGGCAACCTCGCCCCTTTGCCTGGCACGTTCGACGATCAGGACGGTATGGGACGGCCTGCCCAGCGTGTAGTCGGCAAGTGCCGCGGACGCCGTCTCATCCGACTGCGCCTCGGCGATCAGCGACCGGAAGACGCTGCCCGACGATGTGTCGCGCCAGTGCCGGAACAGGTTGTTCAGGAAGCCGACGAGATCCTCTTCCAGCCGGCCGGTGTCGGGAATATCGACGCGCTTCTGGCGCTGGTAGACGTCGAGCAGCAACGCCGCCTTGCTCGGCCACCAGCGGTAAATGGTCGGTTTGCCGGCGCGCGCCCGCCGCGCCACCGCCTCGATGGAAAAGCCGGCGTAGCCCGCTTCGACCAGCACGGCCTCCGCGGCTTCGAGAATGGCGCCGGCGCTGTCGGGGTTGCGCCGCGCGCCGATCGATCTGCGCGCCGGGTCGGCGTCCTCGGCCATTCTGTCATCCTCGCAAACAATTCGTCGGCATCATAGGCGAGGCCGGACTGAAACGAAACGCCGCGTTTTACGATGGCGTGCGGAGGGCGAGCAACGGGTCCCCGATCATCGTGACGGCCGGCCGCCGGTCGATCTTCACTGGATCGCTTGCGAGGTTTCCGATTCGATGCGCCATCCATTCCCGGCCTTGACCAGGCCGAGCGTGACACGCGCCTTGCCGGTCAGCCGCGCCGCGGCCTTGTCCCTCGGCACATAGTCGTAGCGCATGGCGAAGACAGCATCGGCGCGATCCTCGCCATGAGGGGTGACCTCCAGGCTGCCGGGCACGAGCCCCAATGACCACGAAGTCCATTGCGCGAACCAGTCGGCCTTGGCCTTGACGATGGCATCAGTGTCGTAGCGCGTGCCGAAAATGGTGGCTGACGTGCCGTAGAGCCGCTTGACCGTCTCCGTCATCGCCTTGGTGTCGGGCGTCAGATAGTCTTGGCGCAGGAATTGCTCGATCGCTCCCTTGTCGTCGCCTACGGATCGTTCGAGCGCCGCCACCTGCGAGGCCGGCGCGGGCGCGGCCACCGCCTTGGGCGGCAGCGGTTCGCCGCCTGGCACGAATTCGAAGCGCTCGAGCAGCGAGCCCTGCTCCCATGGACGCTGGGCCTCGCGCGTCTGCGAGACCACGTCGCGACGCACCGCGATCATCATGTCGTTGATGCTCTGGCCGGGTTCGGCGATGTGCCGAAGCAGGGCGGCGGCGAAAGGCGAGTTGCGGCCGGTTCCGTCCATGGCGACGGCGCCAGGCGCGGTCGAGAAGGCGATGAAGGAGCCGCGTGTCGAATCGAATTGCGCCAGGCCGGCCAGGGCCGTTGCCGAGCGTGTGGTGGCCGCGCGGCTCAGGCTGCGGGCGAACGGGTTGTTGCGGCAGGCATCGAGAAACACAAGGCTGACCGTCGTCTGCTGCTCCATGATGTCGAGCACCTCGTCGATCGGCACGGCTTCGAGTTGCAGCTTCACCGGCATGTCCAGCCTGGCGTCGACCGGAACGATGTAGTTGCGCCCGTCGACCTGCAGGCCATGGCCGGCATAGTAGAACAGCCCGACGCCGGCACCTTCGAGCGCATCGGAGAACTCGCCGATGCCGCGTTCGAGTTCGCGCTTGCCGAGATCGTTGCCTTCGATGACCTCGAAGCCGATGGAGCGCAGCTTGTCGGCGATGTCGAGCGCATCGTTGACCGGGTTGGCCAGCGTGCCTGCTTCGGCATAGGTGCCGTTGCCGATGACCAACGCCACGCGCCGCTGCGGCCGGGCGTCCGCGCCCAGCAGCAACAATCCCAGAAACGTCAATGCGAGGATCCCAAGCCTGCCCATCGAGCGGGATCATAACGCGATCGCGCCCCGCCACGCCAACAGATTTGAAACGCAGGCTTAATCCCGGCCGGGGTCCGCCCCGCGAGGGCGACGAAACGCCCTTGCGCCCGCGCGGCGTATCGGGCAAACCGGCCTTCCCTTGCGATTTTTGCCGCCCGAGGTCCCATGTCCACGACGATTTCGCCGCTCGCGCCGAAGAAATACCCCAAGATGCCAGCCATCGAGGGAGTGCGCATCGCCACCGCCGAGGCGGGGATCAAGTACAAGAACCGCACCGACCTGCTGGCCATGGTCTTCGATGCGGGCACGACGGTGGCCGGCGTGTTCACCAAGTCGAAATGCCCGTCGGCGCCGGTCGATTTCTGCCGGCAGAATCTCGGCGCCGGCAAGGCACGCGTGCTGGTCGTCAATTCCGGCAACGCCAACGCCTTCACCGGCAGGAAGGGCCGCGAGGCCACCGGCCTGACGGGGGAAGCCGCGGCCAAGGCGGCCGGCTGCACGCCCGGCGAGGTCTTCCTGGCATCGACCGGCGTCATCGGCGAACCGCTCGACACCGGCAAGTTCGCCCATCTGCTGGCGGGGCTGGTCAATGACGGCAAGCCGGATCTGTGGACCGAGGCGGCGAAAGCC
The DNA here is from genome assembly GCF_041661565.1 of Mesorhizobium sp. GTDB lineage: Bacteria > Pseudomonadota > Alphaproteobacteria > Rhizobiales > Rhizobiaceae > Mesorhizobium. Next base: position 3,638 of record NZ_JBAZUD010000056.1, read on the forward strand.
ATCATGACCACGGACACCTATCCGAAAGTGGCAACCGCGACCGTCAGGCTGGGCGACACCGACGTCACCATCAACGGCATTGCCAAGGGCGCCGGCATGATCGCGCCGGACATGGCGACGATGCTTTCCTTCATCGCCACCGACGCGCCGATCGCGGCACCGGTGCTTCAGGATCTGTTGTCGCGCGGCACGGCCAAGACCTTCAACGCGGTGACCGTCGACAGCGACACCTCGACCAGCGACACATTGCTGATCTTCGCCACCGGCAAGGCAGCCGGGCGCGGCGCGCCGACGATTTCCGACCCCAAGGACGCGCGCCTGGGGGCGTTTCGCCGGGCGCTCGGCAAGGTGCTGAAATCGCTGGCGCTGCAGGTGGTTCGTGACGGCGAGGGCGCCCGCAAGCAGGTCGAGGTCACCGTCACCGGCGCCAGGTCCGCGCGGTCGGCCAAGCGCATCGCGCTGTCGATCGCCAATTCGCCGCTGGTCAAGACCGCGGTCGCCGGCGAGGACGCCAATTGGGGCCGCGTCGTCATGGCCGTCGGCAAGGCCGGCGAGCCCGCCGATCGCGACCGGCTGTCGATCTGGTTCGGCGACAACAGGCTGGCGCACGAGGGCGAGCGCGACCCCGGCTATTCCGAGCAGGCGACGTCGGCCTACATGAAGCGCGACGATATCCGCATCCGCGCCGACATCGGCATCGGTCGCGGCAAGGCGACGGTGTGGACCTGCGATCTCACCAAGGAATATGTCGCCATCAATGGCGACTACCGGAGCTGACGGCTTTGGCTTCCAGGCATCCGGCCAGCATGCTGGCGACCGTGCGCCGCTACGAGGCGGCCGGGTTCCGCGCCTGGCCGGCTGCGGCTGTCCACTATGACGGGACCTGGGTGGTGCGGCTGACCGCCGGCCATCCGGCCAAGCGGCTGAACTCGGTCAATCCGCTCGATCCGGGCGACATCCAGCACATCGCCGACCGCATCGGTCGCGCCAGCCGCCGTTTCGATGCCTATGGCCGGCCGCTCACGTTCCGCATGTCGCCGCTCTCAGGCCCCGATCTGGCCAGTCATCTCGACAAGGAGGGCTGGAGCCGGTTCGACGAATCGCTGGTCATGCGGCTGCCGCTGGCCGATGCCCACCTCGATGCCGCCATGGACCAGATTCCGCTCAAGGACATCAGCCGCTTCATCGGCGCGTCGCTCAAGGTCAGCGGCTCGGACGTGTCGCTGCGGCCCGGGCTGTCGGAGATCATCGGCGCCATCCAGCCAGAGGCCGGGCTGTTTGCGCTCGAAGATGGCGCCGAGCCGCTGGCGACGCTGATCTGCGTGCATGACGGCGACCTCGCCGGCCTGTTCGAGGTCGCCACCGACAAATCGGCGCGCAACAAGGGTCACGGCCGCAACCTGATCCTGTCGGCGTTGAAATGGGCGCGGTTGCGTGGCGCGCGGGAAGCCTGGCTGCAGGTCGAGGCCGACAATGTCCCGGCGCTGGCGCTTTACCGTTCGCTCGGCTTCGACGAAGTCTATCGCTATCACTACCGCCGGCCGCCAGGTCATGGGTGAAGTTGGCATGGGTGAAAGTTGGCATGGGTGAAAATCGGCATGAGTGACGTCACGATTGCCGGCAAACGCCTGCTGCTGGTCGCCGCCTGCGCGCTCGTCGATGCCGATGGCCGCGTGCTGCTGGCGCAGCGGCCCGAGGGCAAGCAACTTGCCGGCCTATGGGAATTTCCCGGCGGCAAGGTCGAGCCGGGCGAAACACCCGAACAATGCATCATTCGTGAGTTGCAGGAGGAAATCGGCATCGAAACCGACATTCCCTGCCTGGCGCCGCTTACCTTCGCCAGTCATTCCTACGATGATTTCCATCTGCTGATGCCCCTGTTCGTCTGCCGGCGCTTCCGGGGCATCGCGCGGCCAAGGGAAGGGCAGGCGCTGAAATGGGTGCGGCCAAAGCAGATGCGCGACTATCCGATGCCGCCCGCCGACGCGCCGTTGATTCCGTTCCTGATCGATCTTCTTTGACGGTCGGCGCGACAGAAGCGCCCCGCTGATGGTGGCCTGATCGGCCATCGTTAATGGAAGATTTATCTTACCGTGAAAAATTGAGGCAAGTCGCGGCACCGCGGACTCGCCAGGGCATTGCACCGCCAAGGCAACCGGCAGCCGATCTACCTGTTGTTTGGCGCGATTCCGACGGAAAGCCGGACACGCTTTCGTGGAATTGATCAGGAAACCATGGCATGAGCCTAGACAGCGATTGGGATTCCATCCGGCCTGACCGTGGTTTTCGCGCCGCGGACTCTGGCATCGGCTTGTTGCGGATGACGCTGCTGTTCGGCTCGGCCGCCGTGGCGCTGGCACTGGTTGCCGCGCCTTTGCTTGACAATGAGACGCGTTCGCTGTTGTCGGCCCGCGCCGATCCCGCGGGGCTGGACATGAAGGTCACCGGCTCGATCGATCATCGCGTCACCTATACGGTGCGGCGCAGCGTCCTGCAGTTACAACCCGGTTCGGTCTGCATCATAAGGTCCGATGGCACTAGCAGCGGCGACTGCTGAGATGGTTAAGTCTTTCACTTGCAATAGCTGTTTCATCGGCTGTTAAGCCTTTGCCGTTAACCTTTCTTAACTGATGGGCGGTAAGGTCTCCGGCGAGAGGGACCGAAGTCATGAATACAGTGCTGCTGCGCTTTCTTAAGGACGACAACGGAGCGACGGCCGTCGAATATGGCCTCATCCTCACCGTGCTGTCCCTTGCGATCGTCGGCGGCGTCAGTCAGGCCTTCAACGCCGTTGACTGGCTGTTGAGCGACGACAGCAACAAGCTCGCGAACGCGTTCGCACGCTGACGGCTCCCCCCTAAGGGATCATTTGCCTTCGGGCCCTTCCAGTATCTTCTTGAGCGAGACCGTCGCCGAGCCGGGCTTCAGCGGCTTCTGCTGCGATGCATCCGGTGCCCAGCCCGACATCCAGACAATCGAGAAACTTGCCCTCACCCGGCCGTCCGCGTCGGAAAATCGCTCGGCATAGATCTGCGCCGCGCGGGCAAGGAACCCGCGCACGGCGGGTCGCCGGCTGCGATCGACGAGCGCGCTGGTCTCGCCCATGGCGCGAAGATCCGCCACCAGGCCGAACATGCTGGCATAGCGCACCGTCACCGTCTCGACATCGGCGACCGGCAAGGCAAGGCCGGCCCGCTGCAGCAGCGCGCCGGCATCGCGCACGTCGGTGAACGGAGCGACACGCGGACTGGCGCCACCGTAGAACTCGGTCTCGGCGGCAAGCAGGCTCTCGCGCAATTCGGCGAGCGTGCCGGCGCCCGCGAAGGCGCCGAGGAAAAGCCCGTCAGGCCGCAGCGCGCGGCGGACCTGGATCAGCATCCCGGGAATGTCGTTCATTGCTTGCATCGACAGCAGGCAGACCGCCAGGTCGAGGCTTTCCGGCTCGAACGGAACGGTTTCCAACGGTGCCACAAGGCCGGCGCCGCCATTCAGGAAAGCAGCGTCCGCCTCGACGCGGACGATGTCCGCGACCTTGCCGCTCCCGGCGAGCACCTCGGCCGCGGCCGGCGTCTGGCAAAACAGCGTTGCCGCCTTGCCGAAGCGTCGCTCCACGGCACCCAGCCGGTCGGCAAGGTCTTCGGCGGCCCGGCGCATCAGGAAGTCGGCTCCGTCGGCCGGATGGGCGAGGGCGCGCCGCTTGCGCGCCAGCCAGAGAGAGCTATCCACTATGGGCTGCAAACGGTGTTCCTTGCTTGGCCAGGCGCCGATGTGGTTGATATGGTGGCGCGAGGAACCAACCACGTGGCCGATCCGGTGTCCAAGATCAAGCCCATCGAGATCCCGAGCCTGGCCCGATCGGCGCTGGGCTGGCCGGCCCGCATTCTGTTTCCTCCGGTTTGCGCCGGTTGCCGCCGGCTTGTCTCGCGGCCCGGCGTGCTCTGCGGCGCCTGCTGGCCGAAGCTGCGGCTGCTGGAACGGCCCTGGTGCCCGGTCATGGGCACGCCGTTCACTCATAATATGGGCGAAGGTTTTCTGTCCGCCGAGGCGATCGCCGACCCACCACCCTTCGAGCGCGCGCGGGCCGCCGTCGCCTATTCCGGGGTCGCCCGCCAGATGGTGCAGGGGCTGAAATACCAGGATCGCACGGATCTCGCGCCATGGATGGCGGGCTGGATGGCGCGCGCCGGCGCCGAGCTCATCGCCGAGGCGGATGTGGTGGTGCCGGTGCCGCTGCACTGGCGGCGGTTCTTCAGGCGGCGATTCAACCAGTCGGCGGAACTGGCAAGGGCGGTGTCGCTGCTCAGCGGCCTGCCCTTCGCGCCCTCGGCGGTGCGCCGCGTGAAACTCACGCGCCAGCAGGTCGGGCTGGAGCGCGCCGAACGCGAGGAGAATGTCCGGGCCGCCTTTCGGGTACCGGCCGAGGCGGAAATCGAGATTGCCGGCCGCCGGATCCTGCTGATCGACGATGTCTACACCACGGGCGCCACGGTGCGCGCCGCGACCAAAGCACTGAAAAGAGGTGGCGCCGGCGCCGTCGATGTGCTGACCTTCGCGCGTGTGTTGCCGGGGGACTTTCGGGCGGACGAGTCCGCGACTATATAAGTCGGCAACGAACAGCGGAAATTCGTCATGGTCGACGTTACCATCTATACAAGAATGATGTGCGGCTACTGCGTCGCGGCGAAGCGACTACTTGAACGCAAGGGCGTCGCCTATACCGAGCACGATGCCTCGTTCTCGCCTGAACTGCGCCAGGAGATGATCTCACGCGCACATGGCCGAACGACCTTTCCGCAGATTTTCATCGGCGACACGCATGTCGGCGGCTGCGATGATCTCCACGAGCTGGAGGCCGAAGGCAGGCTGGACAAGCTGCTTGCCAACGGCGCAGTGATTTGAGGATATGACCATGGGTGTTTTCAGGGCCGCCGCGATCCAGATGCGTTCAGGCGAAAGCCCCGAGCGCAATGCCGTCGATCTTGAACGGCTGGTGCGCGAGGCCGCGCTGCGGGGCGCCACCTATATCCAGACGCCCGAGATGACCGGAGCGCTGATCCGCGACAAGCAGGCACGCGCCGCTTCCTTCACCTCCGAGGAAAATGACATCATCGTCTCGACCGCGCGCACGCTGGCGAAGGAGCTCGGTGTGTTCCTGCATATCGGCTCGACCGCCATCCTGCGCGCCGACGGCAAGCTTGCCAACCGGGCGCTGCTGTTCGGGCCGGATGGCGGCACGCTCGCCACCTACGACAAGATCCATATGTTCGATGTCGATCTCGACAATGGCGAGAGCTGGCGTGAATCCGCAGCCTATGAACCCGGCACCGAAGCCGTTGTCGCCGACCTCGACGGCACGAAACTGGGGTTGGCGGTCTGCTACGATCTGCGGTTCCCGCAACTGTTCCGTGTCGAGGCGCTGGCCGGCGCGGAACTGTTGAGCGTTCCCGCTGCCTTCACCCGCCAGACCGGCGAGGCGCACTGGCATGTTCTCCTTAGGGCGCGCGCCATCGAGAACGGCGCCTATGTCGTGGCGGCGGCGCAGGGCGGCCTGCATGAGGACGGGCGAGAAACCTATGGCCATTCGCTGATCGTCGATCCGTGGGGACGCGTCATCGCCGAAGCAGCGCATGACGAGCCGGCGGTCATTGTCGCCGACATCGATCCGGAGCAGTCGCTTGCCGCGCGCAAGAAGATACCCAACCTCAGGAATGCCCGGGATTTCACCGTTAATTCCGGCGCGGACGCGGCGCTGCTGCTGCGAGGTGCGGCATCTTGATCCGCTTTTCCCTGATCTGTGAGAACGAGCACGAATTCGAAGGCTGGTTCCGCAGCAACGACGATTTCGACACGCAGAAGAAGCGTGGCTTCGTGGATTGCCCGAGCTGCGGTTCTCATAAGGTCGAGAAGGCCCTGATGGCGCCCGCCGTGTCGACGGCGCGCAAACAGGAAACAATCGCGCTCGCCATGGGCGAGGCGCAGAAGCAGGCTCTGGCGCAGATGAAGGCGATGGCCGAGAAGGTGCGCCAGAACGCCGACTATGTCGGCGACAGGTTCGCCGAAGAAGCGCGCAAGATCCACTTCGGCGAAAGCGATGCGCGCGGCATCTATGGCGAGGCGACGCTCGAAGAGGCGAGGAGCCTCGCCGATGACGGCATCGAATTCATGCCGATTCCGATGTTTCCGGACGATCGCAACTGACCGGTCAGGTCACGGTCCCGATCAATTTCTCCAGCAGACGAGAAAGCGTTTCCGTTTCCGCCTGTGTAAGGCCGGACAGGATCCGATGTTCGTTGGCGACATGGGCGGTAACGGCCTCGTCGATCAAGGCGAGACCCTTTTCGGTCAGCCGCACGACAATGCCGCGCCGGTCGTTGGGGTGCGGGCCGCGCAGGATCAATCCAGACGTCTCGAGCCGGTCCAGCCGGTTGGTCATGGCGCCCGACGTCACCATCGTCGCTTCGTAGAGGGCGGTCGGCGTCAGCGCATAGGGTGATCCGGAGCGACGCAGCGTCGCCAGCACATCGAATTCCCCGGACTGCAATCCATAACGGGCAAAGAGCGGGGCGAGGTGCTCGCGGGCGACCAGGGATGCGGCTTCGTTCAGCCGTCCAAACACGGCCATCGGCGAGACATCCAGATCGGGCCGCTCCCGTTGCCATTGTTCGATCGCTCTTGCGGCCCTGTCCAACTGCCTCACCATCGGATATCTTGACGTTAAGAATCTTTACATTACTATAACGAAGGATGCATTGCGGGCCAAGAGCCGCACGACAGGGTTCTATCATGAAATTTCTCTGGGATTCGGTGCTCGGCCTGCTGGTCGTCACCGGCGGCCTGCTCGGCCTGACGCTGCCGTTTGGCAAGCTTGCCACGGCTGCCGGCGTTTCGCCCATGGTCTGGGCTTTCGTCATCTCGCTCGGCGCCGGCGGCGTGCTGCTCTGCTCGTTGCTGCTGCGCGCCCAGCGCATCCGGCTCACCGCGCACAAATTGCGCTATTTCTTCGTCACCGCGGCAGTGTCTTATGCCGTCCCCAACATCCTGATGTTCTCGGCCATACCGCATCTTGGCGCCGGCTACACCGGCATCATGTTCACGCTCTCGCCGGTGATCACGTTGGTGTTCTCGATCCTGCTGCGTGTCCGGCGCCCCAACATGCTGGGCGTCGTCGGTATCGCTGTCGGCTTCGTCGGTGCCGTCATGGTGGCGGTGACACGCGGCGAGGCCGGTCAGCCGGCCGAGCTGTTCTGGGTGGTGATGGGCCTGCTCATCCCCGTCAGCCTTGCCGCCGGCAACATCTACCGAACGGTCGACTGGCCGGAAGGTACCGGCCCGATCGAGCTTGCCGTCGGCAGCCATCTGGCATCGGCGTCGCTGCTGCTCGCGGGCATTCTCGCCTTGCTGGGCGTGGGGGCCTTCGCCCCCCTGGGCGGGGTGCCGCTGGTCGTCGTGGCGCAGGTCGCCTCGGCGTCGGCGATGTTCGCCTTCTTCTTTCGACTGCAGGCGGTGGGCGGCCCGGTCTATCTCAGCCAGATCGGCTATGTGGCGGCAGCCGTAGGCTTATTTGCCGGCACCATCTTCCTCGGCGAACACTATCGGTGGCTGACCTGGGCGGGCGCCGTCATCGTCACCGCCGGCGTGTTCATCACCACCAGGGCGCAAAGTCAGAAGGCATAGGACATCCGATGCCTGAATAAGTGCAGCTCAGACCGATCCTTTTTCCGCCAGAACCATGTAGTTGACGTCCATGTCCTTCGAGCGCGACCAGCGGTCGGCAAGCGGGTTGTAGGTGACGCCGGTCCGGTCGATGATGGTCAGGCCGGCATCGCGAAGCGCCTTTTCCAGCTCTTCCGGGCGCACCAGCTTGCCGAACTGATGGGTGCCGCGCGGCAGCCAGCGAAGCACATATTCGGCCCCGATGATGGCGAGGCCCAGCGCCTTCAGCGTGCGGTTGATGGTGGCCACGAACATGATGCCGCCAGGGCGGACCATCTGCCCGCATTTGGCGACGAACAGGTCGATGTCGGCGACATGCTCGACCACTTCCATGTTGAGGATGACGTCGAATGTCTCGCCGGCATCAGCCAGATCCTCGGCGGTCGTGGCGCGATAATCGACGCTCACATTGCCCTCGGCCGCATGCAGTTTGGCCACTTCGATGTTCGTTTTGGAGGCATCGGCCCCCACCACCTCGGCGCCGAGCCGTGCCATCGGTTCGCACAGAAGGCCGCCGCCGCAGCCTATGTCGAGGATGCGCAGACCCTCGAACGGCCTTGCGGCGCGTGGATCGCGTCCGAAACGCGCCGCCACCTGGTCGCGGATATAGGAGAGCCGGACAGGATTGAACTTGTGCAGGGGGCGAAACTTGCCGTTCGGATTCCACCATTCAGCGGCAAGGGCGGAAAAGCGTTCCACTTCTCCGGCATCGATCGTCGATCGTCGGGGCTCCGGCATCGGTTGGTCTCCTAGAGCTCTTTGGTTGACGCAGAGCGCTAGAGCGGTTCACCGTTTCACGGAAACGGCAAACCGCTCTAACTCTTTGTCTTGGTGCAATTCCGGACGGAAAACCGGTTCCCACTTTTCCTGGAATTGCTCTAGGAAGTCGGGCGCGAGGCATCGAATGTCAAGGCAACAATTTTCAATGCTGCCGGCGATCGGGTCGACGGGCTGCTGTCGGCTTCCTACTTCGTGTCCAGAACGTCGCGCAGTTTCGCGGCCAGCTGCTCGATGGTGAAGGGCTTGGCCAGGAAGTGCACGTCATGGTCGAGCACGCCATTGTGGACGACGGCGTTCCTGGTGAAGCCGGTGGTGAAGATAACCTTCAGATGGGGCATGCGCAGGAGCGCTTCCTCCGCCAGCTTGCGGCCGTTCATCACCGGCATCACGATGTCGGTGAAGAGCAGGGCAACGCCCGGGTTTTCCGCCAGCCTCTGCAACGCTTCCTGGCCGCCGGCGGCATGGATGACGGTGTAGCCGAGTTCGCGCAAGGCATCCGTGGTGGAGGCGCGCACGCGGGGATCGTCCTCGACGACGAGGATGGTTTCCGTGACCGGCGCCGCTGGGTTGTCGCCCCGTCCCAAAGGCGCGGCCGCGTCCTCCGAGCCGAAGAACCGCGGCAGGTAGATCTTGATCGTCGTGCCTTCGCCGGGCTCGGAATAGATCTTGACGTGGCCGCCCGACTGCTTGACGAAGCCGAACACCTGGCTCAGCCCAAGGCCGGTTCCCTTGTTGACCGGCTTGGTGGTGAAGAATGGCTCGAAGGCCCTGGCCATGACTTCAGCCGACATGCCCATCCCGGTGTCGCTGACCGCGATCATCACATACTGGCCCGCCGTCACCTCGGCGTGGGTGGCGGCATAGTTGTCATCGAGGTGGCTGTTGGCCGTCTCGATGGTCAGCTTGCCCTCGTCGCCCATGGCGTCGCGCGCGTTGACAGCCAGGTTCAGAATGGCATTTTCGATCTGGCTCGGGTCGACATGGGTCTTCCACAAGCCTCCCGCGAGCACGGTTTCGATGCGGATGGCTTCGCCTAGGGCCCGCCGAAGCAGGTCCGACATTCCCGTCACCAGACGGTTGGTGTCGACGATCTGTGGCGCCAGCGGCTGCTGTCGCGAGAAGGCAAGCAGCCGGGCCGTCAGGTTCGCTGCCCGGGTCGCCGCGTCCGTCGCCGCTTCGATGAATTTCTCGATGTCATGCTCACCGCGCGCCAGCTTGCGCTGGGTGAGGTTCATGGCGCTGATGATCACAGCCAGCATGTTGTTGAAGTCGTGCGCGATGCCGCCCGTCAATTGGCCGACCGCTTCCATCTTCTGCATCTGTCGGATCTGGGATTCAGCCTGTTCGCGCGTTGCGATCTCGTTGGTCAGCGCGACATTCTTCCGGTTCAGCTGGTCTTGGGCGAGAATGACATCTCGGAAGCGACGGCGCGACTCGCGCACGGTGTAGACGCAGAGCAGGAAGATCGCCAGCAGCGCCAGGAACGATCCAATGCGCAACCAGTATTCGATCCGGTCAGTACGGGCATAGCGAGCCTGAAGTTCGGCGCCGCCATCTCGCCGGATCGTTTCCAGGCGTTCGCGGATCTGGTCCATAGCGGCCTTCCCCTTGCCGCCGCGCACCAGTTCAAGTGCCTTTGCCACGTCGCCGGCATCATAAAGCTGGAGTGTCCGCGCCAACTCGTCGAGTTTCAGCTTCAAGGCATCCTTCAGGCCGGTAACCTGAAGGAGGCGATCGTCGTCGCCGGCCGTCATCTCGTCGATCCTGGCCAACTGGCCCGTCAGGGAAACCAGAGCCTTCCGGTATGGCTCCAGGTAGGTCTTTTCCCCGGTAAGCAGATAACCTCTCTGGCTGCTTTCGGCATCTTGCGCCAGCGAAAGCAGTCCCGACAACAGTTGTTGATACTCTATCGCGTTACGAGCGGCGATCCGGTTGGCGCTCTGGCCCTCGACCAGCAGGCTCCGGGCGCCGACGATCAACGCCAGCACCGCGAAGCCGGCGACAAGCGGAAGCGATTGCCATCGCGTGGCGCGTCGGAGACGAGCGATCATCTGTTATGCCGAACCAAAAGGATTTCCCCGCGGGCAGCATTTCGTAAGCGGCGACGGCGCGGAAAGCAATATGTCTCCCCGTGTCCGTGATCGCAGGTGGCAATTGGCCGGCAGCCTTGCGAAACCTTCGTCATTTGGCTAAGGAGGCCGCGCATTCAGCGGCCGGCGTCAGCCGGGCGTTTGTTCCGCTTTTCGGGATCTCCGCTTTCTGGCGGCGTCCGGCATCCAGTCAAAGGCATTTCGCTTCCATGGCGCGCATCGTGATGAAATTCGGCGGAACCTCCGTCGCCGACATCGCCCGCATCCGCAATGTGGCGCGTCACGTCAAACGCGAGGTCGATGCCGGCCATGAGGTGGCCGTGGTGGTCTCGGCGATGGCCGGCAAGACCAACGAACTGGTTGCCTGGACGCGGGAGGCCTCGCCGATGCACGATGCGCGCGAGTACGACGCGGTGGTGGCGTCGGGCGAACAGGTCACCGCCGGCTTGCTGGCGATCACCTTGCAGAACATGGGCGTGCATGCCCGCTCCTGGCAGGGCTGGCAGATTCCGATCAAGACCGACAATGCGCATGGCGCGGCGCGCATCCTCGACATCGACGGCGCTTTCCTGATCAAGCGCTTCGGCGAGGGCCAGGTGGCGGTGATCGCCGGTTTCCAGGGCATAGGCCCCGACAATCGGATCGCCACGCTCGGCCGTGGCGGCTCCGACACCAGTGCTGTGGCGATCGCCGCGGCGGTCAAGGCCGACCGTTGCGACATCTACACCGATGTCGACGGGGTCTACACGACCGATCCGCGCATCGAGCCCAAGGCGCGGCGGCTGGCCAAGATCTCCTTCGAGGAAATGCTGGAAATGGCCTCACTTGGCGCCAAGGTGCTGCAGGTGCGGTCGGTCGAGCTTGCCATGGTGCACAGGGTGCGTACCTTCGTGCGGTCGTCGTTCGACGATCCCGACGCGCCCGGCATGGGGGATTTGCTCAATCCGCCCGGAACGCTCATTTGCGACGAGGAAGAGATCGTGGAACAGCAGGTCGTCACCGGAATTGCCTATGCCAAGGACGAAGCGCAGATTTCGCTGCGCCGTGTCGGCGACCGCCCTGGCGTCGCCGCCGGCATCTTCGGGCCGTTGGCTGAAGCCAACATCAACGTCGACATGATCGTGCAGAACATTTCCGAGGACGGCAAGTTCACCGACATGACCTTCACGGTGCCATCGGGCGACGTGGACAAGGCGCTTGCCGTGCTCGAGCGCTTGAAAGCCGAGATCGGCTACGATGTGGTGCAGTCGGAAGCGGGAATGTCGAAGGTCTCCGTCATCGGCATCGGCATGAGGAGCCATGCCGGCGTCGCCGCCACCGCTTTCAAGGCGCTGGCCGACAAGGCGATCAACATCCGCGCCATCACGACCTCGGAGATCAAGATTTCGATACTGATCGACGGTCCATACACCGAACTCGCGGTTCGTACTTTGCATTCCGTCTACGGTCTGGATAAGCAGTAGCGAGAACGATTTGAGTTGTTGCGTGTGCGCCGGTCGCGGTGGAAACTGCGGCGGGCAAAATACCCATTGGAGAAGAAGCCGCGATGCGTGACCAGGCCAGTGGCCCGCGCGTTTTGCTGAAACGGCTCCGCGAGCTCATGCAGGAGCCGTTGGAGCCGCAGGAGCGGCTCGACCGGATTGTGCGCGATATCGCCTCCAACATGGTCGCGGAAGTGTGCTCGCTCTATGTGCTGCGCGCCGATTCGGTGCTCGAACTCTACGCCACCGAGGGTCTGAACCCGAACGCCGTCCACCTGGCGCAGCTCAGGCTGGGGCAAGGCCTTGTCGGCACGATCGCGGCCAGCGCGCGGCCGCTCAACCTGTCCAACGCGCAGGAACACCCGGCCTTCGCCTACCTGCCGGAAACCGGGGAGGAGATCTACAATTCCTTCCTCGGCGTGCCGGTGTTGCGGGCAGGGCGCACGTTGGGCGTGCTCGTCGTGCAGAACAAGACCATGCGCCATTACCGCGACGACGAAGTCGAGGCGCTGGAAACGACGGCCATGGTCATCGCCGAGATGATCGCCACCGGCGACCTGGCACGGCTGACCCGGCCGGGGCTCGAGCTTGACCTGCGGCGCCCGGTCAGCTTCACCGGCCTGTCTTTCAATGAGGGCGTCGGGCTTGGCCACGTCGTGCTGCACGAGCCGCGAATCGTCGTCACCAATCTGTTCAACGAGGACAGCGAGGAAGAGGTCAGAAGGCTGGAGACTTCGCTCGGCTCGCTCCGGCTGTCCATCGACGACATGCTGGAACGCCGCGACGTCGCCTTCGAGGGCGAGCATCGCCAGGTGCTGGAAGCCTATCGCATGTTCGCCAACGACCGCGGCTGGGTGCGCCGCCTGGAAGAGGCGATCCGCAACGGCCTTACGGCGGAAGCCGCCGTTGAAAAGGTGCAGAGCGACATGCGCGCGCGCATGCTGCACATGACAGATCCCTATCTGCGCGAGCGGATGAGCGATTTCGACGACCTCGCCAACCGGCTGCTGCGCCAGCTGATGGGGCGCGGCCCGGACGATGTCGCCGCATCGCTGCCGAAGGATGCCATCATCGTCGCCCGTTCGATGGGCGCCGCCGAACTGCTCGACTATCCCAGGGAGAAGCTGCGCGGCCTGGTTCTCGAGGATGGCGCGGCCACCAGCCACGTCGTCATCGTCGCCCGGGCCATGGGCATTCCCGTCGCCGGCCAGATGAAGGGCGCCGTTTCCATGGCGGAAAACGGCGACGCCATCATCGTCGATGGCGAGGAAGGCACCATCCATCTGCGGCCGCAATCCGATCTCGAAGCAGCCTATGCCGAGAAGGTCCGGTTCCGGGCCCGCCGCCAGGAAGTCTATCGCGAACTGCGCAAGAAGCCGTCGATGACCAGGGACGGCGTCCAGGTCGACCTTCTGATGAATGCCGGGCTTGCCGTCGACCTGCCGCAGCTGTCAGAGGCGGGTGCCGCCGGCATCGGCCTGTTCCGCACCGAGTTGCAGTTCATGGTCGCCTCGACATTTCCCCGCGCCGAGGCGCAGGAGCGCCTCTACCGCGATGTGCTCGAGGCGGCGCGCGGCAAGCCGGTCACGTTCCGGACCATCGATATCGGCGGCGACAAGGTGTTGCCCTATTTCAAGGGCGCCATCCAGGAAGAGAACCCGGCGCTGGGCTGGCGGGCGATCCGTCTCACCCTCGATCGGCCGGGGTTGCTGCGCACCCAGATCCGCGCCCTGCTCAAGGCCAGCGGCGGGCGCGAGCTCAAGCTGATGCTGCCGATGGTGACCGAGCTTGGCGAAATCGCCCAGGCGCGCGAGATCATCGACCGCGAAGTGCGTCACCTGTCGCGTTTCGCCCATCATCTGCCGACCAGCCTCAAGCTGGGCGCCATGCTGGAAGTGCCGTCGCTCCTGTTCCAGCTCGATGAGTTGATGAAGGCCGTCGACTTCGTCTCGGTCGGCTCGAACGACCTGTTCCAGTTCGTCATGGCGGTCGATCGCGGCAATACGCAATTGGCCAACCGCTTCGACACGCTGTCGACGCCGTTCCTGCGCGTGCTCAAGCAGATCGCCGACGCGGGCGTCCGCAACCACACGCCGGTCACGCTGTGCGGGGAACTCGCCGGCAAGCCGATCTCCGCCATGGCGCTGATCGGTCTCGGCTTCCGCTCGATCTCGATGTCGCCGGCCTCGATCGGCCCCGTCAAGGCGATGCTGACGGAACTGCCGCTCGACGAGTTGGAGGCCTTCTTCGACGATAATCTGATGGCGCCGTCGCAGGGGCTGCCGATGCGGGCGCTGCTGCAAGCCTTCGCCGACGACCGCTCGATCCCGTTGTAGCACCCCATCATGGTCAACCTGCCCCGCGATCGTATGGACCAAGTCGTCAAGCGTTTCGAAATGCTCGAGGCGCAGATGTCGGCCGGCCCGGCGCCGGACGCCTATGTGCGGATGGCGTCCGAATATGCGGAAATCCAGGACATGGTCGCCAAGGTCAGGGCGCTGCGCTCAGCCGAGCGCGAGCAGGCCGACCTGGAGGCGATGCTTGCCGACAAGGGCACCGACGCCGAGATGCGCGACCTTGCCGAGACCGATCTGCGCGAGGTCGAGAACCGCATCGAGCAGTTGCAGAAGGATATCCAGATCCTGCTGTTGCCAAGGGATGCCGCCGACGACAAGAACGCCATTCTCGAAATTCGCGCCGGCACCGGCGGCGACGAGGCAGCGCTTTTCGCCGGCGACCTGTTTCGCATGTATGAGCGCTACGCGGCCGAACACGGCTGGCGTTTCGAGACGGTGTCGGCCAGCGACGGGGATGCCGGGGGCTTCAAGGAAATCATCGCCACCATTTCCGGCAAGGGCGTCTTTGCCCATCTGAAATTCGAATCCGGCGTGCATCGCGTGCAGCGCGTGCCGGCGACCGAGGCCAGCGGGCGCATCCACACCTCGGCCGCCACCGTCGCCGTCCTGCCGGAAGCCGAGGAGGTCGACATCGATATCAGGCCAGAGGACATCCGCATCGACACGATGCGCGCCTCTGGATCTGGTGGCCAGCATGTCAACACCACCGATTCGGCGGTGCGCATCACCCATCTGCCGACCGGCATCATGGTGGTGCAAGCGGAAAAGTCGCAGCACCAGAACCGGGCGAAGGCCATGCAGATCCTGCGGGCCCGTCTCTATGACCTTGAGCGCGGCAAGGCCGACGAGGAACGCTCGGAATCGCGCAAGGCGCAGGTGGGTTCCGGTGACCGTTCGGAGCGGATCCGCACCTATAATTTCCCGCAAGGCCGCGTCACCGACCATCGCATCAACCTGACGCTCTACAAGCTCGACAGGGTGATGATGGGCGAACTCGACGAAGTGATCGACGCCCTGATCGCCGATCATCAGTCGAAACTGCTCGCCGACATAGGCCTCGATGGCTGAACGGCCGCCCGAGACATTGGGGGCTCTGCTGCGGGAAGCGCGGGTCCGGCTTGCCGCAGCAGCGGTCGATGACCCGGCGCTCGATGCAAGGCTGATCGTCGAACATTTTTCCGGCACGACCCGTACACAGGCGATCGCCGATCCGGAGCACAAGGTCGACGCGACCGCCGTCACGGCTATCGACGCCGCGTTGAGGAGGCGGGCCGGCGGCGAACCGGTGCATCGCATCCTGGGTTATCGTGAATTCTATGGCCTGCGTCTGGCGCTGTCGCCGGAAACACTGGAGCCGCGGCCGGATACCGAAACGCTGGTCGATGCGGTCCTGCCGTTCGTGCGGGAAGTCGCGGCGCGGGAGGGCGGATGCCGCATCCTCGACCTCGGCACCGGGACGGGCGCCATCGCACTGGCGCTGCTCAGTGCCGTGCCTGCGGCCACCGCAGTTGGCGTCGACATATCGATGGATGCGTTGGGAACGGCGCGGCGCAACGCCGACCAATTGGGCTTCACCGAGCGGTTCGCCACGCTGCGCTCGGACTGGTTCGAAAAAGTTTCGGGCCGGTACCATGTAATCGCCGCGAACCCACCCTATATACCAACTCAAGACATTCGAAATCTGCAGGACGAAGTTCGCGATTTCGACCCGAAGCGGGCGCTTGATGGTGGCGCGGATGGTCTTGGCCCCTACAGGATAATCGCCGCCGAGGCGGCAAGTTTTCTGGAAGCTGAAAGCAGGATAGCGGTCGAGATCGGCCATACGCAGCGCAACGAGGTTGGCGACATATTCCATGCCGCCGGCTATGAGTTCGCAGGGGCGTTTCGCGATTTGGGCGGAAATGACAGGGTTCTTGTCCTGCAACGGGGAAAGCCTTGAAGCGGTGCGAAAAAAGCGCTTGGCAATGCCGGGGAATGCAGCTAGGGTCGCCGCAACCGGATGAGACGAAGCAGGCAGTGCTCTTAGCGATTCGGTTTCCTTGGAAATAGCTGCCTTCTTGCGCAAACGACGCCCAAGCTTCGTGCGGGAATCGTCCGGCAAGTGATGCAACCGGAACAGGATGGCACGTGGCGCCAACGCAATTGATGCGGGCGAACGCCGGTGAAGAAACCAAACGGCTGGCCGCATGAGCGCCTCCGTTCGTGACGAGTTTTCAAAAATTTCAAAATGAAGAGAGTCTAATGAGGCCACAACAGCAGAACAGGCGCATGCGCGGTCGCAACAACAATGGCGGCGGCGGTGGCAACAACAACAATAACAACAATAACAACCGGAAGGGGCCGAATCCCCTGACGCGCAACTACGAGAGCAACGGCCCGGACGTGAAGATCCGTGGATCGGCTCAGCAGATCGCCGAAAAATACGCCACTCTGGCCCGTGACGCGCATAGCTCCGGCGACCGGGTAATGGCGGAGAACTATCTCCAGCACGCCGAACACTACAATCGCATCATCGCAGCCGCGCAAGCGCAGATGCCGATCCAGAACGCGCAGCAGAATCGCGATGATTTCGACGATGACGGCGACGACGATCGCGACGACTTCGACAATGGCAATAGCGGCAACGCCAACTCCGAGACACTGGCGCCCGTCAGCCATGGCGCCGGTCCGCAGCCGGTGATCGAAGGTGTTCCGGCTGAGGTGGCGCTGAACAGGGAAGGCGGTCGCGACAACAATAGCGGGCGCAACAATGCTGGCCGTGACAATAATGGCCGCGACAACAATGGGGGGCGTCATCGCGATCGCCGCCCCAACGGTGGCTATGGCCAGAATGGCCAGCGCGACCATGCATCGTCCGCCGAACAAGGCGTCCAGCAGCAGCGTAACGACGCTCCGAGCCAGGCCGAGGCGGCTTCGCCGACCGAATCCGCAGCGGCCGCCGAGCCGGCCCCGCTGTTCGAGAACCTTTCGCCCGCCGGACTCGCCGCGCAGGCCGAGCTCAATGAGGCGGTTGCAGAAAACGGTGCTGTGCGTCGTCCCAAGCGTCCACGCCGTCCTCGCATCAATGCCGGCCAGGTCGACGTCGCTGGCGACAGTGCCAATGCGGGCGAGGTGGCGGCGGCCCCTGTCGACGGCGGCAACGCCGAACCTGCCGACATCGACAACTGATCGGACGGTACGTCAAGACATTGAACGGCGGGGAGAAATCCCCGCCGTTTTCGTTTGGGCGGCGATGGGATATTATGCGTTGACCCACATCAAGGCGTCTTGAGACGGCACGGTCCATGCACCATATCTCGGCTGAACAGGATCCGGCCCGATTGGGCGGGTCCGTCACCGCAATCGGATCCGGTGCCGCCAAGCGGGCCGGTGATGGAAGGAGACAGTAAGATGAACCTTGAGAAATACTCAGAGCGCGTGCGCGGCTTTATCCAGTCCGCGCAGACCATGGCGCTGTCGCGCAACCACCAGCAGTTTACTCCCGAACATATCCTCAAAGTGCTCGTCGATGACGAGGAGGGGCTTGCCGCGTCGCTGATCGAGCGCGCCGGCGGCGCCGTCCGAGACGTCAAGCTCGGCGTCGAGACGGCGCTTGAGGCGATGCCCAAGGTGGAGGGCGGAAACGGCCAGCTCTACCTGACGCAGCCTCTGGCCAAGGTGTTCTCGACCGCCGAGGAACTGGCCAAGAAGGCCGGGGACAGCTTCGTCACCGTCGAGCGGCTTCTGCAGGCGCTAGCCATGGAAAAATCGGCGAAGGCGGCCGACATCCTGGCCAAGGCCGGCGTCACCGCGCAGGCGCTCAACCAGGTCATCAACGATGTCCGCAAGGGCCGCACGGCCGATTCGGCGAGCGCGGAACAGGGTTATGACGCGCTGAAGAAATACGCGCGCGACCTGACCGCCGACGCGCGTGCCGGCAAGCTCGATCCGGTCATCGGCCGTGACGACGAGATCCGCCGCACGATCCAGGTCCTGTCGCGCCGCACCAAGAACAATCCGGTCCTCATAGGCGAGCCGGGCGTCGGCAAGACGGCAATCGCCGAAGGCCTGGCGCTGCGCATCGTCAATGGGGACGTGCCGGAATCGCTGAAGGACAAGCAGTTGATGGCGCTCGACATGGGCGCTTTGATTGCCGGCGCCAAATATCGCGGCGAGTTCGAGGAGCGGCTGAAGGCCGTGCTCTCGGAGGTGACTTCGGCCAATGGCAACATCATCCTGTTCATCGACGAGATGCACACGCTGGTCGGCGCCGGCAAGGCCGATGGCGCGATGGATGCATCGAACCTCTTGAAGCCGGCTCTGGCGCGCGGCGAACTGCACTGCGTCGGCGCGACGACGCTGGATGAATACAGGAAGCATGTCGAGAAGGATCCCGCCCTCGCCCGCCGCTTCCAGCCCGTCTTTGTCGACGAGCCGACGGTGGAGGACACGGTCTCGATCCTGCGCGGCCTGAAGGAGAAGTACGAGCAGCACCACAAGGTGCGAATCTCCGATTCGGCGCTTGTGGCGGCGGCGACGCTTTCCAATCGCTACATCGCCGATCGTTTCCTGCCGGACAAGGCGATCGACCTGGTGGACGAAGCCGCGTCGCGGCTGCGCATGCAGGTCGATTCGAAGCCAGAGGCCCTGGACGAGATCGACCGCCGAATCATGCAGCTCAAGATCGAGCGTGAGGCGTTGAAGGTCGAGACGGACCATGCCTCGAAGGATCGGCTCGTTCGCCTGGAAAAAGAACTTTCGGGCCTCGAGGAAGACTCAACCGAGATCACCGCCAAATGGCAGGCCGAGAAGCAGAAGCTCGGGCTCGCCGCGGACCTGAAGAAGCAGCTCGACGAGGCTCGCAACGACTTGGCCATTGCCCAGCGCAAGGGCGAATTCCAGCGCGCCGGCGAGCTTGCCTATGGCAGGATTCCGGAACTTGAGAAGAAGCTGACGGATGCGGAGGCCCAGGATGGCAAGGTCGGCATGGTCGAAGAGGTCGTCACTCCCGACCATGTTGCCCATATCGTCTCGCGCTGGACCGGCATCCCGGTCGACAAGATGCTGCAGGGCGAGCGCGACAAGCTGCTGCGGATGGAAGACGAGATCGGCAAGCGGGTCGTGGGCCAGGGCGAAGCGGTGCAAGCCGTTTCCAAGGCGGTGCGGCGCGCGCGCGCGGGCCTGCAGGATCCGAACCGGCCGATCGGCTCGTTCATCTTCCTGGGGCCGACGGGTGTCGGCAAGACCGAACTGACCAAGGCGCTTGCCAGCTTCCTGTTCGACGACGACAGCGCCATGGTGCGTATCGACATGTCGGAGTTCATGGAGAAGCACTCGGTCTCGAGGCTGATCGGTGCCCCTCCCGGCTATGTCGGCTATGAGGAAGGCGGCGCGCTGACCGAAGCCGTGCGGCGGCGGCCTTACCAGGTCGTGCTGTTCGACGAAATCGAGAAGGCGCATCCGGACGTGTTCAACGTGCTGCTGCAGGTGCTCGATGACGGCCGTCTGACCGACGGCCAGGGCCGCACCGTCGATTTCCGCAACACGCTGATCATCATGACGTCGAACCTCGGCGCCGAGTATCTCGTCAACCTCGGCGAGGACCAGGATGTCGACCAGGTCCGCGACGAAGTGATGAATGTCGTCAAGGCGTCGTTCCGGCCGGAGTTCCTCAACCGCGTCGACGAAGTGATCCTGTTTCACCGGCTGCGCCGTCAGGATATGGGCCGCATCGTCGAGATCCAGCTCAAGCGGCTGGAAAGTCTGCTGGTCGACCGCAAGATCACGCTGTCCCTGGACAAGGAGGCGGTCGAGTGGCTGGCGGCGAAGGGATACGACCCAGCCTACGGCGCACGGCCGCTCAAGCGGGTGATGCAGAAGGAACTGCAGGACCCGCTGGCGGAGAAGATCCTGCTTGGTGACATCCTCGACGGCTCGAGCGTCAAGGTGACCGCCGGCTCCGACCGTTTGAACTTCCGCTCGAAGCCGACGATTGTCGCCACCGAAGCGGCGGCCTGACCCAACGCCGCGCGTCCCTCCGGGCGCGCGGCGTTGTCATGTCAAGCGGTGGGTTCGGACAACGCGGACATAACAGCCGAAACGCGCCCCGCATCGGGCAACGAGCCGGGCTTGCCGCAAGCTGGCTAATATTCCATGAAGCGCCGGAAAACGGCCATCTTCATGCCCCGTTCATATTGGAACCATAGTTTGGGCAACTGGTTTCCAGGCGAAGGGATTCGCCTTACAGCAACACTGCCGGGCGACGGCAATCACGGACCGGAGAGCTTGGCCACCATGTCGCGCACGATCTTCACCCTTTCGGTACTCGCCGCCGGGTTTGTGTCTTCTGCCTCTCTCGCTGCGCCAACGCAGGACAATGCGCGACGCATCGTCCGCTCCGAGGGCGGCATTCTTGTCGCCCAGGACGGCAATCTGGACATCTATTACGACGCCCGGGGCAATCGCGTCATCGTCGATGCCGATTCCGGCAAGGTCATCGCCATCCAGCCGCCCGGCTCACGGCTGGACCGGCGTGCGCTGCGCCGAGAGGCGCTGCCTCGACAACTGGGCCGGGCTCCTGTTGAAGATGACCGCTATTACCTCGACGATCCTGACGACATGGCGCGGTTCCGCCGCAAACGGATGGAAGAGGACGGCGGGGCCATCGCGCCGCCAGCTGACGAATACGATCCCGACAGTGGGAATTCGGTCGAAGCCTATCCGCCGGCGCCACAGGACGAGGGCGGCTACGACAACAATTACCCCGATGGGCCACAGCCGGCGACGCCGGGTCCCATCAAGCGTCAGCCGCTGAACGAGGCTTCGATCGAGCCGGTACAGCCCGCGGCGCCGGGCGATCAGGCGGCGCTGCCGCCGCCGACTGGCGGCAAGACAAGCGTCGACCCATCGCTATCGCTGGGCGCACGCCAGGACGTAGCGGCGCTGCAGGTTCTGCTCGACCGGGGCGGTGCTTCGCCTGGCGTCATCGATGGACGTTTCGGCTCGAATGTCGACAAGGCGCTCGCCGCCTATAACCAGATCACGGGCAGCAATTTGCGTTCCACCGACGAGGCCGGCATCAAGGCGGCGCTTGCGCAAACAGGCGGCGACGCATTCGCCAATTATACGATCACGCCGGAAGATGCGGCCGGGCCCTATGTTGCCTCGATCCCCGAAGACTACAGCCAGAAGGCTCAACTCGACCGCATGGGATACACCTCGGTCACCGAGGCGCTCGCCGAACGGTTCCACATGGACGAGAACTATCTGAAGGCGCTCAACCCTGACGCCAATTTCAATCGTCCAGGCACGATCGTGAAGGTTGCGAATTTCGGCAGGCTTGTCTCGACGCCGGTCGCCAGGATCATCGCCGACAAGAACAAGAAAGAGGTCTTCGCCTACGACGCCTCTGGCAAGCTGGTCGCTGCCTATCCGGCGACCATCGGATCCTCCGATACGCCGTCGCCGTCTGGCACGCACGCTGTCTCGCGTGTCGCGCTGGACCCTAACTACACCTACAACCCGAACATCAATTTCAAGCAGGGCCAGAACGACAAGGTCCTGACCATTCCGCCGGGGCCGAACGGTCCGGTCGGCTCGGTGTGGATCGCACTGGACAAGCCAACCTACGGCATCCACGGCACACCGGATCCGTCGAAGATCGGCAAGACCGAAAGTCATGGCTGCGTGCGCCTGACCAATTGGGACGCGCGGGAATTGGCCAAACTTGTTTCGCCGGGCGTGACGGTGGAATTCGTCGAGTAGGGCTGAACGCCAAGGGCGACGCCGGCTGGATCAGCTAGCCGGCGGCAGCCGAAAGATGTGGCGTTAGAGCCGCCATCTGGAGGCAGGCGCAAATCCTGGGGAAACGGCTGGTCGTAAAGGGCGACACCCGTGGCCGGTTGCTGCCTCCGCATATGCGGTCTAAGCATTGTTCCATGCATTCACCAAGCGAAGCCGCCGCCGTTCCGCTGAGCAGCCCGGTGGCGGACGGTACGTTCTGTCCTCGGTCGCGGCGAGGGTTTGTCCTGATCGCGGCGATCCTGGCCTCGGCGCTCGGTTTTATCGATGGTTCGATCCTGGCCATCGCCATGCCTGCGATCCGCGCCAATCTGGGCGCCAGCCTGGCCGAAGCTCAGTGGATTTCCAATGCCTATGCGCTGACGCTGTCGGCTCTGATCCTGGCCGGCGGCGCCGCGGGCGATCGATTCGGGCTGCGCCGAGCCTTCGTCGCCGGGATCGCCCTGTTCGTCGTTGCCTCGCTTGCCTGCGCGCTGGCGCCGAACGCGCTGGTGCTGATCGCGTTTCGTGCCATCCAGGGCATAGGCGCGGCGATCATGGTGCCGGGCAGCCTAGCCATCATCGCCAAGGCCTATCCGAAACAGGAACGCGGCCGCGCCATTGGCATCTGGGCGGCGGCATCGGCGCTGACCACAGCGCTTGGCCCGGTGTTGGGTGGCATCGTGCTGTCGGCGTTCGGCGACGGCATCTGGCGGGCGATCTTCGCCGTCAACCTGCCGCTCGGCATGATCTCGATCTATCTTCTGATAGCCAAGATCCCTGCCGACGCGCCGGCAGAAAAGCGCAGCCTGGATCTAGGCGGCGCCGCGCTCGCCACGCTTGCCTTCGGCGCGCTCGCCTATGGGCTGACCTCGATGAGTGCCACCGGCGAGGGCCACATGTCCGGGCCGAGCATTGCCGCCGGCGCCGTCCTGCTCGTCGTCTTCATCTTTTTCGAGCTCCGCCGGCGCGAGCCGATGATCGATCTGTCGCTGTTTCGCAACAGGGCCTTCGCCGGCGCCAATATCGCGACATTTTTCCTCTATTTCGCGCTGTCGGCCAATCTTTTCTATCTGCCGATGCTGCTCATCGCCGGATGGGGGCTGAGCACGGCCGAGGTCGGCTTCATCTTCCTGCCGCTATCGGTGTCGATCGCCCTTTTGTCGGGGTCGGTCGGACAGCTTTCGGACCGGATCGGGCCTCGTTTTCCGATCGCCTGCGGCAGCCTGGTGGTGGCTTTCGCCTTTGCGGGGCTTGCCATGCTCACCCATGCCGGGGTCCATAGTTTCTGGATGGGGACATTTCCGCTGATGGCGCTGATGGGTCTTGGCATGGCGCTGGTCGTATCACCTTTGTCGACAGCCATCATGACAGCGGTGGAAGACAAGGATACGGGTGCCGCCTCCGGCATAAACAACGCGGTTTCGCGCATCGGCGGCCTGATCGCCGTGGCAGCGATGGGATCGCTTGCCGCCTGGGTCTACGCAGCCGCGCTGAGGAGGGATGCGACGCCCGGTATTCCAGGCTTCGGCGAACCGGCGCCGGCGGGACTTGCCCCAGCACTGGATGCGGCAAGGCTCGCAGCCGGCGACGCCGCCTTTTCGGCCGTTTCCTTGGTGACCGCGCTGCTTTGCCTGCTTTCGGCCGTCATCGCCTGGACGACCATTTCGGGTCAGCGATTGCCTTGGCCGCGGCGCGCCGAGGGTCCGCGTCGCTGAGGCGAGATCAAAGCCATTGCAAGATCTGGCGGTCCGTTCGGGATCGCGTTGCGCAATGTGGTCGAGTGTTGCCTCGAACCGCTGAAACGCTCTACCCGTCGATCTTGGCGCTCGCCACCTTCAGCGGATCGCTGTCTTCCTGCTTTAGCAGGTCATCGATGCGCTCGCGCTCGCGCTTGAAGGCGACGAGGTCATCGCCTTTGAGCACCTTGCCGACCGGCAAGCGGACACGCATCGGATCAACCTTGGTGCCGTTGACGATCAGCTCATAGTGAAGATGCGGTCCGGTGGCGAGGCCGGTCTGGCCGAGAAAGCCGATGGTCTGTCCCTGGCGCACACGCATGCCCGGTTCGATGCCTTTGGCAAAAGCGCTCTGGTGGTTGTAGGAGGTCTCATAGCCATTGGCATGGCGGATGATGATCTGCTTGCCATAACCGCCAGCCCAGCCGACCTTTTCGATAACGCCATTGCCGGCGGCGATGATCGGCGTGCCGATGGGGGCTGCCCAGTCGACGCCGGTGTGCATGCGGACATATCCGAGGATCGGATGCTTGCGAGCGCCGAAGCCGGAACGGAATTTCCCGGCGGGCAGGGGATTGCGCAGCAGGAACTGCTTGGCGCTCGATCCGTCCTCATCGAAATAGTCGGTGCTACCGTCCTGCATCTGGAAGCGATAGAAATTGCGGGTCGTGCCGCCGAACGTCGCCGAGACATAGAGAAGCTCGGAATTGTCGGAGGTCTGATCGTCGCCGTCAGGCTGCGAGAACAGCACGTCGATGCGATCGGTGGGACTAAGGCGGGACTGGAAGTCGACATCGGACGCGAGCAGTTTGATCAGCCGCTGGGTCATCTGCTTGGACATGCCGTAGGAATAGGCGGAGCGGTAAATCCCGTCATAGATATTGGGCAGGTTGCCGCGCACCACCACCGGGGCCGACGAATCATCGAATGCGCTCAGCAATTCGGGGTTCGGCTCGGGCTCCTGTGCGGGCACGTACTGGCCACGGTCGTCGAGCGCGATGGTGACGATATGCGTGGTCTTGTCGTAGACGCTGGTGCGCACGACCTTGGCGGCGTCGCCGTGAACCTCGAGACCGACACGCAGCACGGTTCCCGCCTTGAGCGTGGTCGCGTTCAACAGCTTGGCGATCGCTTCAGCCATGCCAGTGGCATCTTCGCCGGTGTAGCCCGAATCGGCAAAGGCCTCGGTGAGGTCGAGATCCTTGGTGAACGGAATGATTTCCTCGGCAAAGGCCGGCGCCTGGTCGTCGGTGGTGGCGCGCGGCGCCACCGAGACGTTCTCCGGCACGATCTTCACGTCGTAGGATCCGGCCATGCTCTCGGCAAAGGCTTCGCCGAATCGCTGCGGGTCGACATAGTGGAGCGACGCGACCTGTATCGCCCCGTCGCTGAGGTCGGTGCCGGCTTCGCGGACCACCTTTTCAACTTCGTCGGCGGAGAGGTCGCTCTTTTCGTCGAAGGCGGCCGTCTCGATCGGGAAATCGACGGTCTTCAGGCTCATCTCGCTTTCGACCTTGGCACCGTAGATCTGGCCCGACGCGGCCGAGGCCGTCGCCGGCTGCGCCGGACTGTCGTCGCCGTCGTCCCCGAATACCTGCATCGGGTCGAAAGGCGGATAGGAGCGGCTGGTGGTGTGGCCGGCGGCAAGCGCCATCTTGATCTGAACGAAAGGCATGGTGTGGATGACGTCGCGGTCGCCGACCTTGGTCACCATCGACACTTCCATGCGGCGGCGGTCCTTTGCCTTGGCGATCTGGCGGGGCGCCACCAGCCGGGTTGTCTTGGCCACTTCGCCGGAATCACCATTGCCGGCAAGGCTGATCAGTTCCGCGATCTCGGGCGGGGTCGCCAGTTGCTGGCGCCCATCAAGGGCGGCGAACAGGGCCACGCCCATCAGCACGCTGGACGTCACGCCGGTGAGAAAGGTGCCTGACAGCCAACGTGCGGAAACCTCGCGCCGATCCGGCGGGCCGCTGCGGCCATCCGCGATCAGCGGCGGCTCATTGCCGAGTTCGGCTATGACATCTTCCGTGTCTGGCATCCAGAAAGGCTGCTTCTTCCCCGGGGCGGAATGGCTTTTCGCTTTTGTTGTGCCCTGACATTTGCCTGTCACGGCAGATGAAGTCAACGAAGCGCCAGGTTTGGGCGAATTCCCCCCGCGCAGTTATCTTATAGAGCGCCTCCACCCAGGAGGGCGATGCGCCGTCTCCGCGGGGCCGTTACGGACTTCCATAGCGGCCTTTGAAAAGCGCATGCCGCCGGCGCGGCGTCTCTTCTTGTAGGCCTGGTGTCGAACCGCAATGCGGCGGCAATAGGGCTCCAACGTGACCGACCCGCCCTGTGGTCCCGGTTCCGTTGAGGCAGCCGGCTATCAACAATGGACCCCCACGGTTTCTGTCGCAAAAAGTTCAAAAACTTCGAGATGGCAGTTGACAGTTTGGATTGGTGGCGACTATATACGCCTCACGAACGAGGGCGGCTCGCCGCTGGCGACGAAGAAGTTTGCTTCTGTGCCTGCCCTT
>NZ_JBAZUD010000057.1:0-29866 GCF_041661565.1 Mesorhizobium sp.
CCGTCGCGGATCATCACCATCAGCAGGAAGATGGCGCCGAGCGACAGCACCAGGACGAGCCAGGCCGTGGCGAAGATCAGCTCGCCGTTGATGACGACGGCATGCGTCTCGAAGGCGAGCGCGGCCAGGATCATCAGCGCGGCGCCGCCGACATATTGCCACATGGTCGCCGCGACGAGGTCGCCGCCGGAGGCGAAGCGTTTCTGCCAGATGGTGCCGGCGCTCATGCCGAGCACAGAAATCAAGGACGCGGCGAGCGTCGCCGCCGTCACGCCGCCGCCGAGCGCGCCGAGCTTCGGCCATAGCACGGTGACGATGCCGACGAGGCCGATGCCAAGGCCGAGCCAATGGCGCGGCAAGATCGCCTCGCCAAGGAGCTTGCCGGCGAGCACCGCCGTGATCAGCGGCTGCAGGCCGACGATGAGGGCTGAAAATCCTGCCGGCATGCCGCGATGGATGGCCCAGAACACGGCGCCGAGATAGACGCCATGCATCAGGACGCCGGCGCCAGCGGCATGCAGCGCTTCCTCGCGGGTGGCCCGTTTCGAGCCCAGCACCAGCATCAGCAGCGCCAGCAGGATCGCGGCCAGCACGAAACGGGCGGCGAGGAAGGTGAACGGTTCCACCCATGGCATGGCGTAGCGCGCGCCGATGAAGCCGGTTGCCCACAGGACGACGAAGATGGCGGGGATGAACCGCTTGATGCCGTGCATTTTCAGGAAACCGCCGCGCCGGGGAGAGTTGATCGTGGCGATGCTCTAGTCCCGTTCACCCCGCTGCGCAAAACGAAACCGTTGAACCATGGTTCACGGGAATTCAAAGGCCCTCGAGCCCAACGCGTTTCACGGCGCTTTGTTCACTTCAGAGCCCGACCATCCGCCTGACGTCATCAGGCGAAGCGCCGGCAGCGCGCAGGGCGGCAAGGCCGGTGTCGCCGAAGCTCTTCGAAAGCTTTCGCCCATCCGGACCGAGAATGAGACGATGATGGAAATAGGCGGGCGGCGGCAAGTCAAGCAATTCCTGCAGCAGGCGCTGCACGCCTGTGGCGGAAAACAAGTCTTGGCCGCGCACGACATGGCTGACGCCCTGCAGGGCATCATCCATGACGACGGCGAGGTGGTAGCTGGTCGGGATGTCGCGGCGCGCCACGATCACGTCGCCCCAGTCCAAAGGGCGGGCTTCAACGGAGCGGGTGGTGGACAGCGTCTCGTCGGTGAATTCCGCCCAGGAGAGTTCGTTGCCGAGCCGCGCCATGGCCGCGCCGACATCCAGCCGCCAGGCAAAGGGCGCGTTTTCGGCGATCCGTCGCCTGCGTTCCTGCATCGGCAGCGCCTTGTCGGCCGGGGGATAGAGCGGCACGCCGTCGGGGTCGCGCGGCCAGTCGCGCCCGCGCCGTTCGCTGTCGGCGATGAAGGCGCGAATCTCGCCCCGGCTCATGAAAGCGGGATAGACGAGCTCCTCGCGGATCAATCGGTCAAGCACCGCCTCGTACTCGGGGAAATGCTCGGACTGGCGGCGCACCGGTTCTTCCCAGCCGAGCCCGAGCCATTTCAGGTCGGCAAGCATGGCGGCCTCGAAGTGCGGCGTGCAGCGCGCCGTGTCGATATCCTCGATGCGCAGCAGCAGACGGCCACCGCTGGCCTTGGCAAGTTTCTGGTTGAGCAGCGCCGAGTAGGCGTGGCCGAGATGCAGTTCGCCATTGGGGCTTGGCGCGAAGCGAAATGTCAGGAGCGTCATGTCTCGGGCGGCAATCGGGTTGTGCTGCGGTTCTGGCGGTTGCTAGTTTGCCGCACATTGGCAGACAAGGATATCATGCGGCGCATCGCCACACTGGAAGACATCGCGCGAGGGCTGGACGCGCTCTGCGTCATCGATCCGCGCCTGGAAAAGGTGCGCGGCATGGCCAGCGACGTGCCGCTGCGGCTTTCCGAGCCCGGCTTCCGGAGCCTGGCCTCCATCATCGTCTCGCAGCAAGTGTCCCGCGCCAGCGCCGACGCAATCTTCGGCCGGCTGAGCAGACTGGTCGATCCGCTGACGCCAGGGGCGATCCTTGCCGCCGGCGAAGACATGTTCCGCGAGGCCGGCCTGTCGCGGCCGAAGCAGCGCGGGCTGATCGCGGTTGCCCAGGCGGTGGCCGACGGTCTCGACCTCGATCACCTCTGCTCGCTGGACGCCGAGGAGGCGATCACGGCGATGACGGCGGTGCCCGGCATCGGCCCCTGGACGGCGCAAGTCTACCTTCTGTTCGCCGCCGGCCACCCCGATATCTTTCCCGCCCGAGACGTCGCCTTGCAGAGCGCCGTCGGTCACGCGCTCGGCATCGATCCGCGTCCGCCGGAGAAAACGCTGATCGCCCTGGCCGAATCATGGAGCCCATGGCGCGGTGTCGCGTCGCGGCTTTTCTGGTCCTATTATCGCGAAACCCGGGGCAGGGACGCCGCGCCACCCGCCTGAATCTTCAAAAAGGCATGAAAATCATGCGTTTTTGAGGCTCCGGCGACACGACAATCCGCTTCACATCCCTGTCATGTCAGGCTTACAGTATCCCCGCCGTTCGGGTCTGGAACCAAGGAGGTCAACACGTGACGGTCGCCGTATCTCCGGATGGGCTTCCTGCACTGGTGCTGAACGCGGATTACCGTCCGCTCAGCTACTACCCCCTGTCGCTCTGGTCCTGGCAGGACGCCATCAAGGCGGTGTTCCTCGACCGGGTCAACATCGTGGCCGAATACGAGCACGCGGTGTCCTCGCCGACCTTCTCGATGCGGCTGCCCAGCGTCGTCAGCCTGAAGGCCTATGTGAAGCCGTCGCGGCACCCGGCCTTCACCCGATTCAACGTCTTCCTGCGCGACCGCTTCCAGTGCCAATATTGCGGCACGCCGGAGGATCTGACCTTCGACCACGTCATCCCACGCCATCGCGGCGGCGCCACGACATGGGAGAATGTCGTCGCCGCCTGTTCGCCCTGCAACCTCAGGAAGGGCGGCATGATGCCCGCGCATGCCAAGATGTGGCCGCTGCAGAAACCCTACCAGCCGACAGTGCACGACCTGCACAATAACGGCCGTCTGTTCCCGCCCAACCATCTGCATGAGAGCTGGATGGATTATCTCTACTGGGATGTCGAACTCGAACCGTAGAGTTCCGAAAATTCGCCATGCCGGCCGCCTGACGCAGCCAGCCGCGCTCACTTATCAGCGCCATCGCGTTTAACGACCGGCTTCCCCCACTCCGTCGCTGCTTCGCAGCGCCACGTCTCCCCCCTCCGGAGGGAGAGGAAAGGAGCTTGCTGGAAGAGCGCTGGCTATAGCCGGCTCGCGCCTTTCCTCTCCCCCGTCGATCGGGGGAGAGGTGTCGAGCGAAGCTCGACGGAGTGGGGGTCGACCTTGGCTCGGACTCGAAGCCGTCCTGCGACCCTGCCTGCCGAATTTGCCCGAACCCCGCGCCGTGAGGCTCAATCGGACTTGATCAGTCCCGCGACAGCGCGCCGCGGAAGGCGACGGCCGCGAGCACCAGGCTGGCAATGGCGTTCCAGCCGGCGAGCGACAGGCCGAGGATGCGCAAGGCGGCCTTGTCGCAGGAGGGCGGCACGTATTTGTCGAGCGCGTCGAGCACGCCCTTGCCGCCGGTGTCGACAGGACCGGCGCCCGCCGTGCAGTCGGTCGGGCCCGCCCACCACTGCCATTCGACGCCGGAGTGGTAGACGCCGAGATAGAGGCCGTAGAGCATCAGCAGGCCGCCGAGGGCCAGCAGGCCGCGCGTCAGCCACGACGGGGCACGCAGCGTCGAGGCGATCACCGCCAGCACCATCAGCGGTACGCCGACATAGTAGGGCGTGCGCTGGATCAGGCAGAGGTGGCAGGGGATGTAGCCGCCAATGTACTGGAAGGCGAGCGCGGACCCGACGGTGGCGGCCATAGCGACCGCCAGAAACAGGGCTGTGCGCGTCCGCTGGCGTCCGGTGTCGGCATTCATGGTCGCTGTCATTGGTCTTCCGCTTGTTGAACCGTCGCCGGCCCGCTGCCCCACCCCCTGGAGGGCGCCTGGGGCGGTGGACTAGAGCGCGTATTTGACGAGGATATAGAGCAAAATCAGGGCAGCCGCGGCGGCGCCCGCGATCAGGCCAAGGCGCCTTTCGACGAACTCGCGGATCGGTTCGCCATAGCGGCGCAGCAGCCAGGCCAGCAGCAGGAAACGGCCGCCGCGCGCCACGATGGCCAGCACGATGAACAGCAGCAGATTGACGCCAAGCGCGCCTGACAGGATGGTCACCACCTTGATCGGCGGCAGATGCGCGGCGCCCGATGTGATCAGCATCAGGACGATCAGCTCGATGCCTACTCCGGCCGAGGTCCGCAACTGCTCGAACTCGTCATACTTGCCATAGAATTGCAGGATCGGCCGCGCCACGGCATCATAAGCGTAGTGGCCGATGAACCAGCCGGCGATGCCGCCCAGCACCGAAGCCACGGTGGCGACCAGCGCATAGCGATAGGCGCGATCGGGCCGCGACAGGGCCATCGGCAGATAGAGCACGTCGGCCGGCACCAGGAAGACGGAGCTTTCGACGAATGCGATGAAGGCCAGCCACCATTCGGCGGATTTGCGCGCCGACAGCGACAGGGTCCAGTCATACAGTCCGCGAAGCATAGGCACTCCTCACGCATGTCGCCCAAAGCGCGCCGTGGTTCGGTCAACGGCACAAACGCGGACCCAAGGCGGGTACCGTCGATCCAGCCGGACGCCGGGCTTTGATGCGCCGCCTGTCTAGAAAGATTTTCCGCGCCGCACAATGGCAGTGCCGCCACGAATTCGAAAGGTGAGGTTTCGTCGCGGCCCGGGCGGGGGAAATTGGCCAGTTGACGAACCGGCCCTGACCGTAGGGTCCCAGGCAGCAGGCCCGGTCCCTTTGGCTGAATTGGGTCGACGCGCTCGACCAGGAAGGGGTTAGTCGCTACGCGGTCCGGGCTTTGCTGTATCGGGGCGTGTTCAAAGTCGGGACGCGGTAGCAGTAGGCGAACGAACCATCGTCAACTCGTGGTGCCACCGTCAACCAGATAAGTTGCACCCGTGCAGAAACGGCTCTCGTCGCTCACGAGGAACAGCATCAGGGACGCAATTTCAGAGGGATCGGCGTACCGTCCAAGCGGGATGCGAACCATCCGATCGACTTGTCTTCCCTCATTGTCGAGGTATTCATCGATCGATTCCATCATCCTTGTCCGTGTCTGCGCGGGATTGATTGCATTGACGCGGATCCCGTCTGGCGCGCCTTCCAATGCGGCGGACCGCATCAAGCCTAGCACCGCGTGTTTGCTGGCGCTGTAAGCGGCCAGTCGAGCGGATCCCTTCAAGCCTGCGACGGATGACGTGATGACAATGCTGCCGCCATTGGCTCGCATGGCCGGCAGGAGAGCCGCCAATCCCAGCCAGACACTTCGCACATTCACCGCCATGACCTGGTCGAAGACCGTGACCGGGAGCTCTGATATGCGTCCGAGGTGACCCTCGATGCCAGCATTCAGAAGAGCAACATCCACGCGACCGAAGCGGGCGACAGCGTCTGAAACGAACGCCTTCACATCGGCCTCATCGGTGACGTCGGCTACGAAACAAGCCGCTCGTGCTGGATCCAGATCTCTTGCGATCCGGGCAAGCCCTTCCTCGTCGCGATCGACGAGGAGAACTTCGGCTCCTTCTTCGACAAAACGCCGGGCGGCCGCCGATCCTATGCCGCCAGCCGCGCCCGTAATGATTCCGACCTTACCGTCCAAGCGTCCCATTATCGCCTATCGTTCAAGCCCACGCGGCTGACACGCCGCCATTTGGCCGAGCCAGGTTAGGTCCCCTTGCAGGGGACAACAGGAACTTCTGGTTGGCAGTGCATAATCGATAGTTATGCGTTGCCATTTTCCGGGAAGCACGGTGTTCCCTGGGTCGTATTCAGGGAATAGCAGCATGACCATATTGCACCGGCAACAATGGGTTGAACTCTGGATTTTCGCACGAGAACGGGGACAATGCTCAGCTGAAGCGGCCCTTGCCATATTCAAGATTCATCGTGATGGGACCTGACAGAGAGACGGTCGCAGTCAGCCAACCATGGACGAGCCGCCATACCGCAAGCTGGGAGGATGTCGTGGGAACCGAGGAGGCAAACTTGCTGGCGGAAATCACGCGTCGCCTTCAGGAGGTGGAAGACAGGCTGGCTATTCTCCAGATCGAGGGTGCCTACAGCACGGCTTACGACGGAGTTCGCGGGGCTGAGTGGGCGGCGCTGTTTACTGATGACGGCATTTACCAAGGACGCCAACTCGAGGGCATGGGTGAGTTGAATTTCGTTCAGGGCAAGCAGGCCCTTACGGATTTCTGCAACAGCAACCCGTTGAGCTGCATTCACCAGCTTGGGGTTCCAGAAATATCGATAGATGGAGACAGCGCCTTATCCCGGGTCAATTTTACGTTCAGGGGTTTCGAGACCGGCCGGGTCCCCCTGGTCCAAAAGACGGAAGCGCAAGGATATTATGACGTGGCCTACAAGCGGACTGCGAGCGGGTGGCGGATCAGGCGCAGATTCACAGTATACTTCGAGCGCAGTCGTGTAACGACTTACGGCTATGAGCCTTCGATCTCACCATTCGGCGAGGTAAATCCGCCCTATGACGACAGCGTGCCGTACAAGGATCGTCGATGACCGGTGGTTTCGTCACGACAGATGGCCCATTCGATGGTGGTGCGGGATATGGTGGCAAGGCGTGCCGTGTGGTTCGCACTATGCCGACGGGGAATTCTACCAGTCAAAGAAAGTCATTCATGAATTAGGCCGAGGCAAGCTACCAAGTCTCGTCGAAGTCGGCAAATGATCACACCGATGAATCGCCAAGGCCAAAGCTCGGGGGTTGCAAGACATCGGCGCGTCCGAGTTGCCTAAAAGAAAACATTCTTGGGAGGAATGCATGATAAATCGTCGAATGATATTGGCACTGAGCGCGAGCGTATTTCTAACGAATGCGACCCACGTCGCGCTTGCAGAGGACAAGGAAGCCATTATTGGGGTGGCAACCGCGATGACGGGCACCGGCGCGGCCACGGGGCAGCAGATTGCCGCCGGGGTCAAGCTCGCGGTCGACGAGGTAAACGCCTCTGGCGGCATAAACGGTACAAAATTCAAGCTGCTCATCGAAGACGATAGAACGCAGCCCGGCGGATCGGTCAACGCCTTCAACAAACTGGTTTCGATGGAGCCGGCTGTCATCGTCGGACCGACGCTCACGACTTTCATGCTTACATTGGCTCCCAACATAAAGCGGAGCGAAATCCCGGTTTTCACCACCGCGCAAGGAGCCAAGGTCACGGAGCCGGAAACCGGGGGCGGCTGGATTTTCCGGGCCGCGCCGCGCATCGACACGATGATCCAGTCGCTGATCGACTACGCGTCCAAGGAGATCGCGCCCAAGAAAGCCGCCATCCTCTATGCCAATGATGAGTGGGGCAAGACCGGTTACGAAGCATTCAAGAAGGCCGGCTTCAAATTCGACGCGGTCGAAACGTTCAATTTCGGCGACAAGGATTTCAGCGCGCAGCTGCTCAGACTGAAATCAGCCAGCCCCGATGCAATTGTGGTCTGGAGTTCGCTGCCGGCCGATGCGGGGCTGATCACCAATCAGCTGCGCCAGTTCCTGCCTACCACCAAGGTCATTTGCAGCAATTCCTGCGCAGTGGACGAGTATTATCAGCTTGCCAAGGCCGGTGGCGAAGGAGTCGTCACGGTCGCCCCCTGGGTTCCCGGACTGACGCCCGAATCGGATGATTGGGCCAAGCGCCTCAAGGCCAGCAATGCCAGCGCCGTCGTCTCCTACACCTCCGCGGAAAACTACGATGGAGCCATGATCGCGATGAAGGCGATCGCCAGCGTGGGCGATCTCGACCATGGCAAGATTCGCGACGCGATCCTCGCCACGAAGGAGTACAAGGGCATCGTGGGAACCTACTCATTCGATGAAAAAGGCGACGGCCTTCATGGCGGCACCGTGGTCGAGTGGACCAACGGCGTAATGAAGCCTGTGAACGCCAAGTAGCATATGGTTTGTCGGCGGAGGGGCCCTGGCCCTTCCGCTATCCCGATGCCATCGAATCGTGAAAAGTGACCATGGATCCCATTTATCTGCAGCTCGTTGTCCAAGGTCTGGCCATCGGGGCGATCTACGGACTGGTGGCCCTGGGCTTCGTCCTGATCATCAACGCGGTCAACGTGGTGAACTTCGCCCAAGGCGAGTTCCTGATGCTCGGCGGATTTGTCGGGCTGACCTTCGGCGTGACGCTGGGAATGCCCTATTGGGCGGTGCTCATCTGCACAGTCATGGTGTTCGCCGTTCTGGGGATTGTCTTCGACAAGATCATCTACCAGCCGCTGCGTGGCGGCGATTTCGCCACGCACCTCATTGGAACACTCGCCGCAGCGCTCATCATTCGCAATGTCGCCCAGCACATATGGGGTCCCGAGGCCAGGTCTTACTACGAGCCGTTCCAGCAGAAGATCTTCGAAGTCGACGGCGTGATCATCAATCCGCAGCATCTGCTGATCCTGGCGATGACCGTGCTTCTGGTCGGCACCCTGTACTATTTCCTCTACAGGACGGGTCTGGGCCGGCTGATGCGGGCCACGGCGCAGGACCGTGACACGGCCCGGCTGCTTGGCGTCAAGGTGGGGAGCATCGCCACCATGGCGTTCGCCATGTCGCTGACCATTGGCGGCGTCGCCGGCGTTGTGGTGGCTCCGCTCTTCCTTGTCGACCTCAACGTCGGTTTCATGGCCGGACTCAAGGCGTTCATCGCGACCATCATCGGCGGATGGGGCAGCATTCCCGGCGCTTTGCTCGGCGGCATCCTGGTCGGCCTGGTCGAGATCTTTGCGACGCATTTCTTTACGGCATCCTTCAAGGACCCCGTCGCGTTCGGCGTCCTGATGCTGTTCCTCATCGTGCGCCCAAGCGGCATGTTCGCCGAGCGGGTCGGAGACAAGGCATGAGGCTGCTGCAGCTCGTCGCCCTGGCATTCCTGATCTGCGGACTGGTGAACCTGCTCGGCCTGTCGGCCTACACCGGCTCCATCCTGATCTTCGCGTCCATCAACATCCTGTTGTGCCTCGGCTTCTACGTCATTTTTGGCCTGACCGGGATCCTGTCGCTCGCCCATGCGGCCTTCATGGCCATCGGCGCCTACACCAGCGGGATCCTTTCATCCACTTATGGCTGGCCAATCCCCGCCTCCGTCCTTGCGGGAACGGCGGCCGCCGCTCTTGCCGGCGCGCTGCTGGGAATCCCGACCCTGCGGCTGAAGAGCCACTATCTCGTGCTCGTGACCATCGCCTTCGGCGAGGTTCTGCGCCAGATGCTGATCAATTTCGAAGGTCTGACAGGCGGTCTTACGGGATTGGCGGTGGCCATGCCGTCCCCCGTCGAATGGTTCGGCGTGACCATCAATCCCGGCAATCGAACGGTCTACCTCCTCATCTGCCTGCTATCCATCGCTGTCGTCGTGTTCGCGCTCGATCGCCTGCGGCGAAGCCGTGTCGGGCACAGCTTCGAGGCCGTGCGTGACGACGAGCTCGCGGCAAGCGTCGTCGGCATCGATCTAACCTACACAAAGATCCTGGCCTTCGTGATCTCCGCCGCGCTGGCCGGCTATGGCGGTGCGCTCTCCGCCCATTTTGTCGGCTTTATCAGTCCCGACTATTTCACCTTCGACATCACCGTACTGGTGCTCGCCATGGTGGTGATCGGGGGCAAGCGATCGATCGTGGGCGTGATCATAGGCGCCTTGCTCCTGACCTTCCTGCCGGAGGCGCTGCGCAGCCTGCAGGACTGGTACCCGACATTCTACGGCGTCCTTCTGCTGCTGACATTGTGGCTCGCGCCTTATGGGATCGTGGGCCGGCTGGAGCAGATTTCTTTCTTTCGCAAGCTCCTGGCGCCCCGAACCGCCGTCATCGAGCCCGTGGAGGCCGCCCGCCCATGACCCTGCTGGCGATCAAGAACCTGACCAAGCGGTTCGGTGGCCTCACGGCGGTCGAGTCGCTCACGATCGACGTCGAAAGCGGCGGCGTGCATGGTCTGATCGGGCCGAACGGCTCGGGAAAATCGACGGTGCTCAACCTGATAAGCGGCATCTATCGACCGACCGAAGGGTCGATCGCCCTAAGCGGCGCCGAGATTACCGGACTGAAACCCAACCAGAGGGCGCGGGTGGGCGTCGGCAGGACATTCCAGAATATCCGCCTGTTCCCGACGCTGACAGTGCTGCAGAACGT
This sequence comes from Mesorhizobium sp., assembly GCF_041661565.1. GTDB lineage: Bacteria > Pseudomonadota > Alphaproteobacteria > Rhizobiales > Rhizobiaceae > Mesorhizobium. The sequence goes on from NZ_JBAZUD010000057.1 coordinate 10,310, forward strand.
CATGATGGGCCGGGTGACCCAGCAGCATGGCTCGCTGATGGGCATCGTCCTCAACAGCCCGCTGGTCCGTCGCGAGGTCAAGGAAACCACGGACCGGGCAAGAGAGGCCCTGCGCTTCATGGGGATTGAAACGTTCGCCGACGAATTCCACCGCAATCTGCCCTACGGCCACCAGCGTCTTGTCGAAATCGCGCGCGTGCTTGCCAGCGGCGCCAAGCTGATGCTTCTCGACGAGCCAGCCGCGGGACTCAACAGCAGCGAGAAGAAGAATCTCGGCCACCTGCTGACGCGCATGTGCGACGTGTTCGGGTCCACCGTTCTCCTGGTGGAGCACGACATGCGGTTGCTCATGTCCGTGTCGCGAACCGTATCGGCCGTCAATTTCGGGAAACTCATCGTCACGGGCTCGACGGCGAACGTGCAATCGGATCCGGATGTGATCAAGGCGTATCTGGGCGCTGGAAGTTCGAAATGATCCCGATGCTGGAGCTTGACGCCGTATCGGCATTTTACGGTCCCATGCAGTCCCTGCACGATGTGTCGCTGCAGGTGAACGCTGGCGAAATCGTCGTGCTGGTCGGGGCGAACGGAGCGGGTAAGAGCACGCTGTTGCGGGCCATTTCCGGCGTGGTTCGCCGGCAGGGCGCGATCTCCTTCGAGGGAAGCCGCATCGATGGGCGCCAGCCCGAGGATGTCGTGCGCCTGGGCATTGTCCACGTGCCGGAAGGGCGGCGCATCTTCCCGTCCATGACCGTGCTGGAAAACCTGCAGGTTGGCGGGCATGCGGTCGGTCGCTCCGGGGCAAGCATCAGGCAGGGAATCGAGGAGACGCTTGAGTATTTCCCGCGCCTGCAGGCGCGCATCGGGTCCTATGGCTGGTCGCTGTCGGGCGGGGAGCAGCAGATGCTGGCGGTTGGGAGGGGATTGATGGCCAAACCCAGGCTGTTGATGCTGGACGAACCCTCGCTTGGGCTGGCGCCGCTGATCACGCAGGATCTGTTCGAGATCATCAGCGGCATCAACAAGAGCGGCGTTTCGATGCTGGTCGTGGAGCAAAATGTCGGACTTGCGCTGAAATATGGCCACCGCTGCTACGTCATCGAGACGGGCTCCATCGTGAAGCATGGCACGACTGCCGAGATGGCGGACGATCCAGCCATAGCGAAGGCCTATCTGGGAAGTTGAAGGACCAAGCCAAAGGCGTCGCAGCAACTCGCGACGACCTTGCAATGGCGCAGTGCCGGCAGCCGCGGCGACCACGCGCCGATGCCTGCCGAGGAGTTTCACGGCACGCCGACAAGGGGCGGCGTGCGTGGCCAGCGAAAACGCCGTGTCCATCCATTGGGGCTTACGGCAATCAACGGATGAGGGCGAAGATGAGGACCAGCAGCAACACCACCGTCGGATTTGTCGGTGTCGGCAATATGGGACAGCCCATGGTTGTCAATCTCGTCAAGGCCGGCTGGCGCGTCATGCTTCATGACACCGACAAGGACAGGGCCGCGGCCCTCGCCTCCCTCTGTGGATGTCAATGCGCGCCCTCGCTTGCCGAACTCGCCGCGAGTTCCAGCGTCGTGATCCTGATGCTGCCCGACGGGAAGATCGTCCGCAAGGTGGTGCTCGGCGAGGGTGGCGACAGCCTGCTGCCTGGCCTCCCGCATGGCGGCGTCATCATCGACATGAGTTCCTCGGCGCCGACCGGGACGCGCGAGCTGGGCGTCGAACTCGCCGCTGAGGGCATCGACATGCTGGACGCACCTGTTTCGGGCGGCGTCAAGGGCGCGGTGGCTGGGACGTTGGCGATCATGGTCGGCGGGTCGCAAGAGGTCGCTGGTGACATCGATCCCATCCTGGCGGCGATGGGCAAGCGCTTTCATGTCGGTCCTCTGGGATCGGGACACGCGGTCAAGGTCCTCAACAACTATGTTTCCGCCGCCGGACTGGCCGCCGCCGCCGAGGCGTTGCTGGTGGCGAGGCGGTTTGGCGTCGAGGAGGAGACGCTGATCGACGTGTTCAACGCATCGACCGGACGCAACAACAGCACCGAGAACAAGTTCAAGCAGTATGTTCTCAACAGCGCCTACAATTCCGGTTTTTCGCTCGATCTGATGGTCAAGGATCTGAAGCTGGCGATGGACGTCGCCGACGCATGCGGCGTCGAGGCAAGGCTTGGTCACTCCTGCCTCGATCTCTGGCAGGCCGCGCAATCCTGGACCGGCCAGCATGCCGACCACACGGAATTCGCCCGCTTCGTCCTGAACGACGGGTCCGGCCGCCCCGAGGGGCAGGTCGCGTAGCGCCGCATTTTCGAGAATGCAAACTGGCTGCCATGCCATCGATCAGGCCACGCCGGTGCATCTCCCGATTGCGTGGCGGACCGGAGAGGAACCGGCGCAATGTCCTCACGGACTATGACCGTCCCGAATACTAGTAGCGGAAATACGGTGTTGTCGGTGACCGCCTCGCTATTCATAGCTTTCCGTAGCGCGGCACGCTGCCAGCATAGACTAAGGGAGTGAATGTGACACAAGAATCCAGCCCTCGGCAGTGGCCGGGAGACATATACGAAGCGCTGAAGCGCGCGGATGTGAAGCAGGTGGCCTTCGTGCCGGACGCGGGCCACAAGGAGCTGATCTTGAGTTGCCAAGGCGATGGCGACATGACCACGGTTTCCCTGACAACCGAGGAAGAAGGCGTGGCCATGCTTGGTGGGTCTTGGCTCGGGGGAGATCGTGGCGCCCTGTTGATGCAGTCTTCCGGTGTCGGCAACTGCATCAACATGCTGAGCTTGCCGATTCATTGCCGCATGCCGCTGCTGATGATCGTGACGATGCGGGGCGAGTGGGGCGAATTCAATCCCTGGCAGTTGCCGATGGGGCAGAACACCGAACGGGTGTTGCAGGACGTTGGCGTCTACGTGCAGCGCGCCACGTTCGCGCACGAGGTTGGCGACATCGTCTATGCCGGAGCGCAACTCGCCTTCTCGTCGAACTGCCAGGTGGCCGTGCTGCTGAGCCAGCGCCTTCTCGGCTTCAAGGACTGGAGCAAATGACCATGAATGGACAATCGAGCGCTACACTCGACCGGCGCGACGTGATGAGGACGATCGTTGCGCAGCGCGGCGACGCCCTTATGGTTACCGGGCTCGGATCGACGACATATGACGCGGGCACGGTCGATCATCCAAACACCTTCTGCCTCTGGGGCAGCATGGGCGCGGCCGCGATGATGGGTCTGGGCCTCGCCATCGCCCAGCCGCACCGGCGCATTCTGGTGATGACGGGGGACGGAGAGATGCTCATGGGCATCGGCGCCCTGGCGACGATCGGCGCGCAGCGCCCCCGAAACCTCGCCATTGCCGTCATCGACAACGAACATTACAGCGAGACTGGAATGCAGGCGACCCATACCGGTCGCGGGGTGGACCTCGCTGCGGTGGCGAAAGCCTGCGGCTTTGCCTCGACGGAGACCGTGCGCACCGAAGGGGAACTGACGTCCATCGTGCCCAGGCTGTTCAACGAGGAAGGCCCCTTTTTCGTGGCCATCAAGGTCGATACGCAACGCTATCCGATGTCTATCCGGGTGCGTGACGGCGCCCATCTGAAGGACCGATTCCGCGAGAACCTGCTCGGAGCGGAGCGAGCGTATTATTGATCCTCTCCCGAGGCGGGGGCCGGGCGGCTTCACCTGTTACCCACACAGGGGATGTTCGTCCGGCATCCTCGGCGTGGACGCTGATTGAATGGCTGCCAGACAGATGACCCGACAAAATCACGCCCACGAACTCATTGACTTTGTGAGCGACATTTCGCTTGCGCGCTTGCCGGAAGCCGTCGTCGAGAAGGCGCGCATCTGTCTGCTCGAGGCGCTGGCGTGCGGCAATTTCGGTTCCGCACAGCCTTGGTCGCGCATCCTTGCCGAAGAAATGCTCTCGGAGGGGTCCAGCGGCGTCAGCTCGCTGATCGGCCGGCCCGAACACCTCGCCGCCCCGGCCGCCGCGATGTGCAACGGCACCGCGATCCACGGGTTCGAACTCGACGATCTCATCGCCGAATCCGTCGTGCATCCAGGCGCGGCTGTCATTCCCGCGGCGCTGGCCGCGGCCGAGGCCGTCGACGCGAGTGGCGCGCGCCTGATCGAGGCGATCGTCGCCGGCTACGAGGTCATGCACCGTGTTGGGCTTGCGCTGGGCGCTGAGCCTTCGCGCAAGGGGTTCCATGTGACCAGCCTGGCAGCGCCGCCTGCCTGTGCCGCAGCCACGGGCATCGTCATGGGCCTGTCGCCGGAACAGCTGCGATCGTCGATCGGCCTGAGCTGCTCGGCAGCCGCCGGCATAAAGAGCTTCGCGGTGGGAAAGGGGGGCGGCATGGTCAAGCGCCTTCATCTGGGGCGCGCCGCCGAGGCGGGCGTACGGACGAGCCAACTCGCCGGGAGAGGCTTCCTGGGACCGCCGGAAGCCCTGGACAGCCGCTTCGGCCTGGTCGAGGTGTTCGGCGGCGCGACCGCCGCGCCCGAGAGGCTCAGCCGGGACCTTGGATCGGACTGGGCCATCGAGAAGACATGGTTCAAGGTGTTTCCGATCTGCGGGTGGATCCAGTCGGCTGTCCAACTGCTGCTCGACCTGCGCGGACCGGAACCACTGGACCCCCGCGATGTGAAGTCCGTTCGCGTCGGCGTCAGCCGATATGCAGTCCAGAACAACAGCGAGCCCGCACCCGTCGATACGATGGGCGCACAGTACAGCATCCCCTATTGCGCCGCGCTCGCCCTCACCGGTGACCCGCGCGATCCTGCGGGCTACTCCGTGGAGGCCGTAAACCGCGAATCGATACGCGCCCTGGCAAGGCGCGTCGAGGTGTTTGTCGATCCGCGCATCGAAGCGGTTTATCCCCTCAAATACGGCGCAAGCGTCTCGCTGGTCAGGGGCGCCGTCGGCGTCGAGGGGATGGTCCTGGATTGCCGCGGCACACCCGAGGACCCGTCGACACAGGAGGAAAGCCGGCAGAAGTTCCGGCTGCTGACGAAAGACAAATTGTCCGACGAGCAGGCCACCGCGCTGACCGAGCGCGTGAATAGCCTGGAGAGCCTTGCCTCTGTTCGCCAACTCATCGGAAAGCCCGCATGAACACGATGGAAGAGACCGAAGCGCTGCATCGGTCGACCAGACGCCAGATCGACATGGGCGAGGGCCAGAGGCTCGACTATTTCTCGCTGCCGGCGCTTGCCGAAATGGTCGGCGGGTCGGTGTCGCGGCTGCCTGTTTCACTTCGTGTCGTATTGGAATCGGTGCTGCGCAACTGTGATGGCAGAAAGGTCCTGCCACAGCATGTCATGGGGCTCGCCCGCTGGCTGCCCAACGGCAAGCGCACGGAAGAAATCCCATTCACGATCGGCAGGGTCGTGCTCAATTGCGCGGCGGGAATCCCGGTGCTCGGTGATCTCACGGCGATACGCGGCGCGATGGCGGAACGCGGCCTCCCGCCGGACGCCATACGTCCGCAGGTGCCGGTCGATATGGCGCTGGATCACACGCTTACCGTGGATTATCATGCACGGCCCGATGCATTGCGGCTCAACACCGCCCTCGACATCAGCCGAAACGCGGAACGCTACCGGTTCGTGAAGTGGGCAATACAGGCCTATGGCGGCATCAGGCTGTTCCCGCCGGGGTCGGGGATCCTGCACCAGCTGAACCTCGAATTGCTGGCGCCAGGCTACCTGGTCAAGGACGGCGTCTGCTTTCCCGATACACTCGTGGGTTCCGACTCCCACACTTGCATGATCGCGGGCCTCGGCACGGTTGGCTGGGGCGTCGGCGGGATCGAGGTGCAGGCCGCGATGCTGGGCCAGCCCATTTTCCTTGCGACGCCCGACGTGGTCGGTGTTCACGTCACCGGCGCGATGCGTCCCGGCGTCACCGCGACCGACCTCGTGCTTCACGTCACGGAGATGCTCCGCAAGGCCAAGGTGGTCGGGGCCTTCGTGGAATTCTTTGGCGCGGGCCTTGCCAGCCTCGGCGTTCCCGATAGGGCGACGGTGGCAAACATGGCCGTCGAATATGGCGCGACCATCGGCTATTTCCCCGTCGACGAACAAACCTGCGCCTATCTTCGCCAGACGGGCCGGTCCGAGGAGCGGGTCCGGCAGACCGAGGCCATCTACCGGGCGCAAGGCCTGTTCGGCGCGCCGCGCCTCGGCGACCTGGACTATTCGCGGACGATCGAACTCGACCTTTCGGCGGTGGAGACGAGCGTCGCCGGTCCGAAACGGCCCCAGGACAGGATTCCTCTGGAAAATCTCAAGGTGCAGTTTGCGGAGACGCTCACGGCTTCCGTGAGCGACGGCGGCTATGGCAAGGCGGCCGGCGGCACGACGGCGGCCAGCCCCGCAGCCGAACCTCGCCGGCTTCGCGATGGCGACGTCGTCATTGCGGCCATCACATCCTGCACGAACACCTCCAATCCGGGCGTCATGCTGGCGGCGGGCCTTCTGGCGAGGAAGGCGGTCGAGCGGGGTTTGACATCAAGATCCTGGGTGAAGACTTCGCTCACCCCGGGCTCGAAGGTCGTCAGCCGGTATCTGGAGGCAGCCGAACTGCAGCCGTCGCTCGATGCGCTAGGCTTCTCTGTCGCCGGTTACAGCTGCGCGACATGCGTCGGGGCCTCGGGTCCTATTGAACCCGCGATCGAGAGCGAGATCGCCGAGAGCGACCTTGTCGCTTGCGCGGTCCTGTCGGGAAACCGCAATTTCGAGGCGCGGATCCATCCGTCCGTGCGTGCCGCGTTCCTGGCAAGCCCGCCTCTTGTCGTGGCGTTTGCGCTAGCCGGGCGAGTGGACATCGATTTTGCCAACGAGCCCCTGGGCTTCGATACGCGCGGCAAGCCGGTCTACCTGAAAGATATATGGCCCACCTCCGCGGAACTGGCACGGGCGCACGCACTTGCGTCCAACCCGGAATTCTACCGTGAGGAGTACTCGCACGACTTTGCCGGCGAGGACCCCGACTGGCGAGCGATCCCCCAGGTCGAAGGCGAACTCTATCCTTGGGACGCAAGCTCCACCTATCTGAAGGAGCCGCCTTTCCTGGATGAGGCGTTTGCCGTTTCGTCACTGGCGCCGGTCCGAGGAGCGCGAGCCTTGGCCATATTGGGCGACTCGGTCACGACCGATCACATAAGTCCGATAGGAAGCATCCGCCTGCGGACGCCGGCGGCTGCCTATCTCGGCGACCTGCAGGTATCGTCGGCCGATTTCAACAATTTCGGCGCGCGCCGCATGAACCACGAAGTGATGATTCGAGGTGGTTTCTCAAACCAGCGTCTGCGCAATCTCATGGTTCCGGGCGTCGAAGGCGGCATGACGGTTCACCAGCCGGACGGTGTCCAGACGACCATCTACGAGGCCGCGCTCCGCTACCGTGAGGAGAATGTTCCCCTCCTTGTCTTCGCCGGGCAGGAGTATGGTACCGGTAGCGCGCGAGACTGGGCGGCAAAGGTTACCAGGCTGCTCGGCGTGGCCGCCGTGATTGCCGAAGGGTTCGAACGAATCCACCGCAGCAATCTGGTGGGGATGGGGGTGCTGCCCTGCCAGTTGGCGGATGGCATCCGCCTTGCCGACCTTGCGCTCACCGGCTCCGAGAGCTTCGATATAGTTGGCCTCACCGACGATGTCGGTCTGAGGCAGCCGCTCACCCTGATCATCCGGCGTGTCGGCGGCGAGCGCATGGAGGTGCCCCTTCTGCTTCGTATCGATACGCTGGCCGAACTCGATTACGTACGCAGCGGCGGCATCATGCCATTCATGCTCAACGAATTGGCGGGCAGGGCGGAAATACACAGAACGGAAAGGCTCGACGCGAATGACGGTGCGAAGGCGAGCTCGATCGGCTAGAGCAATTCACCGATCAACGGAAACGGCGGATTGCTCTATCTCCTTGTTTTGACGCGATTCCGGACGAAAAACCGTTCCAAACTTTTCCTGGAATTGCTCCAGGCGGGGATGACCTACGGCCGCCGCTGGGCTTGATCCCGGTCAGGCCGACAGCCCCCCGTCGATAGCCACCTCGGCGCCGGTGATGAAGGCGCTTTCATCGGAGAGAAGAAAAAGCACAAGACTTGCGACATCGTCGGCTGTGCCAGCGCGGCCCAGCGGAATGCTCTTGGCGCGAGCCTCGAAATGTTCGCGCGACATCGCTGCGAGCATCGGCGTGTCGATGAAGGCCGGATGAATGGAGTTGGCCCTGATGTTGCGCGGCGCAAGCTCGACCGCCGCCGTCTTGGTCATGCCGCGAACGGCCCACTTGGTCGCCGTGTAGGCGATGCCCTTGGTGCCACGCAGGCCCGCCAGGGAAGACGCATTGACGATCGATGCGCCGGCGGGCGCGGCGGCCTTCTGAACGAAGCGTATTCCCAGGAAGGTGCCGAGCTGGTTGATGCGCATGTTGCGGTCGAAGAATGCTGCGTCGGTGTCTTCGATGAGACGCGGATCGTAGATGCCGGCATTGTTGACCAAGCCGTGCACCCCACCCTCGGCAATGCAGGTTTCGGCGAGGCTGCTCCATTCATCCTCGCTGGTCACGTCATGGCGCACAAATCGTGCCCTGGAGCCCAGTTCGGACGCAAGGGCTTGGCCGTCGCTCTCGCGCACGTCGCTGACGATGATCCTGGCACCTTCTTGGCACGCCTGCCTGGCGACCTCCGCGCCAATCCCGCCGGCCGCACCTGTGATGACGATCAGCCGACCGTCCAACCTTTTGTTCCTGTCCAAGGCAAATTCTCCCAAAGAAAGCACAGCGGATACTAAGCGGCCGTCGCTCCCGCGCTCCAGCCCCCGTCAACCACCAGGATGTGTCCATTGATGAAGCCCGCGTCCGCGGATGCCAGGAACGCGATGGCCGCCGCGACATCGTCGGGCCGGCCGAGGCGGGGCCACGGGGTTCCATCCTTCCAGATGCGCCTGTGGCCGGCATCCGACTTCAGTTTTTCGGCGGTCAGATCGGTTTCAATCAATCCGGGGGCGACCGCGTTGCACCGGATGCCGCGCGGGCCATACTCCGCCGCCACCTGCCGGGTCAGTCCGGCCAGCGCAGCCTTGCTGGCGGTGTATGCCGACGTGCCGGGCGTGGCCCTGATGCACAGGACAGAAGCCACCTGCACGATGATCGATCCCGGCTGCATGACCCGCAGGGCCTCGCGCGTTAACCGGAAGGCGGCGGTGAAGTTGACGTCCATGATTTGCGCCAGGTTGCCGTCGTCCGTCTCGGCCACGGATTTCGCGCCGGAGATCCCGGCATTGTTGACGAGGAGCCCGAGACCGCCGAAATGCCCGACGGCCTTTGCGACCACCTCCGACGGCATGGAGGGATCCGCCAGGTCGCACTGGACGGCAAGCACGCGATCTTCTGTCGCCGCGTCGATCCCGACGACCGGTTCGCGGTCGACAGCGACCACGGACCACCCTGCTGCGAGCAGGCGGTTCATCGTCGCGCGCCCGATCCCGCGCGCGGCGCCGGTAACGATGGCAGCGGGATGGGGAGAGGTGGGGATCATGGCGTGGCTCCAGATGGTGCCCGACCTTACAGGCGCGGCATGGCCTGTCGAAGATGCCAGTCATATCGATTGCTCATCCTGCTATGGAAACAGGGTCATGGATTCGTGCCTCCAGGGGCCGCAGGACCGAGCCGGTGGGAACCCGCGGCCTCCAGCCGGTGCCGTTGCATAACCGCGGATTATAAGGGCTCGCCAGACGTTCTTGTCCGGTCTGCAGGCGCCGAACCATAATGCGGCGGCACGTGCGGGACAAAGATCGTTTCCGGCCACAGTCAGGACGTCAGAGGATCATCAATGGAAAACGCCGAACGGTTGCCCAGCTACGATCTCTACATTGGCGGCCGATGGGCCCCCTGCGGGGCCGGGGAGCGGTTTCCAACCTTCAACCCGTTCACGCGCCAGCCCTGGGCAATGATCTCGCAGGCGGATGCATCGGATGTGGAAAGCGCGATTGCCGCCGCGCGCAGCGCCTACGAGACCAGCTGGCGCGCCACAAGCGGCCTGGAACGGGCGAAGCTTCTGTTCAAGCTCGCCGACCTCGTCGAGGCTTCGGCCGATCGCATCGGGATTCTGGAGACCACCGACAACGGCAAGGTCATCCGCGAAACCACGGGCCAGGCCCGCTACCTGGCGCGCGTGCTGCGCTTCTACGCGGGATATGCCGACAAACTCTGGGGCAAGGTCATTCCGCTGGATCGCGGCGATGTCTTCGACTATGCGACCCGCGAGTCGCTGGGCGTCGTCGGACTGATCATCGCCTGGAATTCGCCAATGGCGATGCTTGGCAACAAGGCGGCCGCCGCCCTGGCGGCCGGCAATTGCGTTGTGGTGAAGCCTTCCGAACACGCCTCGGTCACAACGCTGGAATTGTGCAGGCTGGTTGAAGAAGCGGGGTTCCCGGCGGGTGTCTTCAACGTCGTGACGGGAGACGCCAGGACGGGAGATGCATTGGCCAACGCCAAAGGTCTGGACAAGATCAGCTTCACCGGCAGCGGAACGGCGGGGCGGCTGGTGGCCGCCGCGGCGGGACGAACGCTCACTCCCGTCATCCTCGAGCTCGGCGGAAAGTCGCCCAACATCATATTTGCCGACGCCGACCTGAACAAGGCCTGCACGGGCGCCTTTGCCGGCATTTTCGGCGCAACCGGCCAGACCTGCATCGCCGGATCGCGACTTTTGGTGCAGCGCTCCGTCTACGATGAAGTCGTGTCGAATATCGTCAAGCGGGCGCCCGGCATCCAACTCGGCAATCCACTGAAGCAGGAAACCGAGATGGGAACGGTGGCCAATGAGCCGCAGTTCAACCGGATCATCGAGTATATTGCGTCGGCGAAGTCAGAGGGCGCCTCATTGATGACAGGCGGCGGCCGTGCCACGGGCGATGGTCTCGAAGACGGCCTTTTCATAGAGCCGACTGTCTTTGCCGAGGTCAGCAACGACATGCGGCTGGCGCAGGAGGAAATATTCGGCCCCGTGCTGGCGATCATCCCCTTCGACAGCGAGGATGAGGCGATCGCGATCGCCAACGGAACCAGCTTCGGATTGGCGTCCGGCATCTGGACGCGGGACATCAACCGCGCCATGCGGGTCTCGCGCGCGATGCGCAGCGGTCTGGTCTGGATCAACACCTACCGTGCCGTCGCGGCGCAGATGCCGTTCGGCGGCGTCAAGGACAGCGGCTTCGGACGGGAGCGCGGCGAAGAAGGCCTGATGGAATTCCTGACGTCGAAGAACGTCATGATCAACTATTCGGACGACGAGCGCGATCCCTTCGCGATCCAGACCTGAGGGAGGCCCGTCGCCGCCCGGCCAAAGCCGCGGGATTTCTTGCCACGGCAACCGGCGGCCAGCGGGGATGGAGCCGTTCCTTGCGGAGGCCGCAGGCCCACCCGGCAAAGCCGGGCGGGGCCAGTAGCGGCTGCAAGCCCCTTCACGCCATCTTGTAGTCGGCGGGATCGAAGCGGCGGGTACGCTGCCAGTAGTCGACCAGCCGCCAGGGTGAATTCGTCGCGATCCTGCCACGGCTGTTCTTGAACCAGTTGTTTACGCCGGGCGCACTCCAGACCGTGCGTGTCAACAGCGCGTCGAGCTCCCCATTATATGCATCGCAGACCTCGCGGCGGACCTCTATTTCGCGGGATTTGCTCAAGGCCAGATGGCTGATGGCCGAAGCGATGTATCGCGCCTGGCACTCGATCTGGAAGATGACGCTGCCGCCATGGCCGAGATTTGTGTTCGGACCATACATGACGAAGAAATTGGGAAAGCCGGGCACCGTCAGGCCGAGATAGGCGTGTGGGTCGTCGCCGGCCCAGGCTGTCTGCAGGTCGAGGCCGTCCCGACCGCTAATTGGCACGTTGTGGAGCATCCGGGTCGCCTTGAAACCGGTTGCAAGCACGATGACATCAACCGGGTGGCGGGTGCCGCTGGTGGTTACTACGGCGTCCGGCTCGATGTGGCTCACCCCCTCGTCGACCAGTTCGACGTTGTCGCGCTTCAGCATTTCATACCAGCCGAAATCGATTGGTATGCGCTTGGCCATCGGAGGATAGTCCGGGAGCGATTTTTCGAGCAGGTCGGGGCGATCCGCGAGCTTGTCCTTGATGTAGGCGGTAAACAACTCGCGCAGCCCATCATTCTGCGGCGACGGGCGCAGGCCGTTCGGGCCGGCCTCCATCATCAACGCAGGATAAAGTCGGTCTCCGAACTGCCAGAACAGCGTCAGCCTGTACCATTTGAGGTAGTCCGGCACGTTGGCATAGGCCCAGCCGTCGCCTTCCTTGACCGGCTGGTGATACAGCGGACGGGACGACAGCCATTGGGGCGACCGCTGGAAGACGGTGAGCTTGGAAACCGACGGCGCCAAGGTAGGGCCAGCCTGGACCGCGGATGCGCCGGAGCCGATAATAGCGATGCGCTTGTTCTCGACAGCGAGGTCGGATGGCCATCGCGCTGTATGGGCGACATCGCCGGCAAAGCTGTCCAGCCCCTTGATGTCCGGGAGCGAGGGGACGTTAAGCTGACCCAGCGCGCTGACGACAATATCTGCGTCTTCGTCAACCATCTTGCCAGAGCCGCTGTCGATGGTCAGTCGCCAGCCGCGGCGCGCCGCATCATAGCTCGCCGCGGAAACCGCCGAGCCGAACCGGATGTGCGGTCGCAGGTCGAACCGATCGATGCAGTCCTCGATATAGGTCAGCAACTCGGGCTGCTTGCTGAAATATCGCTTCCATTGCGGGTTGAGGGCAAAGGAATAGCTGTAGATATGGCTCGACGTGTCGACGCCACAGCCGGGATAGCGGTTGTCGTACCAGGTCCCGCCAGGCCCCTCGTTCTTTTCGTAGATCGTGAAGGGTATGCCAGCCTTCTTCAAATAGACCGCCACACCGATGCCCGACAGGCCGGCGCCAATGATGGCCACATGGGGCGCGCCATTGCCGATCGCGGGCGACAGGTCGGGCTGATAGTGCCGTCGCGGCCATAGGGCCGACTCCTCCATCAGCATGTCGACATACTCATCCGGCACGGCCACGCCAGTTGCAAAATCGATGATGCGGCGCCATTTCGGATCGGCCGGAAGCAGCGGCGGTACATCGGGCTGGGCCATATGCTCAAGCACGCGCAAATGCAGAACACCGCACAGGTGCGCCGGTAGGTCGTCACGCGTCCGGTTGGCCCGGAGAGCATAGGGCATCGCTTCGTCCAGCAACCCCTTGTCTGCTCCGCGCGAAGCGAGCGAGGCGATCAGCAGAAACGGGTCGGCCAGGTCGATCTGCCGATGCGGCAAAACTTGGTCAATGATTGTCATATGCGATTATCCGTTTTCCTCATTCGCGCCTTGGCGCTGGTTAGCGATCCTCGGCGGGCCGGTGTGGCCCAATCGTGCCCGCCCGGAAGCGGTCGAGGAACCATCACTTCGATGGCGCCGGCAACGACCAATCGACCAGATCCTCGTGTTCGACGATCTTGCCCCGCAGAAGCTTGGCCAGATCCTGGCGGCCTTGAAACGGATCGACAGGCAGGTCGCCTTCCGCCGGCACGGACTGTCGTTCGTGCCGGTCTCGTTCCTTGCAAAGGGCGAGCACCGATTGAGCTTCCCCCAACGGCACCACCACCACGCCATCGTCATCCCCGATCACGATGTCGCCGGGGCGTACAACAATGCCGCCGACATGCACGGGGACATTGATCGATCCAGGCGTGTTCTTTTGCGGGGCCCGCGGCGAGACCCCTTTGCAGAAAATCGGGAACCGATCACGCCGCAGTTCGCGGGCGTCCCGGACGGAACCGCTCATGACGGCGCCCACGCCGCCGCGCGATCGCATGAGCATGGCGCTGCGGTGGCCGAAGCAACCGGTGTCGTAATTGCCGTCGTCGATGACCAGAATGTCGCCGGGCTGGACCATTTCCAACGCGCGATGCGTCATGATGTTGTCGCCCGGATAGCACAGGACGGTCAGGGCCACGCCGGCCATGCTGATCTCATGGTAGAGAGGCTGGATCGATGCGTCGACGGCTCCATGCCGGCCAAGACAATCCGATATGGTGGCGGTGGGCAGGAGGGAGAACTCCCTCACGAGCTCTGCCGATGGACGCACCACCTGGCGATAGACATGGCCGTACATTTGTCCTCCCTTTCGGCCATGATCCTAGCGTCGATTCGCTCGCGCGCGCAGACCGTTTTGATCATGCTGCTATTCCCACGGACCGCATGCGTCCCCGACTGACAGGTGGGAAAACGATGAAGATCAGGGCGCTTCGCGTTCGCCTGATGTCGGCTTCTCGCCAGTGTCTTCGCGAGCGTCCAGAATCTTGCGGCGTGTCAGCGTCGGCGAGAGGATGTTCATGAAATCGAGATCGATTTTCCGGATATAGGCGCTCTTGCGAAATGAGACGTAAGCGATGCTGGAAGAAAACAGATTGCTTACGTCCCGCGCCTCCAGGTCGCCGTCATGGAGGGGATCAACGGCGATCGAAGCAAGGATGGCAATTCCAAGTCCGATTTCCACATACGTCTTGGCGACGTCCGAATCGACGCCGGAAAACTGGATCTTCGGCTTGATGCCCGCCTGCATGAAAGTTTCGAGGATTGTCCATCCGCCGCTTCGGAAATTGTCGTGGGCAATGATCGGATAATCGGCGAGCGCCTCCAGGCTGATCTTATCCAGACTTAGGATAGGGTGGCCTTTGCGGGCGATGACGCTGCGGGTGATCGTGAAGCACGGCAGGCGCACGAGTCCCAACACCGTTTTCATGCTGTCGGTGGCGACCGCGATGTCGGCGTGCCCCGCCTGAACATAATCGAAAACCTCGGTGGGTTTTCCTTGCATGAGGCCGACATGGACTGTCGGATGTTTCTGCATGAAGGTCTTGACCACACGGGGCAGCACGTAGCGCGCAAAAGTGTGCGTGGTGGCGATCGTCAGCTTGCCGCCGCTTTCGCCATTGTAGTCGCTGCGCACCTTCTTGATGTCGCTGATCCCGGAAAGAACCACCTCCGCGATCTTGATCACTTCCTTTCCCGCCTCGGTAATGCCGACGATGCGGTTGCGGGTTCGCTCGAAGATGTCGAAACCCAACTCAAGTTCCAGGAGTCTGATCTGCTTGCTGATTCCAGGTTGCGACGTGTGCAGGATTTCAGCGGCAGCTGAAATGTGATTCCCCGACCGGTAGACTTCCAGGATGTATCGAAGTTGGTGAAGCTGCATCGCGACGATCCTTTGCTATCCACCTGCCATGCCGATGGGACGGGACTGTCCGGAGCCTACGTTAAGGCTTCGCGACGGCAAAGGCTGGAGGGAGCCTAATGTGCGGCGCAGTCATGCTTATTACGCGGCCGTCGACTGTCGCCGGCTGGCCTGTGCGGCGCTGCGTCCCGCAAGCCTGCCGAAAACGGATCCGCTCGTGAGGCCGGTCGAGCCGGGGTAATTAAAGTAAAACAGGCCGCCAACCATCTCGCCGGCAGTGTACAGGCCAGGCATGGGCCGATTGTTGCGGTCCATGACCTGGCCTTCCGTGGTGATCTTGAGGCCGCCGAAGGTGAACGTGATCCCACATGTCACGGCGTACGCCTCGAATGGCGCGTTTTCGAGCGGGATGGCCCAGTTGGACTTCGGGACAGTCAGTCCCGTGGTGCCGCGGCCGTCCCTTATCGCCGGGTTGAATTGGACGTCACGCTTCACCGCGGCATTGAAGGCGCGGATGGTTTCGACGAGCTGCGACACGTTGACGTCGCCCATTTTGGCCGCCAACTCCTCGATCGTGTCGGCTGCCACCTTCGTGACGCGACGCGCCCGGTATTCCGGCCGCAGCAGATGCGTAACGGACGAATCGAAGATCTGCCATGCAAACTGGCCTGGCTGCTTCATCACGATGTGGCCGTACTTGGCATAGGTATAGTTGCGGATGTCGGCGCCCTCGTCGAGGAAGCGCTTGCCCTCTCCATTCACCATGATCGAGAACGGATAACTGTCGCGCTCATAGTCGTCGGTGGTGGAGAAGTCGCCGAAATCTCCGGCATACCTCTCCCAGCTCACGGCATGACATCCCGACCAGTTGCCGCAGGGCTGGGCCCCGATCCGCAGCGCCATCTCCAGCCCGTCTCCGGTGTTGTACCTGCTGCCGCGGACCTTCGCGAGGTCCCAGCCCGGGCCAAGATATTTCGTGCGCCATTCGGTATTTGCTTCGAAGCCGCCGCAGGCGAGTATCACGCTGCGCGCCCTGATGCTGGTTGTCTCCCCTGCGACCTGAGCGACCACGCCGTGCACGCCGGCGTCCGACGAGATCAACTCACGTGCCCAGGCGTCGTAGACAATGTCGACGCCCTTTCGAGCCGCGATCCTGAAGAGGTGATCGACCATGCCCCGGCCGCCGCCGGAAACGGCGAGGGTCGCGCCGCCCCAGAACTTGTGGCGGCCGTCGACCTTGAAAGATTGACGCCCAAACTGCGGCAGGAACCTGAGTCCCTGTTCCTTCAGCCAGCGCATCGTCGGGTTGCTCTGACGAACCAGGATCTCGCACAGATCGGGATCGGTGCGATTTTCCGTGACCCTGGCCATGTCGTTGAAGAAATCGTCCTCGGTGTAGACGCCGAAGTCGCTGTTCTTCTCGTCCTCGCTCAGGTCGGGCGAGAGTGCCAGTATGTCGTCCGGTCCATTGTACGCGAACCGCATCAGGCCTTCGGTGTAAGCGGTGTTTCCCCCACGCTCATCTTCCGGGGAACGTTCAAGGAGCAAAACGCGAGCTTGTTCGTTGGCCGCCGAGATAGCGGCGCATAGAGCCGCGTTTCCCCCACCGACGACGATTACATCGTACTCAACGTTGAAATCCACTGAAGCCCTCTCACTAATCCGTTAGGCACAAATCTCCCTACATCCGGAATTGCCGACCCGATAAGAACCCCTGATCATTGCAGTATGAGACGAACGCCGTGCGAGCTGCTCGCGCCTAGGGCCTTCGTCAGCGAATGACACTTCACGAGTTTCGCTGGGAAATCGCTCTGGACTTCATGGAATGGCTTGTGGCATACGCGGCTCAGAAGCCGCCCAGGCCGTCCCGGTGTCTCGCAACACCACGAACGGACTCGGTGGGCAGTATGCGGGTGTGGTGGAATTGGTAGACGCGCTGGACTCAAAATCCAGTTCCGAGAGGAGTGCCGGTTCGACCCCGGCCACCCGCACCACCTAAAGTATCAGCTGCGCAATGCTCGGCCTGACCAGCAGCCGGTCGGTCGCTTGGCTGGTCTTCAGCGCCTCTTCAACAAGCTCTTCATCCGGTTGCGCAGCAGGCGGGCCATGTTGCGGGTCTCGCGGTAGAGATGCAGCTGCGAGGCGGCCTGGCGGGTGAGGCGGTCGGCGTCGGGTTTCAACCCGATCACCAGCGTTCCCATCGGCTTGCGCTCGCTCCACAGCCGGCTCATCACCGGATGGTCGGGCACGGCGCAGGAATCGGTCATCATGATGTTGGGGTCGTCGAGGTGCTGCTTGGTCACTTCGATCATCAGCAGCGTGCCGGGCGAATAGGCCGACAGCGTCTCGTCATAGGCGGTCTTCCAGGTGTAGGCGACGCCGGCTTCGACGAACACGATCAGGGAGGCGATGGTGCGGCCGTCGAGCGTCAGCGAATGGATGCGGCACATGTCCTGTTCGGCCAGCCGGTGCACGGCCTCGCGGGCGAAGGCAGCGCGGTAGCGGTCGATCGCCATGGCCGTGCGCTCGCGCCCTTTCCAGCCCGCCGCTTCCAGCGTCAGGAAACTCTCGATGGCATGGCGGATCTCGTCTTGACCGCGCGCCACGACATGCTCGAGCGCGCCGAGGTCGGCAAGGCGCCGTTTCAGGCGGCGGAACTCGCGATAGTGGTGCGGGCGCAGCGAGGCCTTCAGGTAGTCGTCGCCGTCGAGCCCGCTCTCCAGCATCGGGCGCTGGGTCTGGCCGGTGGTGACCAGCGTCAGGCCGCGCGTCTCGGCCACGGTAGCGAACAGGCTGGCGGCCGGGCCGTCAAGCCTCATGTCGGGCAGGACGAACACTTTCGGCAGCTTGAGGTGCGGCCGCGACAGCATCGAGAAGAAGTCCTCGACGACGCCGACCGGGTCGTCGCGATCGACCAGGGGCGTGCCGAGCGGGCCGAACGGGCTTGCCCATGTGCGCATGACCGGCACGCCGAGCGGCACTACCGGCCGCTCCACCGAGAACGGCACCAGCAGGCGCAGCCGGTTGCGGTATTCGTTGCCGTCGCGGATGACGGCCAGCTGGACCTCGCGATCCTCCAGCCGGGGCATGGCCGGCGCCAGGAAGCGCGGGTTGAAGAAGACGTTCGATTCGATCGTGCGGGTGCACAGATAGTCCAGTTCCTCGACCAGGTCGAAGCCGGCCGATGCCGGGTAGATGGCGAGCTTGCGCTCGGGGCGGTTGTTGGCGAGGATCTCGATATGGGCCGGGTCGGCGTCGCGGGCCAGCCCGGCAAGGCCGGACACCATGGCGCCGGCGGTGCCGCCGCTGGTTTCCTCGAGCAACGGGACTGCGGCCATCACGCGGCTCCCTTGGCCGGCACGAAGATGAGCATGACGATGCCAAGCTTGCGCCAGACCGTGAAGGACAGCGCGCTGGCCTCGAAGATCATCGCGAAGGCGGTGGCCATGGCCGCGCCCCACAGGCCGAAAAGCGGGATCAGCACCACGTTGAGGCCGATGTTGAAGGCCAGCGTCAAGGCGTAGACCGCCGCACAGATGTTCTGGTTGCCGCTCATCGTCAGCAGGCTTTCGCAAGGGCCGACGGCGGCGCGCGCCACGACGCCGAAGACGAGCAGGAACAGCAGCGGATAGCCGCTGGTGAATTCGGGACCGAACAGCACCAGCATCGGCCGCCCCAGCACCAGAACCAGCACCGCCATCAGCAGCGACGGCCAGAACGTCCACGACACCGTCTCGCGGGCAAAGGCGGCCAGCTTCTCCGGTTCGCCATGGGTGAACTGCGCATAGCGCTGGGCGACGCCGGCCTTGACGGAGAAGTAGACGAAATGCACCAGCGCCAGCGTCTTGACCGTGGCGAAATAGACGGCGACGTCATTGGGCTGGAGATAGGCGCCGACCATCAGCACATCGGCATTGGTGAGCAGGAAGAAGAAGCCCTCGACCAGGAAGATCGGCAGCGACACGATGAACCACTGGGCGAAATGCACCTTTACCGGGCCGGCGGGGATATTGCGGTCCAGGCGCCTGGCGACGCCGATCAGCTGGCCGAGCGTGGTGACATAAGTGGCGCCGATCGCGGCGAGGATCGCGGTCCTTGCATCGGGTGCGTAGCCGGCCAGCAGCATCAGCGCCATGAACAGCAGGATCAGCACCGGCCGCACCAGGTAGGTCGGCGACAGGGCGAACAGCGCCCATGAGTTGGCCCGCGCCAGCCCCTGCGTCAGGTCGGCCAGGGCGATCATCGGCAGGCAGATGACGCCGAGGATGAACGGCACCACGTAGTAGCTTTCGATCCATGGCGCGGCCAGCCAGACGCCGAGC
>NZ_JBAZUD010000058.1:0-29545 GCF_041661565.1 Mesorhizobium sp.
GAAACGTACCGTCGAGGACACTTGGCGCCACATCGGCCACCTCGTCGAAACCATCGAGCCGGCCGAATGCAGGAACTACTTCGAAAACGCAGGCTACGCTTCCGTCAAAACGTGAAAGGCTCTAGGATTGCTCTGGCGCCAGATACGAAAAATCCCGCGCCGTCTTTCGACATGCGCGGGATTCGTTTTATCAGATAATCAACTCAATCGGCTGAAAAGCTTAGAAAAAGCCCTTCCGCTGCCACCATCCCGCGCGCTTCGGCTTGTCCTCGGCCTTCGCCGCCGGTTCGTCGGGGACGGTTGAAGACACGACCGGCACGACGGGTCCATCGGCTGCCGCTGGCTTGCGCCGTGAGGGCCGGGCTTTCGGCGTCTCCTCGGCGGCGGCTGGAGCCGGCGCCTCGGACTCGGCGGTCGGCGTCTCGATGGTTGGTTCCACAGCGGCTTCGACGACCTGCGCCTCGACGGCCTCGGCGGCCGCCTTCTTCGGCTTGGCCGGGCGGCGTGCCCGCTTCGGCTTCTCGGCGCTCTGCGCCTCGCCGCTGACGGGAGCCGCCGGCTCTTCCGATGCGACGACAGCTACCTGCTCGATCGACGCGGGTTCGCTTTCGGAAGCATCGGTCTCCGAAGGCTCGGACGTTGCTTCACCGGCGCTTGCCTCGGCATCGCCTTCGCCGTCCTCACGGCGATTGCGTTTGCCGCCGCGCTTTCCGCGCCGCCGCTTCTTGCCCTGGCCTTCGTCCGAAGCCTCTACGGTCTCGGACGTTTCGACCAAGCCGGGAACGGCGTCATCGTCAGCTTCCGTGTCGCTGTCGCCGGTATCGCTCGCCGAACCGGAGAACTCCTCGGCCGCATCGGAGATGGCGGTACCGTCGGCCGGGGCACCATGCTCGCGGTCGCGATCCTTGCCGCCGCGCCGCCTGCGGCGCTTGCGGCGCTTGCGGTCGCGGCCTTCGCCTTCCTCACCATTGGCGGCGGGTCGCGGCTGTTGCTGCTGCGGCTGGCGCGGCTGCTCGGCCTGCACCGGCGCCTCGTCGTCCTCTTCCTCCAGGGCGACGATCTCCTCCTCGGGCTCCTCCGGCTCGGCATAGGCCGGGAAGCTGCGGGCTTCGACGAAGCCTTCCGGCTTTTCAGCCAGGGCGCCGCGGAAGATCGCATAATGCTGCGAGCCGACCGAATCGTCAGCCTCGATGGTGATCGTCAGCCCGAACCGGCTTTCGAGTTCCACCAGCGTGCCGCGCTTGTGGTTGAGCACGTAGAGCGCGGTCGCAGCCGGCGTCCGCACGGTGATGTGGCTGCGCGAATCCTTGAGCAGGAATTCCTCGATCGCCCGCACCACCATCAGCGCGACCGAAGAATCGGAGCGCACATGGCCGGTGCCGCCGCAATGCGGGCACGGCTTCATCGTCGATTCCAGCACGCTGGCGCGGATGCGCTGGCGTGACATCTCCATCAGGCCGAAATGCGAGATGCGGCCGACCTGGATGCGCGCGCGGTCGTTCTTGAGGTGATCCTTCAGCCGCTTCTCGACGGAGCGGTTGTTGCGGTTCTCCTCCATGTCGATGAAGTCGATGACGATCAGGCCGGCGAGATCGCGCAGCCTCAACTGCCGTGCGACTTCCTCGGCAGCTTCAAGGTTGGTGTGAAGCGCCGTGTCCTCGATCGAGTGCTCCTTGGTGGAGCGCCCCGAATTGACGTCGATGGCGACCAGTGCCTCGGTCTGGTTGATGATGATGTAGCCGCCGCTCTTCAGAGTCACCTGCGGCTGCAGCATGCGGTCGAGCTGTGCCTCGATCCCGTTGCGCACGAAGATCGGCGTCGTGTCGCGGAACGGCTGGACCACCTTGGCATGGCTGGGCATCAGCATGCGCATGAAGTCCTTGGCCTCGCGATAACCTTCCTCGCCCGAGACAAGGATCTCGTCGATATCCTTGTTGTAGAGGTCGCGGACCGAACGCTTGATCAGGCTGCCTTCCTCGTAGACCAGGGCAGGGGCCGTGGACTGCAAGGTCAGATTGCGGACATTTTCCCAAAGGCGCATCAGATATTCATAGTCGCGCTTGATCTCGGCCTTGGTGCGGCTTTCGCCTGCGGTGCGCAGGATGACGCCCATGCCCTGCGGCACCTCGAGGTCGGCAACGACCTCCTTGAGGCGCTTGCGGTCGACCGCGCTGGTGATCTTGCGCGAAATGCCGCCGCCGCGCGCCGTGTTCGGCATCAGCACCGAATAGCGGCCGGCAAGCGACAGATATGTGGTGAGCGCCGCCCCCTTGTTGCCGCGCTCTTCCTTGACGACCTGCACCAGCAGGATCTGCCGACGCTTGATCACCTCCTGGATCTTGTACTGGCGGCGCACCGGCTTGCGGCGGTTGCGCACTTCTTCCAGGGCATCCTCGGCGCCCACCGATTCGACCTCGTGGTCATCGGGGTGCGAGGACTGTACTTCCTCCAGCATGCCGCGATCATTGTCGCCGGACGTTGCTTCAGTGCCCTGTTCGGTCTGCGAGACGGGTTCGGAAATCACATCGCCTTCGACCGCAGCGGCGATCGATGTCGGACCACCCTCACGGGTTTCGTCTTCGCCCGGCTCCGCCGAACCTTCATCTTGCGCGGAGGTATCGGCCTGTCCCGGGCTGTCTGAATGCTCTGATGCATCTGCTGCGTGTTCGATGATCTCGGAGGTGTGGGAGATCTCCTCGACAACGACGTCGCCATTCTCGTCGCCCGGCTCGCCGGAGCCTTCGCCTGCCTCACCGGCATCGCGCCTGTTTTCACCGCGCTCGCGGGTCTTGCCGCCGCGCCGACGGCCGCGCCGCCCGCGATCACGGTTCTGGCGGTCGTCGCCGTCGCCATCCTCGTCCTCTTCGTCCAGAGCCTCCTGCGCTTCCGCGCGCAGCAGTGCCTGACGGTCGGCGACCGGAATCTGGTAGTAGTCGGGATGAATTTCACTGAAGGCGAGAAAACCGTGACGGTTCCCGCCGTATTCGACAAAGGCCGCCTGAAGGGAGGGTTCGACGCGCGTTACGCGGGCGAGATAGATGTTTCCTTTGAGCTGCTTCTTGTCCTGGGATTCAAAGTCGAATTCTTCAATACGGTTACCGCGAATAACGACAACGCGTGTTTCCTCCGGGTGGGAGGCGTCTATCAGCATTTTGTTGGGCATTATTTCGTTTCCTCCCGGCAGCCATCAGCCGCAGTCTGCGAGGCAAGGCCTGCTGCTGCGCGCGTGCAATGTGGGTGCCGGATACTTGAATGTCCGCCGGTCGCTGCCTGAGCGCCATGGCGGTACCGCCCGCAGCCATATTGGCGCGGTTTGATGCGGACCTTTCCATGATTGCGCTCGAAGCCATCGTAACCGGTAGACCTTTTGAACCAAAGCCCGGCAGAGCCGGACCAGCTTGTTTGCTCGTACAGAGCCGGCGCGGGAACAAACCCGGCCGTTTTCCTCACGCAGGCGATTCCCCCGCCACGGGAGCACACCTGCGAAATTCGTCGCAATCACCTGAACCCTTTTCGCGTGAAGCGAAAGGAGCCGCCTTTCATCTGACCCTGTAGCAGGAAGCTGCGGAGGAGGGCGGTTCCAGGATTGCAGTGATCCACCATCGCTTTTATGATTTGGCGGGGTGGATGGCAACCCCGATTTCCGATGCCGGCAAAAAGCAGTTCCGCAACGGAAGGTAGGATCAGTCCAACGACGAAAAGCCTTGGTTAACCTTCTCTGGATACCAATCGTTAATCGAGTTCGCGGCCATACCGGCATTTCGATGAACGAGGGCGCCTGGCGCCAAACCGGGAGCGACTGGAACACAGATGGGATTGGCGGACTTCACGAACAAGGCATGTCGTGTTGGCGGGCGGATTCCTGGCGCCATCTGCCTCCTGCTGCTGGCGGCGATCTCGGTCGGGTTTCCACCAATTGCCAATGCGGCCGACGCGCTTCTTGTCGCGAAAGACTACAAGATGGCGGGCGATGCCACCAAGATGCGCATCGTGATGGATTTCGATCGCGAACCGGAAATCAAATGGTTTCTGCTGCGCGGCCCGAATCGTCTTGTTATCGACCTGACGAACACGCGATTTGCCATCGACGCCAGGGATCTGAAAGCACGGGGGCTGGTCAAGGGCGTCCGGCTGGGTCAGCTCGGCGATCGCGTTTCTCGACTGATTCTCACCGGCAAGGGACCTTTCGCCGTGGACAAGCTCGACGTGCTCAAGAACGAGGACGGGAGCGGCTATCGCATTGCCATTGACATGTCGGCGGCTTCCGAGCGCGAGTTCGACGCCGCGCTTGCCAACCAGGCCCTGACCACCGGATCGACTGTTTCCACCGACAAGGGCGTCCGGGTCGGCACCGGACCGGTCTCCAATCCGGGCCATCGCTTCACCGTCGTCATTGACCCAGGCCATGGCGGCATCGACGGCGGCGCCGAGGGCCTGAACGGCACCATCGAGAAGAATGTCACGCTCGCCTTCGCCACGGAACTGCGTGACAAGCTCTCGAACGTCGGCAAATACGATGTCTTCATGACGCGCGATACCGACGAATATCTGCGTCTCGACGATCGTGTCCGCATCGCGCGGCAGCACGAGGCCGACCTGCTGATTTCCATCCATGCCGACACGATCAGTGTCAAAGGCATCCGCGGCGCCACCGTCTACACCGTCTCCGACAGGGCTTCGGACCCGCAGGCGCAGGCGCTGGCCGACCGTGAAAACCTCTCCGACCAGTTCGCCGGCCTGGAGATCAAGAACGACAACAAGGAAGTCACCGACATCCTCATCGACCTGATCCGCCGTGAAACGCACAATTTCTCGATGAGTTTTGCCCACACGCTGGTCGGGCAGCTGTCGACCAGCGTCGGCCTCATCAACAATCCGCAGCGTTCGGCGGGCTTCAAGGTGCTCAAGGCGCCAGACGTGCCGTCCGTGCTGGTTGAACTCGGCTATCTCTCCAACGCCAAGGACGAGGCGCAACTGCTCGACGCCGACTGGCGCGGCAAGGCGGCTCAAAGCATCACCAACGCCGTCGCGTTGTTCGCGTCCGCCCGTACCGAAACGGGGGCAGGCGGCTGAGATGCCGGGCGACGCCCCACAACCCAGGGCGGCGTTGCGCGATGACAACACCCGTCGGCTTTATTTCCGGCTTGCGGTCACGAAATCAGGCATTGCCGCATTTTGTCCACATGGCCGCGACATGGGTTTTCGATCATGGTTGGGACCGGCTCGAAAGCTTGCGCGAAAGGCGGCTTCGTTTAGGAAATTCCCGAACCAAGGACTGGAGCGGGTATGATTCGCCTTATTGGCTATTTCTTTGGCATCGGCACGACGCTGGCCCTTCTGGTCGCGGCGGGCGTTGCTATCTACATCGGCCATCTGTCGAAGGATTTGCCTGACTACGAGGTGCTGGCCAAGTACGAGCCGCCGGTCACCACCCGCATTCACGCGTCCGACGGCGCGCTGATGGCCGAATACGCGCGGGAACGCCGCCTTTACCTGCCGATCCAGGCCATCCCCGATCGTGTCAAAGCAGCCTTCCTGTCCGCCGAGGACAAGAATTTCTACAACCATCCCGGTATCGACGTGACCGGCCTTGGCCGCGCCATCCTGGTCAATCTGCAGAATTTCGGATCCGGCAGGCGTCAGGTCGGTGCCTCCACCATCACCCAGCAG
This sequence comes from Mesorhizobium sp., assembly GCF_041661565.1. Taxonomy (GTDB): domain Bacteria; phylum Pseudomonadota; class Alphaproteobacteria; order Rhizobiales; family Rhizobiaceae; genus Mesorhizobium. The sequence continues at coordinate 5,671 of NZ_JBAZUD010000058.1, forward strand.
GTGGCTAAGAATTTCCTCTTGACCGCGGACCAGACCTACGAGCGCAAGATCAAGGAGATGATCCTCGCCTTCCGCATCGAGCAGGCCTATCCGAAGGATCGGATCCTCGAGCTTTATCTGAACGAAATCTTCTTCGGCTTCGGCGCCTATGGCGTCGCCGGTGCCGCGCTGACCTATTTCGACAAGTCGGTGAACGAGCTGACCGTCGCCGAGGCCGCCTATCTGGCTTCGCTGCCGAAGGGTCCGAACAACTACCATCCCTTCAAGCACGCCGACCGCGCGATCGAGCGCCGCAACTGGGTCATCGACCAGATGGTCGCTAATGGCTACGTCACGCGTGATGAAGGCGAAAAGGCCAAGGCCGAGCCGCTGGGCGTGACGCCGCGCCGTACCGGCACCTATCTTTTCGCCGGCGAGTATTTCACCGAGGAAGTGCGTCGCCAGATCATCGCCCGTTACGGCGAGAATGCGCTTTATGAAGGCGGCCTGTCCGTCCGCACGACGCTCGATCCGAAGATCCAGCTCATTGCCCGCAAGTCCATGCAGAGCGGCTTGATAAAATACGATACGCTGCGCGGCTATCGCGGACCGGTGAAGACCATCGACGTGTCGGGGGACTGGGGCGTGCCGCTGGGCAACGTCAAGGGGCTCGAGGATGTCCCCGAATGGTCGCTCGCGGTCGTGCTGGACAGTTCGGCGTCCGGTCTCTCGATCGGCCTGCAGCCGGCGCGGCAGGCATCGGGCGATATCGTCAAGGAACGCGTCCAGGGCACGGTCAGCAAGGAGGACATGGCCTTCGCCATGCGCCACCTGGTCAACGGCAAGACCGTCAAGGCCAAGTCGCCCGCGGATGTGCTGAAGCCGGGCGACGTCATCTTCGTCCAGAAGAACGATGGCGCCGACGGCACCTACAGCCTGCGCCAGGTTCCGGAAGTGGAAGGCGGCCTGATCGCCATGGATCCGCATACCGGTCGCGTCCTGGCGATGGTCGGTGGCTTCTCCTACGCGCAGTCCGAGTTCAACCGCGCCACCCAGGCGATGCGCCAGCCGGGCTCCTCTTTCAAGCCGATCGTCTATTCGGCGGCGCTCGACAATGGCTACACGCCGGCCTCGGTGATCATGGACGGCCCCATCACCATCCAGAGCGGCAACACGACCTGGACGCCGAAGAACTATGACGGAACGGTCGCCGGTCCGGCGACCCTACGCTCCGGTATCGAGAAGTCGCGCAACCTGATGACGGTGCGCCTTGCCAACGACATGGGCATGAAGCTGGTCGTCGAATATGCCGAGCGCTTCGGTGTCTACGATCATCTGGCGCCGTACCTGCCAATGGCGCTGGGCTCCGGCGAAACGACCGTCATGCGCATGGTTTCGGCCTATTCGATCATGGCCAATGGCGGCAAGTCGATCAAACCGTCATTGATCGACCGCATCCAGGACCGCTATGGCAAGACTGTCTTCAAGCAGGACGAACGCGGCTGCCAGGGCTGCAACGCGCCTGAATGGCAAAACCAGCCAGAGCCTGAACTGGTCGACAATTCCGAGCAGGTCCTCGATCCGATGACCGCATACCAGATCACCTCGATGATGGAGGGTGTCGTCCAGCGCGGCACCGGCGCCACCATCGGCGAGCTTGGCCGTCACATCGCCGGCAAGACCGGCACGACCAATGACGAGAAGGACGCCTGGTTCATCGGCTACACGCCCAATCTCGTGGTCGGCCTCTACATGGGCTACGACACGCCGCGCGGCCTCGGCCATGGCGCCACCGGTGGCGGTCTCGCCGCGCCTATCTTCAAAGACTTCATGCGGGTGGCGCTGGACGGCACGCCCAATGTCGACTTCAAGGTTCCAGAGGGCATGAACCTGGTCGCCATCAATCGCAAGACCGGCATGCGCGCCACGGCCGGCGACCCCGGCACCATCATCGAGGCCTTCAAGCCTGGCACCGGGCCCGCCGACAGCTATTGGGTGATCGGCATGGGCGCCGATGGTTCCAATGCCACCGGTGGCGCGTTGTCGCCGCAAGCCAACCAGGCCATCCAGGACGGCGGCGGCGGACTTTACTGACGATTGTCGCAAGCGGGTGGGCTGGTCATGCGCCAGCCCATTTCGCTTTACAGCCGGGGGCGCCCTCCCTATGTATCGCGCCGACCCAACGCTATTTCAGCAACCAGGATAGAACAGCCAGCCATGCGCGCGGAAACGCAGAACATAGTCGACGAGATCAGGCAGGCGATCACCCTGCTGAGGAGGCATCTTTGACTGGGATCAGGCCATAAAGCGGCTTGAATACCTGAACGTGCGCGCCGAGGACGCCAGCCTCTGGAACGAACCGCTGGAGGCGCAGAAGCTGATGCGCGAGCGCCAGGGGCTCGAGGATGGCATCGCCTCGGTGAAAGGCCTGACACAGGCGCTGGAAGACAATATCGGGCTGATCGAACTCGGCGAGGAAGAGGGCGACGAGGGCGTCATCGCCGAGGCTGAAGCCGCGCTCCGCTCGATGCAGGGCGAGGCCAAGGCACGTCAGGTCGAGACCCTGCTCTCGGGCGAGGCGGACTCCAATGACAGCTATCTTGAAGTGCATGCTGGCGCTGGCGGCACCGAAAGCCAGGACTGGGCCTCGATGCTCCTGCGCATGTACACGCGCTGGGCCGAGCGCCGCCGCTTCAAGGTCGAAGTGCTGGAAATGCACGACGGCGAAGAAGCAGGCATCAAGTCCGCCACGCTCCTGATCAAGGGCCACAATGCCTATGGCTGGCTAAAAACGGAATCGGGCGTGCATCGCCTGGTGCGCATTTCGCCGTATGACAGCAATGCGCGCCGCCACACCTCCTTTGCCAGCGTCTGGGTCTATCCGGTCATCGACGACACGATCGAGATCGATGTCTCGGAATCGGATGTCCGCATCGACACCTATCGATCGTCGGGGTCGGGCGGCCAGCACGTCAACACCACCGATTCGGCCGTGCGCATCACGCATCTGGCCACCGGCATCGCGGTCGCTTGCCAGGCCGAGCGCTCGCAACACAAGAACAAGGCCAAGGCGTGGGAGATGCTGCGCTCGCGTCTCTACGAGGAAGAGCTGAAGAAGCGCGAAGCAGTTGCAAACGCCACCGAAGCCTCGAAGAGCGATATCGGCTGGGGCCACCAGATCCGCTCCTACGTGTTGCAGCCCTACCAGCTGGTGAAGGACCTTCGCACCGGGGTCGAGAGCACCAGCCCGTCGAGCGTGCTCGACGGCGACCTCGACGATTTCATGGAAGCGTCGCTGTCTCAGCGCATTGAGGGCGGCGCCGGCGAGGTGGTCGCCGACCTGGATTAGCCCCGAGAAGTTCGCCGTTTCAAGAAAACGGCGAACTCTTTATCTGTTCGTTCTTACGCAATTCCCAAGGGAAAGCGCCGTGCGCTGTTCCCGGGAAACTGTTTCACGCCTTTGCTGGGAAAACCGTTTCACAGTTCTCCCGGAATTGTCCTAGGCGTGCCGGATTTCCGTTCCGAGCACTTTCAGGCATTCGCGGATGAACGCGGCAAGCGCCGTCCAGCCTTTCGCCGACACCATCGTGCCGTCGACATAGGCATCCGTCGGCGACAGGTCGATATAGGTGCCGCCCGCCAGCGTCACTTCCGGCTCACAGGCGGCAAGCGCGGCGACCTTCTTGCCACGAACGACGCCGTCCACGGCAATCAGGATCTGGACGCCGTGGCAGATCGTGAAGATCGGCTTCTGGGCCTCATGGAAATGGCGCACGATCGCCTGCACGCGCTTGTCGGTGCGGATGTATTCGGGCCCGCGGCCGCCGGCGCAGTAGACCGCGTGATACTGGTCGAGCTGCTTCTCCGCTTCGGAGAAGGTCTTGTTGATCAGCTGATAGTGGCCGAGCTTCTCGGTGTAGGTCTGGTCGCCCTCGAAATCGTGCAGCGAGGTCTTGATCACGTCGCCCGCGTTCTTGTCGGGGCAGACCACGTGAACGGTGTGGCCGACGGCCTCCATCGCTTGCTGGTAGACGAAGATCTCGTACTCTTCGGTGAATTCGCCGGTGAGCATCAGTATTTTCTTGCCTGGCATGGTCGTTTCCTCTCTTGGATTGAAGGTGCGGGACGCCAAACGTGCGTCCCGCAATGGCACTCGAAAATCAGAACGGGGAGTCGGGGAAATAGTATTCCTTGGCGTTCTCCTGGGTGATCAGCGGTGCGTCGAGCTTGACGGTGCCACGCACCGGCGCCTGGCCAACCAGATTGGCGACGGTCATGTAGATGGCGGTCTTGATCATTGCCGGAGGGTAGGGGGTCTCGATCGGCGTCATCGCATCACCATCGATCACCTTCTTGACGATATCCTTCATGCCGTTGCCGCCGAGCGCCAATTTGATGTCGGTCCGGCCCGATTGCTTGACGGCCTCGAGCACGCCGAGCAGCATGTCGTCGTCATTGGCCCAGACCGCATCGATATGCGGATACTTGGCCAGATAGTCCTGCATCAGCTTGAACGCCTCGTCGCTGTTCCAGTGCGCGTACTGGATGTCCAGCACCTTCAGGCCGGTCCCCTTGATCGTATCCTGGAACCCCTTGATGCGCTCGTCGTCGATTACGGTCGGGATGCCGCGCAGAACGACCAGGTCGCCCTTGCCGCCAAGCTTGTCGATCATGAACTTCGCCGTGTTCGCGCCGACGGCGATGTTGTCACCGGCAAGATAGAGGTCCTGGATCGACGCATCGGTCAGGCCACGGTCAACGACGGTGATGAAGGTTCCGGCGCCCTTGATGGCCTTGACCGGCTGGGTCAGCTCCTCCGAGCTGTAGGGCAGGATGACCAGGGCGTCCAGTTTGCGGCTGGCGGACAGGTCCTCGAGTGCGCTGACCTGCTCTGCTGCCGACGGAGACGTCTTCACGACGACTTCCACTCCCGGAAACGCCGCGTTGATTTCCTTGGCGGCCTGCTGGGCATGATAAACGACGCCCGCGGTCCAGCCGTGGTCGGCCGCCGGTATCGAAACCGCGATCACTTTCTTGTCTTGGGCCATGGCCTGGCCGGCAAGCAGCAGCGAGCCAAGTGCCGCCGCCGCGATCCATTTTGTACTGAACATTATCTTCTCCCAGTGGACCTTCAAAAACTTGACCCCGCGTGGTCCGAACACGGGGCTATTTCGAATTCGAGAACCGCTGGATCAGCATGGCGATGATGATGATCACGCCCTGCACGGCGGCAACCAGGTATTCGGAGACGAAGTCCGACAGCACCATGAGGTTGGCGATAAGCTCGAGGATCACCGCGCCGGCGACGGTTCCCCAGACATGGCCCTTGCCGCCGCGCAGCGCAGTGCCGCCGATCACCACGGCGGTGATCACCTGCAATTCCCAAAGCTGTCCTGTGGTCGGCGTTGCGGCGCCCAACCGGGGCACATAGCAGATGGCAGCGATGGCGACGCAGACGCCCTGGACGATGTAGGCGAGGGTGCGCGTCCTGATGACCGAGATGCCGGAATAGCGCGCGACATCCTCATTGGCGCCGACCGCCGCGCATTTGCGCCCATACTTCATCTTGTAGAGGATGAAGGACGCGACCGCGGCGACCGCGACGGATATCAGGATCGGGACCGGGATGCCGGCGGCCGTGCCGAAATAGACCGGCCGGTAGGCTTCACGCAGCGACCGGTCGATCGGTATCGTGCCGCCGTCGGTCAGGTAGGTGATCAGCGCGCGGAAAATCCCCATCGTGCCGAGCGTGGCGATGAACGGTTCTATGCGGCCGATGGTGACAATGAGACCGTTGGCGAGCCCGCACAACAGGCCGACCACGATAGCCACCGCCATGCCGGCTGGGATGGCCCAGATGCCGGCATGCGGCGCCGCCGCGTTCATGAACATGATGGTGATGCCGGTGATGAAGGCCGCCATCGAGCCTACGGAAAGGTCGAGCCCGCCCGACGAGATGACGAAGGTCGCGCCGACGGCGATGATGGCGATGAAGGCGCTGCGGGTGATGACGTTGGCGAGGTTGGTGGCGGAAAGGAAGTCGGGATTGATCATGAATCCGACCGCCAGCAGCGCCGCCAGCGCGAGGAAGGGTCCGATATCGGTCCAGCTGATGTTGAACTCGCGTTCGCGCCGCGTCGGTGCCGATCCGGTGATGGCGGTCATTTTATCCCTCCCTCGGCAACCAGCTTCGGCTTGGCGCCACTGGTCGCTAGCAATGCGACATTGCTTTCGGTCATTGTGGTGCCCGAAACCTCGCCGGTGACGCGACCCTCGCGCATCACCAGGATGCGATCGCAGATGCCGATGAGTTCCTGCATCTCCGAAGAAATGACGATGCAGGCCTTTCCCTTGGCGACGAGGCCCTGGATGAATTCATAGATCTGCGCCTTGTTGGCGATGTCGATGCCGCGCGTCGGCTCATCGATGATGACCACCGAAGGATCGGTCAGCAGCACCTTGGCCAGCAGCAGTTTCTGCTGGTTGCCGCCTGAAAGCTGGCCCGCCTTGGCGCCCAAGGTCTTCAGCCTGATGTCATAGATATCGACGGCCTTTTCCAATGCCGATGCTTCGCGGCGCCTGCCCATGGCGAGGCCAGGATGGAAAGCGCCCAGCGCGGAAAGCGTCAGGTTCGGGGCCAGGCGTTCGTTTAGCAGCAGTCCCTTGCCCTTGCGGTCCTCGGTCAGGTAGCCGATTCCGGCATCGATGGCGGCGCGCTGCGAATGAAAATGGACCGGCTTGCCCTCGAGTTCGACCGTTGCGGTCGCGGGGCGCAGGCCGACGATACCCTCGAACAGTTCGGTGCGCCCGGCGCCGATCATACCGGCAAAGCCGAGGATCTCGCCTTTGTGGACGGTGAAGGACACATCCTCGGCGTGACTCGGGACCGTGGCGTTCCGCACGCTCAGCATCGGGGCACCGCGAGGCGCGGTGCTCTTTTGCGGATAGAGCGCGGCCAGTTCGCGGCCGACCATCAGCCGCGCCATGTCCATCTGGTTCAGCGTCTTGCCGGGATAGGTGCCGACCATCTTGCCGTCGCGCAGCACCGTGACCTTGTCGGCGATGCGCTGCACCTCGTCCAGCCTGTGGCTGATATAGAGCACCGCGGTGCCATGCGCCTTCAACTGCAGGACGATCGCCAGCAGCCGTTCGACTTCCTCGCCGGTGAGCACGGCGGTCGGTTCGTCGAAGATCACCACTCTGAAGTCGTCAAGCAGGGCGCGGGCGATCTGCACCATCTGCCGGTCGGCCAGCGAGATGTCGCGCACCAGCGCGGTCGGCGAGACTGTACAGCCGATCTGTGCCAACTTCTCGGCCGCCAGCCGCCGCATGGCGCGGTCGTCAACGATGGGCCCGCGCGAAAGCTCGCGTCCGAGAAACAGATTGTCGGTAACAGTGAGCGCTTCGGCGAGCAGGATTTCCTGATGCACCAGCGCTATGCCGGCATCCTGCGCCTGGGCAGGCCGGGTGAATTTCACCGGCAGGCCGGCCATCGACAACGCGCCTCGCGTCGGCTCGACATAGCCAGAAAGCAGCCGCATCAATGTCGACTTGCCGGCGCCGTTTTCGCCGATGATGGCGTGGATCTCGCCGGGCAGGATATCGAGCTGGATGTCAGACAGCACGGTCACCGGACCATATTGCTTCGACAGGTTTTCGGCGCGCAGAACCGGCTCGACGGCACCTTGCGCCTCGCTGCGGGGCAACGTGCGTCCTCCCTCTCCGGCAATATTGGCGGCAATGGACATCGGTTCCAGCCTCAATCGAATGCCGGCAGCAGGCGATCGCGCGAGTGCTCGATGTGGATGCGCATGGCTCGTGCGGCGGCATCGGGGTCGGCCGAACCGAACGCGGCCAGGATCGCCTCATGCTCGTCGAGCGCTTCCTCGGTTACCCGCGCATGGAACATCAGGCGGAAGATATGGAAGTGCGTGTGTTGGTGGCTCAGCGTCTCGCGAATGAGCTGGTTTTCGGAGAACTCCATGATCTTGTCGTGGAAGATCGCATCCTGCCTGGCGAAGTTCGAATAGCGCAGCCGATCGTCCTTGCCGCCGCGGCGCGACATCACGCCGGCCGCGTCGAGCAGAATGTTGAGCTTGGCCTCGTCCATGGCGACGGCCGCTTTTGCCGCACAGTGCGGTTCGAGCAGAAGCCGCATCTCGTACAACTCGTCGAAACGGCGCCGCGTGATCTGCGGGGAGGCGCGATAACCGATCAGATGCGTCTTGAGCACCAGTCCTTCGCCTTCGAGGCGGCCCAGCGCCTCGCGGATCGGGGTGTGCGAGACGTTGAACTCCTTGACGAGGCTGTCGACCGTGATGCGCGAGCCGGGCGCGATCTTCAGTGCCATCAGCTGTGCGAAGATGGCCTCGTAGACGTCCTCGACGAGGCTGTTGGAACGCTGGATGCGACCGCCGCCGGCAATCGTTTCGGTCGTATCGGGTAAGTTCACGCTCTGCATCTTTTTGCCTCTTGACACTGACGATGGCTAACACGATGCTTTGGTGGATGCAATCCTATATCCTATACGATGTTAAAGCGGATGTGTTTTTGCAGGCCACCAAGGACATCGAGATGCGGGTTGTCGTCGAATTCGCCGCATCGGCGGTGCTCAATCCGTATTTCCAGCAGCCGAAGTCAAAGGACGCAGATCAACATGAGCCTTTTCGCCGCCCTCCGGCTTCCGCGTGAGATTCTGTTCGGGAAGGGGCAGCGGCATGCCATGCCGACCGTGGCCGCCAGATTGGGCCGGCGCGCGCTGGTCTGCACCGACGAACGCTTCGCCGGCACTGCTGTTTTCGCCGAGATCATCGGATCCCTCCGCTCGGCCTCAATCGATGTGCTGGTGCATGATCGCGTCCTGCCCGATGTGCCGCGCGATACGGTCCGGGTCTGCGTCGAGGAGGCAAAGGCGTTCGGGCCCGACCTGGTGATCGCCATCGGTGGCGGCAGCTGCCTCGATTTCGCCAAATGCGCCGCCCTGCTGCTGAGCCATGGCGGCAAGCTCGAGGACTACTACGGCGAGTTCAAGGTACCAGGTCCGACGCTGCCGCTGATTGCCGTGCCAACGACCGCCGGCACAGGCTCCGAGGTGACGCCCGTGGCGGTCATCTCCGATCCGGACCGGACGCTGAAGGTCGGCATATCCAGCCCCTATCTCATCGCCGCCGTCGCCCTGTGCGATCCCGAACTGACGATGACCTGTCCGCCGGGCCTGACCGCCATTGCCGGTGCCGATGCCTTGACGCATGCGATCGAGGCCTTCACCGCCATGCGGCGTGGCGAAGACCCCAATTTGCCGCAGCAGCATGTCTTCATAGGCAAGACCGCGCTGACCGACCATTTCGCGCTACTGGCGATCAAGCTCCTGGGCCGCAGCCTGGAGAAGGCCTGCGCGGACGGCGCCGATGCGGATGCCCGTGCCGATGTGATGATGGGCGCGCTGGCGGCGGGCTGTGCCTTCGGCACGGCCGGAACGGCGGCAGCACACGCCGTGCAGTATCCGGCCGGCGCGCTGACCCACACCGCCCACGGCTTGGGTGTGGCGACGATGATGCCCTATGTCATGGCCTACAACAGCCGCGTGGCGTCAGCCGAAATCGCCGAGATCGGCACGGCGCTTGGCCTCGAGTCCGAGGGGCGAAACGCCGAGGACATGGCGGGCGCGACGATCGAGGAAATCAGGCGGTTGTTCTCGGCGATCGGCATCACCCCGACACTGGCTGGTCTGGGTCTTCCCGCAGACAAGCTCGACTGGACCGCCGAGCAGGCGCTCGGCATAGAGCGCCTGATCAAGAACAATCCGCGCCCCTTCGACCTCGCCGCAATGCGACGCCTGGTCCAGGCGGCCCATGACGGCGATCTCGCCGCCTGCGCCATGTAAGCCCCCGGATTGTAAACCAACGGATCAAGACAATGAACATTTCCCCAAACGCTCCGCGAATAGACCAGGACGGCTACGACGTGCGCGGCTTTTCCCATGGACTCTACATCGACGGCACGTGGCGCCAATCGTCGGACGGGCGGCTCATCGATGTCGTCGATCCGTCCTCCGGGGCGGTGATCGCGGCGGTTCCCAACGCAACGATTGAGGACGCGGCCGACGCTGTCGAGGCCGCCGCCAAGGCCGCCAAGGGATGGCGGGAGACGGCGCCGCGCAAGCGCTCGGAAATCCTCAGGCGCTGTTTCGAGCTCATGGTGGAACGGTCTGAAACGCTGGCCATGCTGATCTCGCTGGAGAACGGCAAGGCGCTGCGCGACGCGCGCGGCGAGGTCGCCTACGCGGCGGAGTTCTTCCGCTGGAACGCGGAGGAGGCCGTGCGAATCACAGGCGAGTTCGGCACCGCGCCGTCAGGTGCCAACCGCATTGTCGTCGACTATGAGCCGATCGGCATCTGCGTGCTGATCACGCCGTGGAATTTCCCCGCCGCCATGGCGACACGCAAGATCGCGCCGGCGCTAGCGGCGGGCTGCACGGTCATCCTGCAGCCCGCCAGCGAGACACCGCTGACGGCCTATGCCCTTGCCGCGCTCTACAACGACGCCGGCGTTCCGGCCGGCGTGGTCAACGTGCTCACCACGACCAATCCCGGCCCGCTGACATCGGCGATGCTGGCCGATCCGCGCGTGAGGAAGCTGTCCTTCACCGGTTCGACCGGTGTCGGCCGCACCTTGCTCGGCGAGGCCGCGAAGCACGTGATCTCCTGTTCGATGGAGCTCGGCGGCAATGCGCCTTTCCTGGTCTTCGACGATGCCGATCTCGATGCCGCGCTTGACGGGGCCATGATCGCGAAGATGCGCAATGCCGGAGAGGCCTGCACCGCCGCCAACCGGCTCTACGTGCAGTCGGGCATTCATGACGCCTTCGCCGACGGCCTGAGGAAGCGCATGGCGGCGCTCAAGGTGGGCGCCGGCACGAATGCCGATACCGAGTGCGGACCCATGATCACCGGCAAAGCCGTCGACAAGATCGACCGTCTCGTCAGGGACGCGGTGGGCCGTGGGGCCAAGGTGCTGTGCGGCGGTTCGATTTCGGAGGGAGACGGCTTCTTCTATCCGCCAACGGTGCTGACGGAGGTGCCGCCCGAAGCGGAGATGGCGCATGAGGAGATCTTCGGACCGGTGGCCCCCATCACCCGGTTCGAGACCGAGGCTGAGGCCATCGCGCGTGCCAATAACACGGAATACGGTCTTGCCGCCTATATCTATACGCGCGATGTTGGGCGCGGGATGCGGGTCGCCTCCGGAATCGAGGCCGGCATGATCGGCCTGAATCGCGGGCTGATGTCCGATCCGGCGGCACCGTTCGGCGGCGTCAAGCAGAGCGGCCTCGGCCGCGAAGGAGGCCAACATCACGGCATCGCGGAGTTCATGGAAGCGAAGTATATCGCCGTCACCTTCTGAGCGCGCGTCCATGCCGAAGGACCCGTTTCGCATCCGCGACCATGTCGCCGATTTCGATGAGATCGTGGCAGACATCGTCGCCCGCAGTGCGGCGACGCGCGCGACGCTGCCCATGGTGGCCGACGTCGCCTACGGCGCTCACCAGGCCGAGCGGCTCGACCTGTTCTTTCCGCCTGACCGAGGTAGCGACGACATGCCGGTGCACATGTTCATTCATGGCGGCTATTGGCGCATGTTCTCGAAGAGCGACTATTCTTATGTCGCCGACACGGTGACGAGGTCGGGCGCCATCGCGGTCATCATCGATTATGCGCTGATGCCCGCGGTGAGAATGGCCACGATCGTCGATCAGGTGCGGCGCGCGAAACAATGGGTCCTGGAAAACATCGCGACCCATGGCGGCAATCCGGATCGTTTCACCATCAGCGGACATTCCGCCGGTGCTCACCTCGCAACGATGCTGTTCGACGAAGCCGGTACGCCGTCGAAAGTCCGGGCGGCGCTGCTGCTTGGCGGTCTTTACGACTTGAAACCTCTGCAAGACTCGTTCCTCGCCGCCGAGATCGGGATTACCGACCAGGAAGTCGCGGCGTTTTCGCCGCTGACCCATGAGTTCGACAGAGACGTTCACGTCAGCATCCTGGTCGGAGGGGAGGAAACCCCGCCTTTTCATCTCCAGGCGGAAGCCCTTGCGGCTCGCCTGGAGACTCAGGGCCTGGCCGTGGCGCGAACCACGCTCGCGGGCAGCAACCACATGAGCAGCGTCCGCGACCTTGGCGTGGCGGGCACCAGCGAAGCAAGCCTGCTGATGAGCGTCATCAGCGGAATCGCCACGGGCTGATCGGGCCTTTCCCGCCTTGACGGGAGCCATGGATCTTCGGCGGCGGACCGGAAATTGCCGCTGGGAAAAGCCGCGATTCGCCCTTTTCCCGTTCCGTTTTTTGCCGCATTTCATGGTACAAGTCGCCGCAAGGGCTGATTTGGCGCCACTTGATAAGGCGTGATTTGGAGAGGGACCGACCTATGAAGAAGACCGTGCTCGTCGTCGTTGCGACGGCTTTGCTGGTGAGCGCCTGCACCACCACCGATCCGTATACCGGCGACCAGAAGATTTCCAATACAGCTGCCGGCGCCGGACTTGGCGCCCTGGCTGGTGCCAGCCTTGGCCTGCTTGCCGGCGGCAATGACCGCCGCAACGCCTTGATCGGCGCAGGCATCGGCGCGCTGGCCGGCGGCGCCATCGGCGCCACCATGGACCAGAACGAGGCGGAACTGCGCCGGCAGCTCGAAGGCACCGGCGTCAGTGTCACCCGCAGTGGCGACCAGATCATCCTCAACATGCCGTCCGACATTACCTTCAATACGGATCAGGATGCGGTGAAGCCCGGCTTCTACCAGGTGCTGAATTCTGTCGCCCTGGTGCTGAAGAAGTTCAAGCAGACGACGGTCGACGTCTTCGGCCACACCGATTCGACCGGCGGGGACCAGCACAATTTCGACCTGTCGCAGCGCCGCGCCCTGGCGGTTGCCAACTATCTCTCCGGCCAGGGCGTCGATCAGCGCCGCTTCGCCGTCACCGGCTTCGGCAAGACGCGGCCGGTCGCGTCCAATGCGACCGCCGAAGGCCGCGCCCAGAACCGGCGCGTCGAGATCCAGCTGTCGCCGCTTACCTGAACAAGGTGGGATCTAAAAAGAAAACGGCCCTGCGAGGGGCCGTTTTCGTTTGTAGCGCTGCCGTCATTGGCTGAACGAACCTGCGTGGTCAGACCTTGGCGACGATCCGCATGAAGGCCGGCATGTCGTCGCCGAAGCCGATGGTGGAGTCGTTGTCTTCCTGATGGCGCTGGCGGGCAGGGCGGCTGTTGTCACGCTGCGGGCGGGTATCGCCCCGCTCAGGCGCGCGCTGTTCGTTGCGATCGGACGACTTGCGCTCGGTGTTGTCCGAGCGGATCGCGTCCTTGCGGCCACGCCGCTCACCAGTGTCGGCGACCGCCGGCTCGGCCAGGACAGGCTGTTCGACGCGCGGGACGACAGCCGGAGCATCCGCTTCGGCGTTCCTGGCCTGGCGTTCGCGTGGCTTGCGCTCGCCCCGTTCCTTGCGGTCGTCGTCCTTGCGGCCGGCGCGGCGCGGAGCGCCCTTGCCACGGCGCGGAGCATCGTCCTCGCCGCCTTCGCTGGCAACCACCGTCGACAGGTCGCCATCATGCCACTCGATCTTGGTGCCGATCAGCCGCTCGATCGCGTCGATGTACTTGGTGTCCGACTTGGTGGCGATGGTGAAAGACTTGCCGGAACGACCAGCACGGCCGGTGCGGCCGATGCGGTGGACATAGTCTTCCGCATGGGTAGGCACGTCGTAGTTGAAGACGTGGCTGACATCGGGGATGTCGAGGCCGCGCGCGGCCACGTCGGACGCAACCAGGTAGCGAAGCTTGCCGTCGCGAAAATTGGCCAGCATCTGCATGCGTGCGCGCTGGTCCATGTCGCCATGCAGCGCGCCTGCGTCGAAATCATATTTCAGCAGCGAGCGGAACAGCTCGGATACTTCGACCTTGCGGTTGCAGAAGATGATGGCGTTCTTCAGTTCGGCGTCCTCAGCCTTCATCAGGTTGCGCAGCGTCTCGCGCTTGTCCCACGGCTTTGAGCCGGACTTGACCAGCCGCTGGATGATGTTGGTGGCGGCGGACGCGGCCTTGGAAACCTCAACGCGTACCGGCGCGTGCAGGAATTTTTCGGTGAGCTTGGTGATCTCGGGCGGCATCGTCGCCGAGAAGAACAGCGTCTGCCTGGTGAACGGGATCATCTCGCAGATGCGCTCGATGTCGGGGATAAAGCCCATGTCGAGCATCCGGTCCGCTTCGTCGATGACCAGGATCTCGACGCCGTTGAGCAGCAGCTTGCCGCGCTCACGATGGTCGAGCAGGCGACCGGGTGTCGCGATCAGCACGTCGGCGCCGCGCTCCAGCTTCTTGTCCTGTTCGTCGAACGACACGCCGCCGATCAGGAGCACGATGTTGAGCTTGTGGTTCTTGCCGTACTTGACGAAATTTTCCTCGACCTGGGCCGCGAGTTCGCGCGTCGGCTCCAGGATCAGCGTGCGCGGCATGCGGGCGCGGGCTCGGCCTTTTTCGAGCCGTGTGAGCATCGGCAGCACGAACGAGGCCGTCTTGCCGGTGCCGGTCTGGGCAATGCCCAGCACATCCTTGCCCAGCAAGGCATGCGGAATGGCGCCAGCCTGGATCGGCGTCGGCATGGTGTAGCCGGCATCGGTGACTGCGGAAAGGACCTTCGGCGACAGGCCGAGGTCTGCGAAGGTCAACGCTTCTTGAGCGATCGTGGTGTCTGAGGACAAGTGTTGTTGTCTTTGGCTGGTTCGGGGAAGCGCAACGGCGTCTGTCGCGGCAAGCGCCACGCGCCTGCAAGATTGATATTGCGATTAGGCGCAAGTCCGCGATTTGTCAACAGAAACGGGCGGCGATGGTACGATTGCGAAGTTCTAGGCTTAATCGAGATGCTTAATCGTGCCGGAGAAAGCCGCGCCCGCTCAATAGCGGAACTGCTCGGCGAGAATGCGTTCGTTCCAGGAATGATTGGGATCGAACAGCAAAGTTGCGGTCGCAGTCGGTGATTCCCGCACCGTCACCGAGGTCACGGCCTTGACTTCGGTATGGTCGGCGGCGGCGTTCACGGGCCGCTTTTCCGACTCGAGGATATCGAAGCGCACCGTCGCCTTGTTGGAAAGCAGCGCGCCGCGCCAGCGGCGCGGACGGAAAGGGCTGACGGGCGTCAGGGCGAGGAGAGGGGCATCGAGCGGCAGGATGGGGCCGTAGGCTGAAAGGTTGTAGGCCGTGGATCCGGCCGGCGTTGCGATCATCACGCCGTCGCAGTTCAGTTCATCGAGCCGCACCTGGTCGTCGACGGTGATGCGGATCTTGGCCGTCTGATAGGATTGGCGCCAGAGCGCGACTTCATTGATCGCCAGGGCCGAAACCGTTTCACCTTCCGAGGTTACAGCCAGCATCTCCAGCGGACGGATCGTTTCGGCGACGGCCGACGCGATGCGCTCGGTGAGGCCGCCGGAACGATATTCATTCATCAGGAAGCCGATCGTGCCGCGGTTCATGCCGTAGACCTTCTTGCCCGTCCCCATCGTGTCGCGCAGGGTCTGCAGCAGGAATCCGTCGCCACCAAGGGCCACGACGATGTCCGCGTCCTCGACGGAGGACTGGCCGTAGCGCGCCGACAGGCTGTCCAGCGCTGCCCTGGCGTCCGAAGTGTCGGATGAAACGAAGGCGATGCGGCTGGCGGCTTTGCTCATGGCTTTCCGATGACGACCGGTTGGCGATGGCCGGTTGCCGGGCCATTCGATCGCCGGGGTAGCATGCGCCGGGTAAGTCTGCAAAGAGAGACGCCTCGTGCCGGGACGAAGCCGCAGTGGCGGCGTTCCGCGGGCTCGCGTTTCGTTTCGCCCGACAAGCGAAAGTGATGGTTAAGGCGAGGGTTAAACTCTCGTAAAGGCGGATCGATCATGTTAGCCGACATTGGACGGGTGGCGTGGGGCCTAGCCAGTCGAGATCGTGCCATTGCCGGTGACGCGCCTGATCATCGTATTCCTGATGCTGGGAAGCTTCGCGCTTGTCTTCGCAGAACTGGTGCGCCGGTCCGAAGAGATGAGCTTCCGCCCGCAGCCGACCGCGTCTCGCTGCGGTGATTCAGCCGGAACGCCTTGCCCGCAAAGGGCCCTCTAAGCCGCCAAGATCGTTCAATTCTGTGCCATGCAGCCAAGGCGAATTCCGCTTGGCTGCTCGTTGCGCTCGCCGCCCTCCATGGCGTAGATGGGCGCCGGCGGGAAGGCACTCGATATCAAGGGCGATGGCTCCGTATCCGCTGTTTCTTGGGAACAAGGCCTTCGGCACATTGGCCGCCGGGCGTCTTGAGGGGGAAGTCCATGGCGCGCAGTATATTGGTCTCCGGTGGTTGCGGTTTCCTGGGGTCGCATCTCGTCGACCGCCTGCTGCGGCGAGACGACGTGGAAAAACTGGTTGTCGTGGACAATCTGTGGACCGGAACGACAGACAACACGGCCCACATCATCGACCCACGCTTCAGCCTGCGGATCGCCGATGCGGAGAGTTTTTCGTCCAGCCAGCGTTTCGATGAGATCATCCATTTGGCGTCGCCCGCCTCGCCAGTCTGGTACATGCGCGAGCCGACCCGCACCATCAGCGCCAATATAGGTGGCGCGCTCAATCTCCTGCCGTTGCTCAGGCCGGGCGGCCGGTTCTGCTTTGCCTCCACATCCGAAGTCTACGGCGATCCCCTGGTGTCCCCGCAGCCCGAAAGCTACAGGGGGTCGGTGGACTGCACCGGGCCGAGGTCCTCGTATGATGAAAGCAAGCGTTGCACCGAAGCACTGTTGTTCGAGCAGCAACGCGTCAGCGATCTCGATGTTCGCGTCGTGCGCCTGTTCAACACCTATGGGCCGCGGACCCGCATCGATGACGGTCGCGCCGTTTCGAATTTTGTCAGCCAGGCGCTGACCACGGGCGTGCTGACGGTCTACGGCGATGGCGTCCAGTCGCGCAGCTGGGGGTATGTCGACGACATCGTCGAGGGGCTGGAGCGCTTCTTCTGGCGCGACAGCATCTCGCATCGCGGCCCGCTCAACATCGGCAACAACCAGGAGGTCTCGGTGCTGGAGACCGCCAGGTTCGTCAGTTCGCTGGTTCCGGGCAGCCGCATCGAGCACCATCCTCCAACGCCTCAGGATCCGACGAACCGGTGTCCCGATCTGACGGCGGCAAGGCGTGTCCTCCCTGGCTGGGAAGCCAGGACCAGCTATCAGGACGGCATCGCGCGCACATTCGAATGGTTTCGCCGGCAGATTGCGGCGGCGGCGACACAGCAGGCCTGAAGCCGCCAGGTGCAACCGAGGCGGCCGCTCACGCCGATGGCGACGAGGGCGCCGGCCTGCCGGCGAAATGGGGTGCAAAAACGGTTTCGAAGGCGTTGAGCGCCGCGCCGATCGCCTGATGCATGTCGAGATAACGATAGGTGCCCAGCCGCCCCCCGAGATGCAGGCCCCTTTCGTTGGCGGCGCGGTCGAGATAGCGACGGTAGGTCGCCTGATCGCCGCGCGTGTCAATGGGATAATAGGGTTCGTCGGCCCGGCGCGCGAAGCGCGAAAACTCACGGCCGATCAGCGTCTTGTCACTGTTGTGCTGACGTTCAGGATTGAAATGCCTGAACTCCACGATGCGCGTGTACGGCACATCTTCGTCCGCATAGTTCATGATCGCCGTGCCTTGATGATCCGGCGTGTTCATGACCTCGAGGTCGATATCGATGGTCCGCCAGCCAAGCTCCCCCTCGCAATAGTCGAAATAGCGGTCGATGGGCCCGGTGTAGACGACCGGCAGGCCCTCTGGCAGTGAGGCCTTGATATCGAAGAAGTCGACGCCGAGCCGTGTTTCGATGAGGTCATGCGCCAGCATCCTCTCGAAGATCGCCGTATAGCCGTCCACCGGCTGGCCCTGGAAACGGTCGTTGAAATAGCCGTCCTCGAACGTGTAGCGGACCGGAAGGCGGGCGATGATCTGCGCCGGCAATTCGCGCGGATCGGTTTGCCACTGCTTGGCGGTGTACCCCCTGATGAAAGCCTCGTAGAGCGGACGGCCCACCAGGGAGATTGCCTTCTCCTCGAGATTGGCCGGCGCGCGACCACCAAGCTCGGACGCCTGGCTGGCGATCAGGGCGCGCGCCTCGTCCGGGCTCAGCCGCCGGCCGAAGAACTGGCAGATCGTGGCCATGTTGATGGGCAGCGGATAGACCTTGTCGCAAAAGGTTGAGAACGCCCGGTGTCGATAGGAGGTGAAGCCGGTGAAGTTGTTGAGATAGGTCCAGACCTCTTCATTGGGCGTGTGGAAAAGATGTGGACCGTAGCGGTGGACTTCGACGCCGGTGACGGGATCCTGCTCCGTATAGGCATTGCCGCCGATGTGCCGACGCCGGTCGATCACCAGCACCCGCCGGCCAAGCCGCGTCGCGATCCGCTCGGCGAGCGTGGCGCCGTAAAATCCAGCGCCGACAATCAGGATCTCGGCCTTGGTCAGGAGGTTCATGTCCATTGGCGGCACTGTCGGCTTCATGGATCGAGTATGACCCGGGAGAGGTCGACCGGCTTGGAGAATTGGCGCCGCAAAAGGTGCCAGAACCGTTTTCTCAGCCGATGCACCTGACGAAAGTCCTTACTGTCCATGAGATAGTCTCCCACCATGCGCAGGCCGATGATTGGTGGTGACCGCCAACGCCTGCCTTTTCGGTCCACGGCGCCGTAGGAAACCGGGAAGAACTCCCTGAAACCATATTTCGACCCCAGTTGGCGACCTTCGGATTCAGGCGTCCGGCCGGACTTGAGCATCTTCGACGCCAGGAAAAGTCCAACTGGCCTCGTGTGGCGCACTGGCAGGGCGTCGAAAACCGCCGATGTTCCGACATTGTCCGAGGCAAGCCTTGTCCACAAGGAGTCGAGGCCAAACCCGCTCATGGAATTTTCGAACAGAGGCAACATTCTGGCCAGGACATCAGCTCTCAGGCAGGGCGCCATGATTTCGATCCTGTCCACCAGGCGAAATTCGAAGCTCTTGCATCTGACAAATGGCAGATGCGTGAAGTAGCTGTCCAGCGTCAGCGCCGGCTGGCCGACATGCAGGTCGAGCCGGCGCATGCTGGCGAACAGTCCCTCGATCGTTGGCCGGTCGGCTTCGAGATCGTCGTCGGGCAGCCAGATATAGCGGTACCGCTCGAGCAGATCGGGCCGTTGTGTGAGAAGTGCATGGATGCCGTCCCATTTGCCGCCATGGTGGTCGACCCGGTTTTCATATGGCAGCCGGAATGCCGACGGATCGGTTCCGAAATAGCTGACGATCAAATCGAACGTGCAGCCGGCGTCACCAGCTCCCCATCCGCGATGGAGGGAGCCGTCGCCAGCCCTCACGATCACAAGGTCTCGGCGGGAGGCGCTCGTCAAAAAGTCTGCTCTCAACATTCAGCCATGGTCACTAAAGTCATGGGCGTGGTGAGGCGGTACACCAAAGCAAGAACGATGCGAAGGGCCAGCAATGGGCGAGCATGTACCGTTCGACTTTGGCGGTGCGCCACGCGCCTTTACAGCAGGGGACGAATCGGACCGAGCCTGCTACGCCTGTTGTTGCCGCGTGACAGGATTGGCAGCCTTTAGAGGGCGGCATTTACCGACCACATGCGCGCTGGTTGCATGCGCCGCCGTCAAGGAACGACCTTGCCATGAAGCTGATTGTTGTGACCCCCGCAGGCCGGCAGAGATATCTTCGCCTGCTCAGCCACCATGTTCTGAAAAGCCCGGATGTGCATGAGTGGCACCTGTGGGACAATTGCCGCAATGACGCGGACCGTGCCTATCTGCGGCAACTGGCTGCGGCCGATCCGCGTTGCAGGATCAAGACCCTTCCGCATGCCGATGGAGGCTTCAATGTCATCGGTGATTTCTATCGGTTTTGCGACGATCCCGATGCCTTCTACCTGCGCCTCGACGATGATGTGATTTTTGTCGAGGACGGCTTCTTTCCGAAGTTTATGGCCAGGGTCATGGCGGAAAGGGGCTCGGCCATCTGGTACGCCCCTTTGATCATCAACAACGCCATCTGCAACTCGCTGATCAAGCAGCTGTCCAGGGTTCTGGTGGATGGCCCGCTTACATGCCAGGCTTCGTGCGAATTTTCCTGGGCCCATGCCAGTTTTCCGCAGGCGCTTCACCCGGTCTTCATGGAAGCCGTCCGCACCGGCCGGCTGGATGATTTCCGCGTGCCTGACCGCGAGATCAGGCTGTCGCGTTTCTCGATAAACGCGCTCGGTTTCTTCGGGTCGGACATTGTTGGTCTTGGAGAGGCATTTCACCCGCCCTCAGGCGATGAGGAAGAGTGGCTGTCGGCGACCCTGCCGATGAAACTGGACCGGCCGGGCAAGATTTTCGGCGACCTGATCGTGGCGCATTTCAGCTTCTATACGCAGGAGCGCCAATTGCTGCGCACCAACATCCTGGACGGCTACTACGAACTCGCCGGCCTGGCTCCTCCGATCTACGAGAAGCCTCCCATCCGCCTGAGGGACCGGCTGAAGCAATGGAGGAGAGGTCGAAGAGCCTCGACGCCGCCGCGCTATACCATCTCGCTGCCCAACGTCGTCTCAGACTGACCTATCCTGCCGAGTTTTCTTCCCTTGAGCGCGTTGCAGAGCTGAAAGAATTTTCGCTTCATGCAACCTCAGTGATTGAGTTGCGTCGAAAATGTGATACAACTTAAAGGGGTATAAAGGGGGAAGGGAAATGTCGTCTTTTTCGGTCTGGCATTGGGCAATCGTGCTCTTGATAATCGGTGTGCCCGTTTTCTTTGCCGTTCGCTCAGCCGTGAAACCATCGCAGACTCCGTCGACGCTCGTAGGCATTGGAGGCTGGCTGATGCTGTTGGCGATCCTGCAGGCATTGGCGCCGTTGCGCACACTGGTCGATCTTGCCAATTCGGCCGAAGGCTACCGTCAGCTCATGACCCAACCAAATGGAGCCTTGGCGGCCTATGGCGAGATTGCCCTCAATCTCGCTTTCCTGGCGCTTCAGGTGGCCGTCCTTCTCTCACTGCTCAGTCGAAGCCACCGCTTCCCACGCCTGTTTCTCTACCAATGGTTGGCAATCCCGTTATTGTTCATCCTGGACACGCTTTGGATCTCCTCGATCATGGGCGTGCCGGTGAGTCAGGTGAATGTCGGACAGGCATTGTTGGGGCTTCTGGTTTCGTTTGTGGTGACCGGCCTATGGGTCGCTTACGTGTACCGGTCTGTACGGGTAAGGAACACATTCACCAGGCAGACCGCGTCGGTCCAGGCTGTGAACGCCTGAGGGTCCCCCTCCCTGGCGATTGCCGGCTCACCGTTTGCGAAAGCGAGTTGCGAAACGGGGCGCCGACGCCAACGCAGCCGCCTGGCAAGTCGGCGCCGGCGCCAAGGCGACGCATGCGAGACAGCTTGAACTTGTGACTTGTCGGCAGTCACGAGATGATGGCGCGGCCGCTCAAAATCGGGCAGATATGCGCCAATGCCTGCCTCCAGCCGAAACTTTGTCCGACTCACATCCGCATCCCTGCTGATAGGGTTTGTGGCGCTTATGGCTATCGTGGCCACCAACTTCTGGCTGGGGCAGAGGGCTCAATCCTATTTCGACAATGCGATCGAGGCGCGCGACACGCGTATCGCGGCCGTTGAATTGAGAAACGCGATGCAGACGGCCGAGGCGAGCGAGCGCGGCTTCATGATCACCGGAAACGAGATCTATCTCGGCCCCTACCAGACCGCCAAGGCCCAGGCCCAGCGCCATCTGAAGGCGCTGCAGACCCTGCTGACGTCCTATCCCGATTCCGAATCCACCCTGCGGAGGCTCTCCGCGATCATAACCACCAAGTTCGACAAACTCGATCAGACCATAACGCTCAAGAGGGACCAGCGCGACGCCGAAATACTGGCGATATTCCGCACCAACAGGGGCAAGGCGCTGACCGACGAGGCGAATGTGTTCTTCTCGGGCATCATCGGTCAAGCCGATGACCGGCTGACGTCGGGCGTTGCCGAACAACGCGCCAACAGCGCGTGGCTGCGGCTCGTTTCCGCGATCGGCGGGCTTGTGATCGTCGCCGTGGTGGCCGGTGCAGCCTATGGCGCCGCTCGCTACACCAGGGAATTGCGCGATACACGCGACCAGGTCAATGAACTCAACAGCGAGCTGGAGCAGCGCGTCGTCACCCGGACCGAGGACCTGGCAAAGGCGCGCGATCGGGCGGAAGTGCTTCTATCGGAGGTCAATCACCGGGTTGCCAACAGCCTGGCGCTCGTCTCGTCATTGGTGAACCTGCAGTCGAAGGCTGTCGGAGATCCGGCGGCGAAGGACGCGCTCGCCGAGACACACGATCGCATCCTTGCGATCTCACTGGTTCACAGGCGGCTGTATGGCTCCTCCGATGTGCGCTCGGTGTCACTGGATGAATATCTGGCGGGTCTGCTCGATCACCTGCGCACGTCGTTGCGCGCCCAGGTTCAAGGCGTCAGCCTGTCTTACCATATCGACCCGATCGAACTTGAAACCGACACCAGCATCAACCTTGGCGTGATGGTCACCGAACTCGTCACAAACGCCTTCAAATATGCCTATCCGGGTGGCGTCGGAGAGGTCCGGGTGCGGCTCGGCAAACTGGCGGACGGGCAAGCCGAATTGGTGGTCGAGGACGACGGTGTTGGGAGAATCGATGGCGCCCCCGCCAAAGGGACCGGCGTCGGCAGCAGGATCATCAATGCCATGTGCATCAGCCTCGGTGCCAGGATCGACTATCGAGCCCGCCGACCTGGAACCGCCGCTCATTTGGTATTTTCGACAAAACCACGGCGCGCTGCCTCCTCACAGTAGACCGCGTCATCGCAAGATGAAAAACTGACCGCGACGGTACCATCGGCGGCGACTTGGCAATCGTCGCCGTGAAGGGACCGCCGAGGGGGGACAGGCGTGGTTGATCTGAGGACTGTTGCTGCCCGGTGGCCGACCTGTTTGGCGATGGCCGTGCTTGCGATCGCCGCGACAGCGGGGAGCCCCTTGGCCGGACCGCAGGCGGGTGGCCGAGGTATCACTCAGCGCACGGTGTTCCCAGCCTTCGATCCCGACGCACCCTCCTGCGGCGCCCCGACTGGTCTCGCCAAGGTGCTGGCGTATGTTCAGGAGAACGACCGCGAGTTTCTGCAGGGGGTCGATTATGGCCTGTCCCTGGCGGCGAAGGATCGCGGCCTGGAGTATCGACGGGTTCTGGTTCAAAACGATGTCGGCAAGGCGATCATCCAGGTGCAGTCTCTCGTCGCGGCGAAGGTCGGCGCCATGGTTGCCACCTCTCCGGATCCAGCAGCTTTCGCTCCCGCTCTTCAAGGCGCGATATGGTCCGGAGCATTCGTCGGCACTGTTGTGCCTCCGCCGGCGACGTTGCTTCTCAATGCTCCGCAATATCGAACCGGCAAGGTGCTGACCGATGCGGCGATCAATCATATCAACACCAGGCTGGGCGGAAAGGCGAAGGTCGTTCTGCTAACCCAGGATACGATGGAGTTTCTCGCGCCCCGGTTCACGGCAATGCGCGATGGTCTGAATGCAATGCCCGGCGTGACCATCGTTGCCGATATCGCGCCGAGGCCGGTTACCAAGCAAGGCGGCTTCGCCACCATGCAGACCATCCTTGTCGCCAACCCGGACGTCGACGTGGTGCTGGGCGGCGACGCGGTCGTGCTGGGTGCGCTGGAAGCCTTGCGCGCGGCGGGCAAGGACAGATCAGACCAATTCCTCGGCGGAATTGACGGCGAGCCGGAAGCCGTCGCTGAGATCCGGAAGGGGGACAGCCCCTACAAGGCCAGCATCTCCCTGGCGTCACCCGTCTTC
>NZ_JBAZUD010000059.1:0-29529 GCF_041661565.1 Mesorhizobium sp.
CCATTCTCGCCCAGCATGTGGTTGCGGATGCGGATGTTGGCGAAGGTGCCGCGCATCATCACCTCATGGTTGCCGCGCCGCGTGCCGTACTGGTTGAAGTCGGCGACGCCGACGCCATGGTCGGTCAGGTACTTGCCGGCCGGCGAGGCAGCCTTGATCGAGCCCGCCGGCGAGATGTGGTCGGTGGTGATCTTGTCGCCGAACAGGCCGAGCACGCGCGCCCCCTTGATGTCTTCGATCTTGCCGAAGCCCGCTGTCATGCCGGCGAAATAGGGCGGGTTCTGCACATAGGTCGAATTGTCGTCCCAGGCGTAGGTCTGGCCCTCCGGCGCCTGCACCTTCTGCCAATGTTCGTCACCCTTGAAGACATCGGCGTATTTGCGGGCAAACAGCTCGCGAGTGACGTTCTTCTCGATGAACTCCTGGATCTCGGCCGAGCTCGGCCAGATATCCTTGAGATAGACCGGATTGCCGTTCTTGTCCTCGCCGAGCGGCTCGGTGGTCAGGTCCCTGGTGACGGTTCCAGCCAGCGCATGGGCGACGACCAAAGGCGGCGAGGCGAGATAGTTGGCCTGCACGTCGGGCGAGACGCGGCCTTCGAAATTGCGGTTGCCGGAGAGCACCGCGGCGGCGATCAAGCCCTTGTCGTTGATGGTCTTCGAGATCGGCGCCGGCAGCGGCCCGGAATTGCCGATGCAGGTGGTGCAGCCGAAGCCGACTAGGTTGAAGCCGATCTGGTCGAGTTCCTTCTGAAGGCCGGATTTCTCCAGATATTCGGCGACCACCTGGCTGCCGGGCGCCAGCGAGGTCTTCACCCAGGGCTTCTGCTTGAGGCCGAGGCGGTTGGCGTTGCGGGCCAGCAAGCCCGCGCCGATCAGCACGCTCGGGTTCGATGTGTTGGTGCAGGAGGTGATGGCGGCGATAACGACGTCGCCATGGCCGAGATCGTGCGACGTGCCTTCTACGGGATAGCGCTTGTGGATTTCGGCGGCCTTCTTGTATTCCGTGTCCATCGCCTTGGCGAAGCCTTCGGGGATGCCCTCCAGCGCGACGCGGCCTTCGGGCCGCTTCGGGCCGGCCATCGACGGCACGACGCTGCCGAGTTCGAGTTCGAGCAGGTCGGTGAAGACCGGGTCGGCCGAGCTGGTGTCGCGCCACAGGCCTTGCGCCTTGGCATAGGCCTCGACCAGCGCGATGCGATCCTCGCTGCGGCCCGACATGGTGAGGTAGCGGATGGTCTCGACGTCGACCGGGAAGAAGCCGCAGGTGGCGCCATATTCGGGCGCCATGTTGCCGATGGTGGCGCGGTCGGCCAGCGTCATGTTGGAGAGGCCGGGGCCGAAGAACTCGACGAACTTGCCGACGACGCCCTTCTTGCGCAGCATCTGGGTGACGGTGAGCACCAGGTCGGTGGCGGTGACGCCTTCCTTCAGCCTGCCGGTAAGGCGGAAGCCGATGACTTCCGGCAACAGCATGGAGACGGGCTGTCCGAGCATGGCGGCCTCGGCTTCGATGCCGCCGACGCCCCAGCCGAGCACGCCAAGGCCATTGATCATGGTGGTGTGCGAATCGGTGCCGACGCAGGTGTCGGGATAGGCGGTGATTTCACCGTCCTCGGTGTTGGTCCATACCACCTGGCCGAGATATTCGAGGTTGACCTGGTGGCAGATGCCGGTGCCGGGAGGCACGACGCGGAAGTTGCGGAAGGCCTGCTGGCCCCATTTCAGGAATTTGTAGCGTTCCTCGTTGCGCTCGTATTCGAGCTCGACATTGCGGGCGAAGGCCATCGGCGTGCCGAATTCGTCGACGATGACGGAATGGTCGATGACGAGGTCGACCGGCACCAGCGGGTTGATCTTCTGCGGATCGCCGCCGAGCGAGGCCATCGCGTCGCGCATGGCGGCAAGGTCGACCACGGCCGGAACGCCGGTGAAATCCTGCATCAGCACGCGGGCCGGGCGATAGGCGATCTCGACCCCCGCGGTGCCCTTGTCGGTCAGCCAGCCGGCGACCGCCTGGATCGATTCCTTGGTAACGGAGCGGCCATCCTCATTGCGCAGCAGGTTCTCCAGCAGCACTTTCATGGAATAGGGCAGTTGGGCGATGCCGGTGAGGCCGTTCTTCTCGGCCTCGATGAGATCGAAATAAACATACTCCGTGCCGCCTGCGGTCAGCGTGCGACGGCAATTGAAACTATCGAGGGATTTTGACACGTGCGATCCATTCTTGTCTGTTCAGCCTGAAAGGGAACGGACGCCGATGGCATGCAATCACGCGCAAAGGTGCGGGTACGGCCATTTCCGCTATCCGTTCCCAAGCAACCCGAGCCGTTCAAGGCGGCGCGTGCGCTGGTTCGGCGCAAATTCTGTTCCCGTGCCGACCGCTGGCACGGATGCACCGCATATAGAGAATTTTCTGGAATAGTTCTAGACAGTCAAAAGGCAAATTTGTGCGATGCGGCAGCCGCCGCGATGGATTGTTTTCAGGGCAGGCGAGGGATGCGGCTGATCGCCGAAAATCTGGGCGGCGAACGCGGCGGCGAGCCGGTTTTTTCCGGGGTTGGCTTTGCCCTGCAAGCCGGCGACGCGCTGGTCGTCACCGGGCCGAACGGCGCCGGCAAATCGACCCTGCTGCGGATCATCGCCGGGCTGCTTCCGGTGGCCGAAGGCAGCGTGCGCATCGAAGGCGGGGGCGAGGACTTCCCGTCGGTCGCGTCAGCCTGCCACTATCTCGGCCATCTCAATGCAATGAAGACGGCGCTGAGCGTCACGGAAAACCTGCGCTTCTGGCGAGACTTCAATGGTGGAGGCAATGTCGGCGTCGAGGAGGCGCTGGAAACGGTTGGGCTTGGCGGCATTGGCCACCTGCCCTTCGGCTACCTCTCGACCGGCCAGCGGCGCCGCGCGGCGATCGCGAAGCTCTTGGTGAGTCCCCGACCGCTGTGGCTGCTCGACGAGCCGACGGCGGGTTTGGACAAGGCTTCGGAGGCGCGGTTTGCGAGACTGATGACGAGGTATTGTGAAGCGGGTGGAACGATCGTGGCGGCGACGCATCTACCGCTGGGTTTGGTTGGGGCGAAGGCGTTGGTGATGGGGGACACGGATTGATGAAGGTGCGAGGCACCCCCCTCTGTCCTGCCGTACATCTCCCCCGCAAGGGGGGAGATCGGATTTTGTCTCGGCCTTCGCCAATCTTCAACGTTCAAAGGCCGGGGAGCCGCATGAACTGCCAATCTCCCCCCTTGCGGGGGAGATGGCCGGCAGGCCAGAGGGGGGTGCTCAAGCACAGGCATCTCACGCCATGCTAGCCCTCTTCCTGCGCGATATCCGTCTCAACATCCGCGCCGGCGGCGGGGCGCTGACGGGCATCATCTTCTTCCTTGCCGTGATCGCCACCATTCCGTTCGGGGTCGGGCCGGACCTGAAGCTGCTTGCCCGCATCGGCCCGGCAATCCTGTGGATCGGGGCGCTGCTGTCCTGCCTGCTCGGGCTCGACCGGCTTTTCCAGGCCGACCGCGAGGACGGATCTCTAGACCTTCTGGTGCTCGGCAATGACCGCCAGATGCTGGCGCTGACGGTGCTGGTGAAATGCCTGGCGCATTGGGCGGGCAGCGTGCTGCCGCTGGTGATTGCCGCACCACTGCTCGGTCTGTTCATGAACATGGAGCCGCTCGGCATCGGCGCCACGGCGCTCACGCTTCTGGTCGGCACGCCGGCCATCACCTTCATCGGCGCCGCGGGTGCCGCCGTGGCGGTGGCGCTGCCGCGCGGCGGGCTGCTGATCTCGGTCCTGGTGCTGCCGCTGACCATCCCGGTGCTGATCTTCGGGGTTTCGGCGAGCTACGGCGCGACGGCCAATCCCGATCCGTTCCTGCAGCCCTTCCTCATTCTCGCCGCGCTGACGCTGTTTCTTGCGGTGCTGGGGCCGGTGTCGGCGGCGCTGGCGCTGCGGCATGGGACAGATTGAGTGACGTCAGTCAGGGTTTGCGTGACATCAAAGGCCGCGGTGCGGCGACCGCCTATGTTCGGCGCGGCGGCCGATTGCGAAGCCGCCGGCACGCCGCTAAGGAAAAGCATGATCGAGCGAGACGGAAGCATCCGGTTGGAGAGAAGGATGTCGGCGAGGGAGCGGCAGGCATGAGCGCACACGCCCTCTACGTCACCGCTGCCTATGGCATCACTGCCTTAGGCCTGGCCGGCTTGATCGGCTGGATCCTGCTTGACCAGCGGGCCCGCAAGCGCGAACTCGCGGAGCTCGAAGCGGCCGGCGTGCGCAGGCGCTCCGACAAGGCCGGCACGGCAAAGCCATGAGCAGCGAGACCGAAACGCCGCCGCCGGCAGGCCGCCGCCTGTTCGTGCTTCTGCCGTTGCTGATCTTCCTCGGCCTGGCAGGCCTGTTCCTGTCGCAGCTGCTGTCGGGGCGCGATGTTTCGGAGGTGCCGTCGGCGCTGATCGGGATGCCGGCGCCGCAGACCAAGCTGCCGGCGCTGGAGGGATCAAACCTGCCGGGGCTCGATTCGAAAGCCTTCGCCGGCAAGGTCACGCTGGTCAATGTCTTCGCGTCATGGTGCGCGCCGTGCCGGGAAGAGCACCCGGTGCTGCTGGCGCTGGCGCAAGACAAGCGGTTCGTCATGGCGGCGCTGAACTACAAGGACCGGCCGGAAAATGCCCGCCGCTTCCTTGGCGACCTGGGCAACCCGTTCCAGGTCATCGGCGTCGACGAAGCGGGCGGCACGGCGATCGACTGGGGGGTCTACGGCGTGCCGGAAACCTTCGTCATCGGCAAGGACGGCAAGATCGCCTACAAGCATGTCGGCCCGCTGACGTCTGAGACGGTGCGAGATCTCTTGCTGCCACAGATTGAAAAAGCGTTGGCGGCGCCGAACTGACGGCACCGTCCCGCATTCGTCATCCTAGGGCGAAGCAAGGAGAGAAGCGACGCGGCGTAGACCTGGAGCTGCTCCGCAGCCCAAGGGATCCATGCCGTGACGTTGGTCGCAGCCAAGGCGGCCCAGGATTGGGACGCTCGCCGCGGGTAGAACCGCTATTCCCAGCCGGCTGCATACTTCTTATGAAGTCGCGGCATGGATCCTCGGGTCAAGCCCGAGGATGACGAACGCGGTGAGGCTTAGCCGTAGATCTGCTTGTGGATCTGATAGAGCATTTCCGAGCGGTCGGCGCGCATGTCGGCCAGATCGCGGCTGGAAAAGCTGTCGACTTCGGCGACGAGGCGGTTGTAGTGCCGGCGCTTGGCAATGCTCTGGCGAGCGCGGTTCATCATATTGAAGATCATGGCGAGTTCCCTTTTCTTGAGCCGCATCTGGCGGCCGGTTGTTCCTCCCTTGATCACGACAAAACATGACATAGTATTGGTGCGTTGCAAAAAGAAGATGTTGCAATGCACCATTGCGTCCAGCGCATAGCAGGTTAAGCGATTGCTAAGATGCGTCTGGCCCGGACCATCGCTGGGCCGGGCATGGTCGCATGCGGCTTGCTCTCCATTTTGTCATACAAATCGCCAGGGCCCATCTTGCCAGATCGGCCGCGGGCTGGCTTGATCCGGCGTCACGTGATGCCGGGAGGAAATGCATGGCGGCCGCAGACTATTATGAAATTCTCGATCCGCGCTTCTCGCGCCTGTTCAACGGCAATGCGCAAGTGGAAAAACTGTTCACCGGGTGCCGCTGGGCGGAAGGGCCGGCCTGGTTCGCCGCCGGCCGCTACCTTGTCTGGTCTGATATCCCGAACAACCGCATGCTGCGCTATGACGAGACGGATGGCAGCGTCAGCGTGTTCCGCCAGCCATCGGGCAATTCCAACGGCAATACCGTCGACCGGCAGGGCCGGCTGGTCACCTGCGAGCATTCGGGCCGCCGCGTCAGCCGCACCGAACATGACGGCTCGGTCACAACAATCGCTTCGAAATGGAAGGGCAAGCGGCTGAACTCGCCCAATGACGCGGTGGTGAAGTCCGACGGCTCGATCTGGTTCACCGATCCGAGCTACGGCATCGACACCGACTATGAGGGTGACAAGGCCGAAAGCGAGATCGGTGCCTGCCACGTCTACCGGGTCGATCCCGGCACGGGCGACGTCGAGGCCGTGATCACCGACATGGTGCGGCCGAACGGGATCGCTTTCTCGCTCGACGAAAGCAAGCTCTATGTCGTCGACACCGGCCGCACGCATGGCGACAAGGACCCGGCGCATATGCGGGTGTTCAATGTCGGCAAGGGCGGCAAGAAGGTGTCGGGCGAAAAGGTCTTCGCCGATTGCACGGCCGGCCTGTTCGACGGCTTCAGGCTCGACGAGGACGGCCGCATCTGGACAAGTGCTGCCGACGGCATCCATTGCTACGATCCGGACGGCACGCTGATCGGCAAGGTCAAGGTGCCCGAGGTCACAGCCAATTGTGCGTTCGGCGGCAACAAGCTGAACTGCCTCTATATCGCCGGCACGACGTCGCTCTACATGGTGCGGCTGATGGTCAACGGCGCCAAAACCTATTGAGGCTGCTGCAAACTCTTCTGTGGCGGGCGTTGATGGCGTTTCTACGCATGCCCGTTGCGTCACGGCTGCCGGCGCCGCCCGCGATGGGTTCGCGACAGGGAATTCCAAAGCCGTCTGCCGGCAGTATCAGACACGATTCAAAGGGAGGACACCATGCCATTCGTCAACATCCGCATCGTCAAGGAAGTGATCGCCGCCGACCCGGCCGGCAAGAAGGCTGATATCGCGAAGAAAGTCACGGCGGCCATCATGGACGCCACCGGACTGGGCAATGACGATGTCTGGGTGGTTTTCGAAGAGGTCAACGCCCGCGACTGGTATGTCGGCAAGACCGATGTCGAGACGCTGCGGAAGGGGTAGGGCGGCTGCTGCCCTTTGGGGGCGGTCCCCCTTCCCTTCGTCATCCTCGGGCTTGACCCGAGGATCCATGCCGTGACCGCCGACGTCGAGCACAGCGGCGCAGAATCGGTAAGCGTCGCAATGCTTCAGCGTCACGGCATGGATCCTAGGGTCTGCGCCGCGTCGCTTCGCTCCTTGCTCCGCCCTAGGATGACGAAGCTGCGTTTGCGCGGATAAAACCCATAAAGCCCTGCACGGCTTCCCGCATCGCCCGCTGGTTCGCCTCCTCCCCCAGTATCCTTTCCACCTCCGGCGGCTTCTTCCCCAGTAACGCGATTTCCAGCGCCATGTCTTCATAGAGCGCGAACGACATCGTCCGCATGATCTCGGCCAGGGCGGCGCGTGCGTATAGCGAGCGTGGCGAGGCGTGAGCAAGCATGGCCGGCTTGTCGATGGCGGCGTCGCGCGACACCAGCCAGTCCAGCGCGTTCTTCAGCCCGCCCGGCACGCCATGGGCATATTCAGGACAGGAGACGATCACGCCATCGGCTCGAGCAACGGCTTCGATAAGACGCGACGCTTCGCTGGGCGTCCGGTCGCCCTCGTCGTCGGGGTTGAAGATCGGCAACCTTGCGAGCCCGTCATGGACGGTGACCCGGCAGCCGGGCGGCGCATTGCGCGCCAAGGCCGCGACCAGGGCGGAATTGGTCGAGGCGGCGCGCAGGCTGCCGGAGAGTGCAAGGATGTCGATCAAGGAAATGGCCGGGCAGGAGCGAATCGTGACGCGAAAAACCTACCACATGGTCTGGCGGTAATCCTGGTCCAGCTCGCGATCGATGCTGCCGGCCGTCTCCGACAGCGCCAGCTGATCGCGCATGATCTGGCCCAGCGTCGGCAGTGTCGCGCGGTCATACCAGCTCTCCGGCTTCCACAGATCGGAGCGCATGAAGGCCTTCGCGCAATGCATGTAGGCGGCCTTGACGGTGACCACGACGACGCTTTGCGGCTCGCGGCCGTCGACGGCGAGGCGCTCGCGCAAACCCGCATCGATGGTGATGCGGGCGTCGCCATTGACGCGCAGCGTCTCGTTCATGCCGGGGATGAGGAAGAGCAGCCCGACCGACGGGTTGAGGAGAATGTTCTCCAGCGTGTCGAGCCGGTTGTTGCCGGGCCGGTCGGGGATGGCGATGGTATGGTCGTCGAGCACGGCGGCGAAGCCTGGCCTGTCGCCCTTCGGGGTCACGTCGGCGTTGCCGCCGCCATCGGAGGAGCCGATCAGCACGAACGGGCTCTTGCCGATGAAGGAACGGCAATGGCCGTCAAGCGCCTGCAATTCCTTGCGGATGGAGCCGTCGGTTGGCCGCGGCGTCTTGTAGATCGTCCTCAGCTGTTCACGCGTGGTGACGAACTCCATGACGACGTCTCCCTGTTTGTGTGGACGGAATTCCCAGGAAAAGCGCTTCGCTTTTCTGGGAAAGCGCCACTCCTTACTTGCCGGACTTGTCTTCCTTCGCGGCCTTCTCATCGAGCGAATGCCGCAGGATCAGCGGCATCTGGCTGAAGGTGAACACAAGCGTGATCGGCATGATCCCCCAGACCTTGAAGGTAACCCAGGCATCGGTGGAAAAATTCCGCCACACGACTTCGTTGGCAAGGGCCAGGAACAGGAAGAACAGGCCCCATCGCAAGGTCAGTTTGCGCCAGCCCTCGGCGTCGAGACGGAAGGCCGAATCGAAGACATAGCCAAGCAGCGACTTGCCGAAGTAAAGGCCCCCAAGCAGCACGCCGCCGAACAGCGTGTTGACGATGGTCGGCTTCATCTTGATGAAGATGTCGTCCTGCAGATAGAGCGTCAGCGCGCCGAAGATGAAGACGACGACGCCCGACACCATCGGCATGATCGGCAAGGTGCGGATGAGCAGCCAGGAGGCGATCAGGGCGATGGCCGTGGCGGCCATGAACAGGCCGGTGGCGACGAAGATCGGGCCGCCGAACTCGCCCAGGACTGGCAATTTCTGCACCAGCCATGCGCCGCGGGCGTTGGCGAAGAAGAACACCAGCAGGGGACCGAGCTCTAGCACCAGCTTGAGCACCGGATTGACGCCCTCCTTCTTCTCCTTCTGCGGATCGGACGGGTCGCGTTCGAGGACGGATTCTAAGTGCTTTTTCATTGTCGTATACTCAAGCTATTACATTGCCCCTCAGGGACATTACGCATTGTCATCAACGGGATACCTGACCCGATCGGCTCTAATAAATTGAAGTTTATCTTCAACATCCGGTTCATTCGCAGAATGTCAAAGCCTATTGGTGGTGCTTCCATCCAAGACATTGCTGCCGCTTGAATATCGCTTGCGACTCTCAGCGCACTTAGGACGTGCACATTTCGACCGCCAACGTCCAGTTCTACGCCATGAAACTCGACCATGCTCAGTTCCGGAAATGAAAAAGCTAAGTCTGAAGTTTTGTCGGTTTCGTCAGTACCGCCGAAATTATGGATGAGGTCGTTTCGGAGCTTCCTAGCTTTGGCGCCAGGCAGACGAGTTTGGTACATAGGGGGCATGTAACGATCCCACCAACTTGTAAACACGTCACTGTTCTTTCGTCGGAATTCCAGACGGCCCAACGCTTCAGGCAGTGGCAAGCTCATCATCAGCGCAGGAATCGATAACTTGGCCGCAATCACGGCCGCAAGTTGGTCCAGGTATAGTTTTAAGCCCGAGTGCAGCCCGTGCTCGGACATTAAGCAACTCCCGCGATCGCCCTGGCGAATTCGCTTGCCGAGAAGGGTTCGAGGTCGTCGACCTGTTCGCCGACGCCGATGAAATAGACCGGCAGTTTGTGCTTTGCCGCGATCGCGACAAGAATACCGCCGCGCGCCGTGCCGTCCAGCTTGGTCATCACCAGGCCGTTGACGCCGGCGATGTTGCGGAAGATCTCAACCTGGTTGAGCGCGTTCTGGCCGGTGGTGGCGTCGACGGTCTGCAGCACGGTGTGCGGCGCTTCGGGGTCGAGCTTGCCCAGCACGCGGACGATCTTTTCAAGCTCCGCCATCAGTTCGGTCTTGTTCTGCAACCGGCCGGCGGTGTCGATGATCAGCACATCGGAACCGGCTTCCTTGGCCCGTTCGAAGGCGTCGTAGGCGAGGCCGGCGGCATCGGCGCCGATCTTCGAGGCGATGACCGGCGATTTCGTGCGCTCGCCCCAGATCTTCAGCTGTTCGATCGCGGCGGCGCGGAAGGTGTCGCCGGCCGCCAGCATCACCGACAGGCCGCCATCGGTGAGCTTGGCCGCCAGCTTGCCGATGGTGGTGGTCTTGCCGGTGCCGTTGACGCCGACGACCAGGATGACATGCGGCTTGTGCGACAGGTCGAGCTCCAGCGGCATGGCGACATGGCTCAGCACCTTCTCCACTTCGGCCGCCATGACGGTGCGGACGTCGGTGTCGGAGACATCCTTGCCATAGCGGCTGGCGGCCAGCGCATCGGTGATGCGCAGCGCGGTTTCCATGCCGAGATCGGCGCGGATCAGCACGTCCTCGAGGTCCTGCAGCGTCTCCTCGTCCAGCTTGCGCTTGGTGAAGACGCCGGCGATGTTGCCGGTGAGTTCCCTGGAAGAACGGGCCAGCCCGTCCCGCATGCGCTGGAACCAGGAGCGCCTGGGCGCCGGCTCCGGCGCTTTTATGGGCTCGGCCTTCTGCTCGACCTTTTTGGTGACGGTCACCTTGCCGGGAGCCGGTCTCGGCTCCGCTGCCGGCTGCGGGACAGATTGCGGCTCTGGCGCGATCTCGGCAATGACCGGCTGCGATTCGATCGGCGCGGGCTGGCGAATGGGGGGCGCGATTTCGGCGGCGGGAGCCTGGGGCGCGGCAGGGGGTGCCGCGACCTGCGCAGGGTGGTGCTGCCCCTCACCCTTACCCTCTCCCCGCGAGAGGCGGGGAGAGGGGGGCGTCAGCGGTGCGGCCTCTTCTTCGACGTCTGCAAGGGCAGGCGCGGCGTCGGGTTCAGCTTCCTTCTCCCCTTCCCTATACGGGGAGAAGGTGGCGGCAGCCGGATGAGGGGCGGTGCCAGCTACTGAAGCCGACGTCTCTGAAGCCTCGGCCGGTGGCGGCACTTCGACCGGAATCCCGGCCGGAATCTCGGCAGGCGGCGCCGGCACTTCTATCGGCGCCGGCTCCGGCTGCCGTTCCGGCTGCGGCGGCGCAATCTCGGGCTCGGCTGGCGCGGGAACGGGGACTTCCTGCGGCTGCGGTAAGGGAGCGGGCTCCGGAGCGGCCGGGGGAAGCGGAATTTCCTCGGGTGCCGGCGGCTCCGGAGTCACCGGCGCAGGCGCCGGCTCCTCTTCCGGTGCTGGCGGCGGCAGCGGTTCCGGCTCGGACGGAACAGTCGGTTGCGGCGCCAGCGGAATGTTCGGACCGGGCTCGGGGGATGTTTCCCCAACAGGCGTCGGCACTGGCTGCAGCGCTACAACAGGCTCGACCGGCGGTGTCGGCACGATCTCATCGGGCCGCTGTTCATCCCGCTTCAGAAATTCCGGAACGACCTGCTCGGCCGCCGGCTTCAGCGCGTCGAGCGCTTCCCATTTGATCGGCGGCAGCGGGGCGGTCTCGTCGACCCGCTCGTCGACGCCTTCCTTCTTGCCGAACGAAAATATCTTCTTGAAAAAACCAGCCATGCTTTGCGTTTCTCAGGCGGCGTGGGCGGCAAGCGGTGCCGCTATCAGCCGGGCGCCGTCATGGCCGGTGATGTGTGCCTCGACAATATCCCCGGGTTTGCCCGTGGCCATCGCGGCAAGCGTGAACCCTTCGGTGCGGCCAAGACCGCCGCGCTCGATCAGGAGCGACTGGCGCGTTCCCGAAAGCGACGACAAATGGCGGCGATACGCGGTTTCGCCGGCGGCCCGCAACCGGGCGGCGCGCTGCTTGACCACGTCGCGGGGAAGCTGCGGCATACGCGCGGCCGGCGTGCCCTCGCGGGGGCTGAACGGAAAGACGTGGAGGTGCGTGAGCCCGCATTGCTCGACGATTTTTTCGGAATTCTCGAACATTTCGTCGGTCTCGGTCGGAAAACCGGCGATGATGTCGGCGCCGAAGACGATGCCGGGGCGCAGCTTGCGCACATCCTCGCAGAAGCGGACCGACTGGTCGCGGCTGTGTCTTCGCTTCATGCGCTTCAGGATCATGTCGTCACCCGACTGCAGCGACAGATGCAGATGCGGCATCAGCCGCGGCTCGGTGGCGAGCGCGTCGAGCAGGTCGTCGTCGGCCTCGATCGAATCGATCGAGGACAGCCGCAGCCGCCTGACGTCGGGAACCTGTTTGAGGATGGTCTTGACGAGCCTGCCCAGCCTGGGCGCGCCCGGCAGGTCGGCGCCGAAGCTGGTCATGTCGACGCCGGTCAGCACGATCTCGCAATAGCCATTGCCAGCGAGGCGCTTGACCTGCTCGACCACGGCGCCCATCGGCACCGAGCGCGAATTGCCGCGACCATAAGGAATGATGCAGAAGGTGCAGCGATGGTCGCAGCCATTCTGCACCTGGACGAAGGCGCGGGCGTGGCCCTCGATGGCGTCGACCATGTGGCCGGCGGTCTCGCGCACCGAAAAAATGTCGTTGACGCGGGCCTTCTCGGTGTCGTTGACGCCGAAATCGGGCAATGCGCGATAGGCATGCGCGTGCAATTTTTCTTCATTGCCGAGGACGAGATCGACCTCGTCCATCGAGGCGAATTTTTCCGGCTCGGTCTGCGCCGCGCAGCCGGTGACGATGATGCGCGCCCGCGGCTTGTCGCGGCGCGCGCGGCGGATCGCCTGCCTGGCCTGGCGCACGGCCTCGCCGGTCACGGCGCAGGTGTTGAAGATCACCGCGCCGCCCTCAAGGGCGCCGAGGCCTGCGGTTTCGGCCTCGCGCCGCATCACCTCGGATTCGTAGGTGTTGAGCCGGCAGCCGAAGGTCACCACTTCGATGCGGCCAGAAGGCGGAGCCTCGCGCAAAGTGCCCTTGGAAAGAGCGGACATCAGGCCGCGCTTTCGGTGTCGCGGGCCCAGTCTCCGGTTGAGGGATCGAAGCTACCGGAAAATTCCCATTCGGCGGCCCCGGTCAGGATGACGTGGTCGTCCTCGCGCCATTCGACATGCAGGGTGCCGCCGCCCGGGGTCAGCAGGCTGACGTTGCGGCCGGTCAGCCCGATGCGGGCAGCCGCGACCACCGACGCACAGGCGGCGGAACCGCAGGCCTTGGTCAGGCCGGCGCCACGCTCCCAGGTGCGAATCACCATGCTCTGGGGAGACGTGACCTGGGCAATGGTGATGTTGGCGCGCTCGGGAAACATCGGGTGGTTCTCGAGCAGGGGGCCGAACCGGTCGAGCTCGTAGGACCAGACATCGCGGTCGACCCAGAAGATCGCATGCGGATTGCCCATCGAGACGACCGAGGGCGAATGCAGCACCGGCGCGTCGATCGGGCCGATCTGCAGCTCGATCCTGCTTGTGTCGTGGAATTCCTCGGCCAGCGGGATGTCCTGCCAGCCGAAGCGCGGCATGCCCATGTCGACCGAGATCGAGCCATCGGCATGTTCGCGCGCGTTGAGAATGCCGGCGACGGTCTCGAAGGTGAAGGTCTTCTGGCCGGTCTCGGCCGCCAGCGCCTGGACGACGCAGCGCATGCCATTGCCGCAGGCCTGCGCCCTGGAGCCGTCGGAATTGAGGATATCGATGAAAAAGGCGGTGCCCGGCGTCCTGGTGTCGTGGATGGCCATGATCTGGTCGAAGCTTGTCGCGGCATCGGCGTTCAGCGCGATGGCCGCAGCCGGCGTCACCCGATCGGCACGGCCACGCATATCGGCGACGATGATCTCGTTGCCGATACCGTTCATCTTGGCGAAAGGGGCAGTGCTTGCCATCGCTCCGAAAATTCCGTGTCCGTTTGGCGCTATATGGCGGAAACGGCCGGGAATTACCAGTGCGCGGCGGCCTTACGTGACGGCGAAGATGCCCAGCACCACCAGCAGGAAGATCACCAGGACGATGCCGATGAGGATGCGCGCGCCGGTGGCGGCGGCTCCCGCCAGCGCCGGCATGCCGAGCAGGCTCGCCGCCGCGGCGACGATCAGGAGAATGATGATCCATTTGATCATGGGGGTGCCTCG
The DNA here is from genome assembly GCF_041661565.1 of Mesorhizobium sp. GTDB lineage: Bacteria > Pseudomonadota > Alphaproteobacteria > Rhizobiales > Rhizobiaceae > Mesorhizobium. Next base: position 13,994 of record NZ_JBAZUD010000059.1, read on the forward strand.
CGAACCGTAGATTTCGAAACGCATGGAAACGCGGATGGCGGGCCCGGGTTCCCGCCGCGGACCGGTTGCCGTCAGGATGCGTTCGGCTCCGGCACGTCCCAGGCCTCGCCGGGCCGCATCGGGCGAAAGCGCTCGCGCGCAATGCCCTGAGCGTCGAGTGCGTGGCCCAGCTTTTCCGCCGGCTCGCCGATCGGTTCGTCGGTAAGCTGGAACGTGCCCCAGTGACAGCCGGCGGCGAAGGCGCTGTTGGATAGGACCATGCCATGCACGGCCTCTTCCGGATTCTGGTGCTGCGACGCCATGAACCAGCGCGGCTCATAGGCGCCGATCGGCAGGATGGCGAAGCGGAAGCCGCCATGCTTCCCCGCCATCAGCCGATAGTTGATGCCGTCGTGGAAACCGGTGTCGCCGGCGAAATAGACCTTGCCGCCCGGCGTCTCGATGACGAAACCGGCCCACAGCGCCATGCGCCGGTCGCCGGCGCCGCGCGCCGACCAGTGATGCGCCGGCTCGACGTGGACAGAGACGCCCTTGCCGATCTCGATCGTCTCGCCCCAGTCATGCGCGGTGAGCCGCATGCCGGGGACCGCGCTGCCGATGAGGGCATCATTGCCGAGCGGCGTGATCAGCAGCGGGTCGTGGGCGGCCTTCAGCCGTTTCAGCGTGGCGAGGTCGAGGTGGTCATAGTGATTGTGGCTGACCAGGACGAGGTCGATCGGTGGCAGGTCGGCGAAGGCGATGCCCGGCGGGTTGATGCGTCTTGGGCCGATGAAGGAGAACGGCGACGTGCGTTGCGACCAGACCGGATCGGTGAGGATGTTCAGGCCCGCTGTCTGGATCAGCAGTGTGGAGTGGCCAACCATGGTCACTTTCAGGCCGGACCCGTCGACGCGCCCGGCCGGTTTCGCCTGTGAAAAAGGACTGGGACTGGCGGCCGGCCATTTCGAGCGCTGGCCGTTGAACTGCCACTTCAAGAGATCGGTGAAGCGAGCGGGCATCTGGCCGCCGGGATTGAAGAACAGGGCGCCGTCGAAATGATCGCTGGGCGGGCCGCTGTAATAGCGATTGGCGGTTTTCTTTTTCGCGGCCAATGCACGGCTCCCGGCAGGTTCCTCGCCCTGACATAAGGCTGCGCGCCGCCCGTTCCAAGCGTTTGCATGTCGGCGCGCAGCGAGCTGGTCGTGCGATCCACTTGCAAAGAAGAGAGGAGGAAGCGATTTCGGTGTCCAGGATTGCGATAAATTTGCAACATTTCTCCACGCAAACCCTATTTTAACCATATCAGGTTGAAATTTCGCCACCTTCTCCATCTTGGTGAAGGCGAGATTGCGCGGACGGCATCCCCCCAGCCGGATCCGACGGAGGTTGGAATGATTATTTCTAGAAGCGGCCTGGTGGCCGTATCGCTGGCGGCACTCTTTGTGAGCGGCTGCTCCACCTCAAGGTTCTCGTCGATGGACGACCAGCAGCCCGCTCCGCTGCAGGCCGCGCCGGCCGGCCAGGTCTCCTCGAACCAGCTGCCGCCGCCGGCATCGCCGGGCACCACTGATCCGTCGAAATTCCCGACGGCGCCGGCGAACACGCAGGTTGCGTCGCTGCCGCCGGACGGCTCGGCGCCCGCGGGCGCATCGGACGTCAATGCCGGAAGCGTCGCCGGCGTCTGGAACGTCAGCGTTGGCGGACAGAGCTGCAAGGTGGCGACGCCGCAGACCAAGTTCGGCGCCGGCTTCCGTGCCGGACCGCTGCATTGCCCACCGCCGATGGACGGCATCAAGTCGTGGAACGTCGCCGGCAAGCAACTCACGCTCTATGATGCCAATGGCGACACGCTGGCGCGGCTCTATTCCTCGGGCGGCTCGAAATTCGATGGCCAGACGTCGAACGGCCAGCCGATTTCACTGACAAGGTAATCGATACTTCCTTTTGTCCCACGCACGTCCCGGCGGAAAACGGCTATGCAATTTTCCGGGACGTGCTCCACAATGACGTGACCGATGCATCTGCGTGACGGCCTCCAGACCCATGCGACCGTCAGGCAACGCTACGATCATCTGGTGGCGACCGGTGCCATCGAGCGCGATCCGGCGCAGGAACGGATCGCCGCCGCGCTCGACCGGCTGACATCGGAGATCTCGGCGAAGCGGCTGGCGCACAAGTCCAGCGCGCTTGGCTGGCTGTTTGCCCGCAAGCGCGAAACGAAGGAGGCCGTCAAGGGCCTCTACATCCATGGCGGCGTCGGCCGCGGCAAGACCATGCTGATGGACATGTTCTTCGAGCTGCTGCCGGTTCGGCGCAAGCGTCGCGTGCATTTCAACGACTTCATGGCCGACGTGCAGGACCGCATCCAGAAGCACCGGCAGGCGCGCAAGGAGGGCACGGTCAAGGAGGACGATCCGATCCCGCCGGTGGCCAAGGCGCTGGCCGAGCAGGCCTGGGTGCTGTGTTTCGACGAGTTCTCGGTCACCGACATCGCCGACGCGATGATCCTGTCGCGGCTGTTTTCGGCGCTGTTTTCCAGCGGCGTGGTGCTGATCGCCACCTCTAACGTGGCGCCCCAAGATCTTTATCGTGACGGGCTGAACCGCCAGCTTTTCCTGCCGTTCATCGCCATCCTAGAGCGGCACGCGCAGGTGCTTTCGCTGGATACAGACAAGGATTACCGGCTGGAAAAGCTCGCCCGCACGCCCGTCTATGTGACGCCGGCCGACGCGGCGGCGGATCAGGCGCTCGACCAGGCCTGGCAGGCCATGACGCGCGGCGAGCCGACAGCCGCGACATCGCTGACCATCAAGGGCCGGCAAGTGGCGGTGCCTGCCGCCGCCGGCGACGCGGCGCGGTTCCCCTTTGCCGACCTGTGCGAAAAGCCGCTCGGGGCGCGCGACTACCTGGCGATTGCCGGACGCTTTTCAACGATCTTCATCGATCACGTGCCGGTGCTGGGTGAAGGCAAGCGCAACGAGGCCAAGCGCTTCATCCTCCTGATCGACACGCTTTACGACCATCATGTTCGCCTGGTGGTGAGCGCCGAGGCAGCGCCGCCGCTGCTCTATGCGGCCAAGCGCGGCGTCGAGGTCTTCGAATTCGAGCGCACCGCCTCGCGGCTGATCGAGATGCAGAGCCGCGACTGGCTGGAAGACTGGGACCGGCGGCGGAAGGCCAAAGAGACCCCTGACGAGAAGCACGCGCGGGCATAGCGGCGTCGGCTCACCGCGTACCGCATCACCTCAGTTCACAAGGGCGTCATTGCCCTCTTCAGGTCTTACGATTGCCGCTGTCCCTGTGTAGCTTGTCGGAAGTCGGCTCAATATTTTTGACGTTTACGTAAATCCCAAACCATCTAACCGATTGAAAATGCTGGGCTCAAAATAATCGATTGAATTAATATCACGCCGGGGCTATTGGGTGCGGCGAAAACTCGCGGTTCCCCCGCGGCATTCCGGCCTCCTCGAAGCCCGCCATCAAGTCGTCTGCGATTTGGGCGCGGTCACAGACAAAGGGAAAACATCCTCACATGGCACGCAACAAGATAGCGCTTATCGGCTCCGGTATGATCGGCGGCACGCTCGCCCACATGATCGGCCTCAAGGACCTCGGCGACGTGGTGCTGTTCGACATTGCCGAGGGTATTCCGCAGGGCAAGGGGCTCGATATCGCGCAATCGTCACCGGTCGATGGCTTCGACAGCCGCCTCACGGGCGTCAACGATTATGCCGGTATCGAGGGCGCCGACGTCTGCATCGTCACCGCAGGCGTGCCGCGCAAGCCGGGCATGAGCCGCGACGACCTGCTCGGCATCAATCTGAAGGTCATGGAACAGGTCGGCGCCGGCCTGAAGAAGTACGCGCCCAAGGCCTTCGTCATCTGCATCACCAACCCGCTCGACGCCATGGTGTGGGCGCTGCAGAAGTTTTCCGGCCTGCCCAAGAGCCATGTCGTCGGCATGGCCGGCGTGCTCGACAGCTCGCGCTTCCGCTATTTCCTGGCCGAGGAATTCAAGGTCTCGGTCGAGGACGTCACCGCTTTCGTGCTCGGCGGCCATGGCGATTCCATGGTGCCGCTGATCCGCTATTCGACGGTGGCGGGCATTCCGCTGCCGGACCTGGTCAAGATGGGCTGGACCTCGAAGGAAAAGCTCGACCAGATCGTGCAGCGCACCCGCGACGGCGGCGCCGAGATCGTCGGCCTGCTCAAGACCGGCTCGGCCTATTACGCGCCGGCTGCCTCCGCGATCTCGATGGCCGAAGCCTATCTCAAGGACAAGAAGCGCGTGCTGCCCTGCGCCGCTCACCTCTCCGGCCAGTATGGCGTCAAGAACACCTATGTCGGCGTTCCCGTGGTGATCGGCGCCGGCGGCGTCGAGCGCATCATCGAGATCGACCTCAACAAGAGCGAGCAGAAGATGTTCGACAGTTCGGTGGCGACGGTGCAGGGCCTGACCGAGGCCTGCGTCAAGATCGCGCCGCAGCTGGCCTCGAAGTAAACCGGAGCAAATCCAGATGAACATCCATGAGTATCAGGGCAAGGCGCTGCTGAAGTCGTTCGGCGCGCCCGTTGCCGAAGGCGTACCGGTGTTCAAGGCTGATGAGGCCGAAGCCGCCGCCAAGGCGCTGCCCGGCCCGCTCTATGTGGTGAAGAGCCAGATCCATGCCGGCGGCCGGGGCAAGGGCAAGTTCACAGAACTCGGCCCCGACGCCAAGGGTGGCGTGCGGCTGGCGAAGTCCGTCGCCGAAGTCGTCGCCAACGCCAATGAGATGCTCGGCCACACGCTGGTCACCAAGCAGACCGGCCCGGCCGGCAAGCAGGTCAACCGCCTCTATATCGAGGACGGCGCCGACATCGAACGCGAACTCTATCTGTCGATCCTGGTCGACCGGACCGTCGGCCGCGTCGCCTTCGTGGTGTCGACCGAAGGCGGCATGGACATCGAGGCGGTCGCGCATGACACGCCGGAAAAGATCATCACCGTCGCCATCGACCCGGAGAAGGGCGTGACCGCGGATGACGTGAAGACGCTCAACGCGGCGCTCAAGCTCGACGGCGACGCGGCCAAGGACGGCGAAACGCTGTTTCCGATCCTCTACAAGGCCTTTGTCGAGAAGGACATGAGCCTGCTCGAGGTCAACCCGCTGATCGTCATGAAGAACGGCCGGCTGCGCGTGCTCGACGCCAAGGTCTCTTTCGACAACAACGCACTGTTCCGCCACCCCGACGTACTCGAACTGCGCGACACCAGCGAAGAGGACGAGAAGGAGATCGAGGCGTCGAAATACGACCTCGCCTATGTCGCGCTCGATGGCAATATCGGCTGCATGGTCAATGGCGCCGGCCTGGCCATGGCGACGATGGACATCATCAAGCTCTACGGCGCCGAGCCCGCCAACTTCCTCGATGTCGGCGGCGGCGCGTCCAAGGAAAAGGTGACGGCGGCCTTCAAGATCATCACCAAGGATCCGGCGGTCAAGGGCATCCTGATCAACATCTTCGGCGGCATCATGAAGTGCGACATCATCGCCGAGGGCGTGATCGCCGCGGTCAAGGAAGTCGGGCTGAAAGTGCCGCTGGTTGTGCGCCTGGAAGGCACCAATGCCGAGCTCGGCAAGAAGATCATCAATGACAGCGGCCTGAACGTGGTGTCGGCCGACGACCTCGATGATGCGGCCAAGAAGATCGTGGCGGCGGTGAAGGGCTGAGCGGATGCCCCCGCGCAAGATAAACCTGGTCGAGGCGGCGGATCAGAAGATCACCAAGGTCTTCGATCCGCATATCGCTGGCGACGTGAATGACAGCCAGGCGAAGGTCGCCAAGTTCGGCGAGACCTTCGACTGGCATGCGCATGAGCATGAGGACGAGGCCTTCCTCGTGCTGCGCGGGCGGATTGCCATCGATTTCCGTGACGGTCCGGTCGAGCTCGGCGAGGGCGATTTCATCGTCGTGCCGAAGGGCGTCGAGCATCGGCCGCGTTCGCTGACCGCCGAGCCGGTCGTGCTGATGTTCGAGCCGGCAACGACGCTCAACACCGGCAATGCCAAGAGCGACCTCACCGTCTCCGACCTGAAGCGGCTCTGACCATGAGCGCTCCCTTCTCTTCGCTCTCGCCCGATCACCAGCGCCTGCAGGCGCTGGTCGGCGCGTGGCGTGGCGAGGAAGAGGTGGCGGACACGCAATGGGCCGATGGCGGCATCGCCACTTCGGATGTGCTGGCGGAGGCACAGTTCGGTGGCCTGTTCGTGGTGCAGCGCTATCGTCAGCGCCGCGATGGCACGATTTCGTTTGGCTCGCACAATGTCTTCGGTTTCGACCAGCAAAACAGCGTCGTCACCATGCACCAGTTTGATTCGATGGGCATTGTGCCGGTCTCGCCGGCCACGGGCGTGTGGAACGGCAGCGAGCTCAATCTGGAGCGGTCATCACAGCGCGGTTCGGCGCGCGTGACTTATATTCTTGACGATGCCGACACCTACCGCATGCGATTGCATTTCAAACCCGCCGGCAGCGATGCATGGCAAGACATGGTGAGCGGCGTCTACAAACGCGTCTCGCCTTCCTCGATCAACGGCTTTTAGAAAAGGGCTCCCATGTCCATTCTCGTCGACAAGAACACCAAGGTGCTGGTGCAGGGCCTGACCGGCAAGACCGGCACGTTCCACACCGAACAGGCGCTGGCCTATCACGGCACCAAGATGGTGGGCGGCATCCATCCCAAGAAGGGCGGCGAGACCTGGACCGGGTCGAAGGGCGAGAGCCTGCCGATCTTCGCCACCGTCGCCGAGGGCAAGGAAAAGACCGGCGCCAACGCGTCCGTCGTCTACGTCCCGCCGGCGGGCGCCGCCGAAGCGATCCTGGAAGCGATCGAAGCCGAGATCCCGCTGATCATCTGCATCACCGAGGGCATTCCGGTAATGGACATGATCAAGGTCAAGGCGCGGCTTGACCGCTCGGCCTCGCGGCTGATCGGCCCGAACTGCCCCGGCGTGCTGACACCCAATGAATGCAAGATCGGCATCATGCCCGGCAACATCTTCCGCAAGGGTTCTGTCGGCGTTGTTTCGCGCTCGGGAACTCTTACCTATGAGGCGGTGTTCCAGACCACCAATGTCGGCCTTGGCCAGACCACCGCCGTCGGCATTGGCGGCGACCCGGTCAAGGGCACCGAGTTCATCGACGTGCTCGAGATGTTCCTGGCCGACGACGAAACCAAGTCGATCATCATGATCGGCGAGATCGGCGGTTCGGCCGAAGAAGACGCGGCACAGTTCCTCAAGGACGAAGCCAAGCGCGGCCGAAGCAAGCCGATGGCAGGCTTCATCGCCGGCCGCACGGCGCCGGCCGGCCGCACAATGGGCCACGCGGGCGCGGTGATTTCGGGCGGCAAGGGCGGCGCGGAAGACAAGATCGCGGCGATGGAGTCCGCCGGCATCAAGGTATCGCCATCGCCGGCACGGCTGGGCACGACGCTGGTCGAGGCGATCAAAGGTTAAGGGAATAGGGGAGTAAGGGAGTACGGGAGTAGGGAAGAGACAGCGGCCAAGATGCCCTACTCCCCTACTGACCTACTCCCTTTCCCCTCCAACTAAGGAGACGGAGCAGGCGCTCCGCAGAGAAAATGGCAAGACAAGATCAGGCCAACGACCAGTTTTCGCTCACTTCTTTCCTCTATGGCGGCAATGCCGACTATATCGACGCGCTCTACGCCGCCTATGAGGACGATCCGGAATCGGTCGATCCCGAGTGGCAGGACGTCTTTGCCGGGCTGAAGGACGATGCCGGCGATGTCCGCAAGAACGCCAAGGGCGCCTCCTGGGCCAAGCCCTCCTGGCCGCTGCAGGCCAATGGCGAGCTAGTGTCGGCGCTCGACGGCAATTGGGGCATCGTCGAGAAGCATCTGGAAAAGAAGGTCAAGGACAAGGCGGTCACCAACGGTGTCGCGCTGTCGGATGCCGACGTGCATCAGGCGACGCGCGATTCGGTGCGGGCCATCATGATGATTCGTGCCTACCGCATGCGCGGTCATCTGCACGCCAATCTCGACCCGCTCGGCATCGCCAAGCCGCTCGAGGATTACAACGAGCTGTCGCCGGAGAATTACGGCTTCACATCGGCCGACTATGACCGGCCGATCTTCCTCGACAATGTGCTCGGCCTCGAATTCGGCACCATCCGGCAGATGCTGGAGATCCTGACCCGGACCTATTGCTCCACCCTCGGCGTCGAGTTCATGCATATTTCCGATCCCGAGGAGAAGGCCTGGATCCAGGCGCGCATCGAGGGCGTCGACAAGGAGATCTCCTTCACCGCCACCGGCAAGAAGGCGATCCTGCAGAAGCTGATCGAGGCCGAAGGCTTCGAGCAGTTCATCGACGTCAAGTACAAGGGCACCAAGCGCTTCGGCCTCGATGGCAGCGAAGCGCTTATCCCGGCGCTGGAGCAGATCATCAAGCGCGGCGGCCAGCTCGGCATGAAGGAAATCGTGCTCGGCATGGCGCATCGCGGCCGGCTGAACGTGCTGTCCCAGGTGATGGCGAAGCCGCACCGCGCGATCTTCCACGAATTCAAGGGCGGCTCGGCCGCGCCGGACGAGGTCGAGGGCTCGGGCGACGTCAAGTACCATCTCGGTGCGTCGTCGGACCGCGAATTCGACGGCAACAAGGTGCATCTGTCGCTGACTGCCAATCCTTCGCACCTGGAAATCGTCGACCCGGTGGTGATGGGCAAGGCGCGCGCCAAGCAGGACTATCTGTTCGGACGCAGCCGCGAGGAAATCGTGCCGCTGGAAGAGCGCGCCAAGGTGCTGCCGCTGCTCCTGCATGGCGACGCCGCCTTTGCCGGCCAGGGCGTGATCGCCGAAATCCTCGGCCTGTCGGGCCTGCGCGGCCACCGCGTTGCCGGCACGCTGCACTTCATCATCAACAACCAGATAGGCTTCACCACCAATCCGCGCTTCTCGCGTTCGTCGCCCTATCCGTCCGACGTCGCCAAGATGATCGAGGCGCCGATCTTCCACGTCAATGGCGACGACCCGGAAGCCGTCGTCCATGCCACCAAGGTGGCGATCGAATTCCGCATGAAGTTCCACAAGCCGGTCGTGGTCGACATGTTCTGCTACCGCCGCTTCGGCCACAATGAGGGCGACGAACCGGCCTTCACCCAGCCGATCATGTACCGCAATATCCGCACCCACAAGACGACGGTGCAGATCTATGGCGAGCGGCTGATTGCCGAGGGACAGATCAGCCAGGCCGATCTCGACAAGCTCAAGGCCGACTGGCGGGCGCATCTGGAATCGGAATGGGAGGTCGGCCAGCACTACAAGCCCAACAAGGCCGACTGGCTCGACGGCGCCTGGTCGGGCCTGCGCTCGGCCGACAACCAGGATGAACAGCGGCGCGGCAAGACCGCCGTGCCGGTCAAGACGCTCAAGGAAATCGGCAAGAAGCTCACCGAGGTGCCGAAGGATTTCGAGGCGCACAAGACGATCATCCGCTTCCTCGAGAACCGTCGCCAGGCGATCGAGTCCGGCGAGGGCATCGACTGGTCGACGGCCGAGGCGCTGGCGTTCGGCGCCATCCTGCTCGACGGCAACCCGATCCGCCTGTCGGGGCAGGATTCGGAGCGCGGCACCTTCTCGCAGCGGCATTCCGTGCTTTACGACCAGCGCGACGAGACCCGCTACATCCCGCTCAACAATCTGTCGGCCGCTCAGGCCGGCTATGAAGTCATCAACTCGATGCTTTCCGAAGAGGCGGTGCTCGGCTTCGAATATGGCTATAGCCTCGCCGAACCGAAGGCGCTGACGCTGTGGGAAGCCCAATTCGGCGACTTCGCCAATGGCGCCCAGGTGGTGTTCGACCAGTTCATCTCGTCGGGTGAACGCAAGTGGCTCAGAATGTCGGGCCTCGTCTGCCTGCTGCCGCATGGCTATGAGGGCCAGGGTCCGGAACATTCCTCGGCCCGCCTTGAGCGCTTCCTGCAGCTCTGCGCCGAAGACAACATGCAGGTCGCCAACTGCACCACCCCGGCCAACTACTTCCATATCCTGCGCCGGCAGCTGAAGCGGGACTTCCGCAAGCCGCTGATCCTGATGACGCCGAAGTCGCTGCTGCGCCACAAGCGGGCGGTATCGACGCTGCCGGAAATGTCGGGCGAAAGCTCCTTCCACCGGCTCTTGTGGGACGACGCGCAGCTGCTCTCCGGCCAGGCGATCAAGCTGGTCAAGGATTCCAAGATCCGCCGCGTCGTTCTGTGCTCGGGCAAGGTCTACTACGACCTCTACGAGGAGCGCGAGAAGCGCGGCATCAACGATATCTACCTGCTGCGCGTCGAACAGCTCTATCCGTTCCCGGCCAAGGCGCTGATCACGGAATTGTCGCGCTTCCGCAACGCCGAGATGGTCTGGTGCCAGGAAGAGCCCAAGAACATGGGGGCGTGGTCGTTCATCGACCCGTATCTGGAATGGGTGCTGGCGCATATCGACGCCAAGCATCAGCGGGTGCGCTACACCGGTCGTCCGGCCGCCGCCTCGCCGGCGACCGGGCTGATGTCGAAGCACCTTGCCCAGCTTGCCGCCCTGCTCGAAGACGCGCTTGGTGAATAGACGAGAATTGGGCGAATAGAACAGAACCGACAGAAACGGACAGGCACAATGGCTACCGAAATCCGCGTTCCCACTCTCGGCGAATCCGTCAGCGAGGCGACCATCGGCAAATGGTTCAAGAAGGTCGGCGATGCCATTGCCGCCGACGAGCCGCTGGTCGAGCTTGAGACCGACAAGGTGACGGTGGAGGTGCCCGCCGCTGCTGCCGGGACGCTCAGCGAAATCACCGCCAAGGAAGGCGAAACGGTCGGCGTCGGCGCGCTCCTCGGCTCGATCTCGGCCGGTGGGGATGCCGCTGCGGCGTCCAAGCAGGAGACGTCGAAGCAGGAGACCAAGCCGCAAGCCGTGTCGCAGGCGTCGAGCCCCGATGCCGCACAGACCAGCAAGCAGGCCGCGGCCGAAACCGCCAAAATCGCCGGCGACGCCGGTCCGGTCGAGCCGCGCGGCATGCCGCCCGCACCGGCGGCGGCCAAAATGATTGCGGAGAACAATCTTTCGGTCGACCAGGTATCCGGCTCCGGCAAGCGCGGCCAGGTGCTCAAGGGCGACGTGCTCGACGCCATTTCCAAGGGCGCGCCGTCGCAGCCGGCCGAGACGCCGAAGGCTGCGCCGGCCCCCGCGCCGGTTGCCGTGCGCGCGCCGTCTTCCGGCGACGATGCGTCACGCGAGGAGCGCGTGCGCATGACCAAGCTGCGCCAGACGATCGCGCGCCGGCTCAAGGAAGCGCAGTCGACGGCCGCCATGCTGACGACCTTCAACGAGGTCGACATGTCGGCGGTGATGGCGCTCAGGTCCAAATACAAGGACGTGTTCGAGAAGAAGCATGGGGTCAAGCTCGGCTTCATGGGCTTCTTCACCAAGGCCGTCACCCACGCCCTGAAGGAAATCCCCTCGGTCAACGCCGAGATCGACGGCACCGACATCATCTTCAAGAACTACGCCCATATCGGCGTCGCCGTCGGCACCGAGAAGGGCCTGGTCGTGCCGGTCGTGCGCAATGCCGACCAGATGTCGATCGCGGAGATCGAGAAGGATATCGGCCGGCTGGGCATCGCCGCGCGCGACGGCAAGCTGTCGGTGGCGGACATGCAGGGCGGCACGTTCACCATTTCCAATGGCGGCGTCTATGGCTCGCTGATGTCGACGCCGATCCTCAACGCGCCGCAGTCGGGCATCCTCGGCATGCACAAGATCCAGGAGCGGCCGGTGGTTGTCGGCGGCCAGATCGTGATCCGGCCGATGATGTATCTGGCGCTGAGCTACGACCATCGCATCGTCGACGGCAAGGAAGCCGTGACGTTCCTCGTGCGCGTCAAGGAAAGCCTGGAGGATCCGGAACGGCTGGTGCTCGATCTCTAAGGTCGCACGTGGCTGAAACCGTCGAGCCAATCGATCTGTTCGAGCTTGTGATGACAGGCCGGGCAGGGCCTGTCGAGCTCGGTAAAAGCAGCCGTGAAACGGTTCGAGGTTTGATCGATCCAGAGGATGTGCGGGCGGATAATCATTTTCGCCAAGGTGACAGCGCATCCGCTTGGTGCATCTACGGCACGAATTGCGAGTTCTTCTTCGGTCCTGATTTTCGCTTGCGGTCGATTAGCGTCGAACCTGTTTTTGGAAGATTGCAACCGGGTGGAATGATGGCGACTTGGCATGGCCATCTGCACGTCGATGTGGGCCGGCATCCAGTAACCTTTGGAGGCGCAAAACCGATAGCCATCCATACTTTGCCCAAGGCACTTCAATTCCTCAACAAGAGCGAATTCAAGTGGACAATCGGCGGCGGTCGTGAGCGCGACATTTATATCGAGCTGGCGGAGAGTTCTCGCCTCTTGACCCTCAAATTTGAAGTGAACGCGCTTCCAGTCGACAGGAATGAAAACGTTGCGTTCGAGATAGACTATTTTCTGTCGACGATCTTCATCCTCGATCAAGCTGTTTAAGGTGGATAGCAGTGACGATCCGTTCTTTCTTGTCGGAAAGCCTGTCGACCGCATCGATAGCGGTCGGGGCAACGATGATCCCAGTCACCACCCAAGCCGCCTGTCCGATCGAGCTTGCCGTCTATGGCGACGCCCAGAGCGGCAGCGAGATCGACTTTACCCCGACCGGCGCCTCGGCCACCGTCACCAACAGCTTCCGGTTGATCCTCGACAACAATGTGGTCCTGGACGGGATCGCCATGTGGACCGATGGCGCGGCCGCGCGGCCGCATGGCTCGCTGATGTACAAATGTCCGACCGGCGACGTTACCGGCGAAGAGCTCGCCGCCTGTACTTTGTGGGAGGGCGTCATCTACGGCGCCGATGACAAGGGCGTTATCGGACTGTTGCCGGCCGAACGTGCCGATGCACCGCAAAGCCTTGTCTTTCCCGATCTCGGGCCGTCGCTCGAAATGTCGACCGTCCATGGCGGCAACGGTTTTTCGAAAGTGCCGTCGGACGTATTTACGATGAAGGGCTGCCAGGAATGAGCGAGGCGCAAAAGGTGATGCTGGTCACCGGCGGCAGCCGGGGCATAGGCGCCGCGACCTGCCGGCTTGGCGCGAAGGCGGGCTATCGCGTCGCGGTCAACTATGTCTCCAACCAGGCCGCGGCCGACGCGCTGGTGGGCGAGATCAACGCCGGCGGCGGCCAGGCGTTCGCGGTGCGGGGCGATGTCGGCGTCGAGGCCGATATATTGGCGATGTTCGGCACCGTCGACAGCGTCTTCGGCCGCCTCGATGCCTTCGTCAACAATGCCGGCATCGTCGACGTCAAAGCGCGCGTCGACGAGATGGATGTCGCGCGGCTGGAACGCATGATGCGCATCAACGTCACCGGCTCGTTTCTCTGCGCCCGCGAGGCGGTCAAGCGCATGTCGACCCGCCATGGCGGCAGAGGCGGCGCCATCGTCAACCTGTCGTCGGCTGCAGCAAGGCTGGGCGCGCCAGGCGAATATGTCGACTACGCGGCGTCCAAGGGCGCGATCGACACCCTGACCATCGGGCTGGCGCGCGAGGTGGTGACCGAAGGCATCCGCGTCAACGCGGTCAGCCCCGGAATCACCGAAACCGATATCCACGCCTCGGGCGGTCAGCCCGACCGTGTTGAGCGGATGCGCGATCTGCTGCCGATGAGACGCGCCGGCACCTCGGACGAGGTCGCCAGCGCGGTTCTCTATCTTCTGTCGGACGCGGCTTCCTATATAACGGGCGCGATCCTGAATGTGAGCGGCGGCCGCTGAGGGCCGACAAAAAGGACAGTATCATGGCATATGACGTCGTTATCATCGGATCGGGACCGGGCGGCTATGTCTGCGCCATCAAGGCTGCGCAGCTTGGCTTGAAGACGGCGGTGGTCGAGAAGAACGCGACCTTCGGCGGCACCTGCCTCAACATCGGCTGTATCCCGTCCAAGGCGCTGCTCTACGCCTCCGAGATGTTCGCCGAGGCCGGCCATTCCTTTGATACGCTGGGCGTCGAGATACCGGCGCCGAAACTGAACCTGACGAAGATGATGGCGCACAAGGACGCGACGGTGGCGTCGAACGTCAATGGCGTCGCCTTCCTGTTCAAGAAGAACAAGATCGACAGTTTCCGCGGCACTGGCAAGGTGGTCGGCGCGGGCAAGGTGTCGGTGACCGGCGAGGACGGCAAGGTCGAGGAGATCGAGACCAGGAACATCGTCATCGCCACCGGTTCGGACGTCGCCGGCATTCCGGGCGTCAAGGTCGACCTGGATGAGAAAGTCATCTTGTCGTCAACCGGCGCGCTGTCGCTGGACAAGGTGCCGGCCCATCTGGTGGTGGTCGGCGGCGGCGTCATCGGCCTCGAACTCGGCTCGGTGTGGGCGCGGCTGGGCGCCAAGGTGACGGTGGTCGAGTTCCTCGACACGATCCTGGGCGGCATGGACGGCGAGGTTTCCAAGCAATTCCAGCGGCTGCTCTCCAAGCAGGGTTTCGAGTTCAAGCTCGGCGCCAAGGTGACGGGCGTCGCCAAGAGCAAGAAGGGCGCTGTCGTGACCTTCGAGCCGGTCAAGGGTGGCGCCGCCGAGACCATCGAGGCCGACGCCGTGCTGATCGCCACTGGCCGGCGCGCCTATTCCGACAGTCTCGGGCTGAAGGAAGCCGGTGTCGAGGTCGATGAGCGTGGCCGCGTCAAGACCGACGAGCATCTGAAGACCAATGTTGATGGCATCTACGCCATCGGCGACGTCGTCGCCGGTCCGATGCTGGCGCACAAGGCCGAGGACGAAGGCGTGGCGGTGGCGGAGACCATTGCCGGCCAGGCCGGCCATGTGAATTACGGCGTCATTCCGAGCGTCGTCTACACCAGCCCGGAAATCGCCTCGATCGGCAAGACGGAGGAAGAACTGAAGGCGGCCGGCATCGACTACAAGGTGGGAAAATTCCCGTTCAGCGCCAATGGCCGCGCGCGCGCCATGCTGCACACGGACGGGTTTGTGAAGATCCTGGCCGACAGAGCGAGCGACCGGGTGCTGGGTGTCCACATTGTCGGCCACGGCGCCGGGGAGATGATCCACGAGGCGGCGGTGCTGATGGAGTTCGGCGGCTCATCCGAAGACCTGGCCCGCACCACGCATGCGCATCCGACGATGTCGGAAGCAGTCAAGGAAGCGGCGCTGGCCACCTTCTTCAAGGCGATCCATATTTAGGTACGTTCTCGACCTTCGCGTTCCGAGGGCGGAGCAGAGCGAAGGGACGTAGCCCAAAACAAAACGGCCCGCTTTTCAGCGGGCCGTTTCATATTCATGTCGAGCCGATCAGTTGGCCGGCGCGGCTGGGGCCGGGGCTGCCGGTGCCGCCGGAGCGGGCTCGGCTGGTGCGGGGGCCGGTGCCGGTTCGGCGGGCGCGGGTGCCGCAGGAGCAGGCTCGGCCGGCTTCATCGCGTCGGCCGGAGCAGGCGCGGCGGGTGCCGGGGCCGGCGTGCTGGCCGCCGGCGGCTCGG
>NZ_JBAZUD010000060.1:0-29236 GCF_041661565.1 Mesorhizobium sp.
TCGGCCCATATCGGCGTCGTCGATCGCCTCTTCTCGCGCGTCGGCGCTTCCGACGATCTGGCGCGCGGCCGTTCCACCTTCATGGTCGAAATGGTCGAGACGGCGGCGATCCTCAACCAGGCGGGAGAACGCGCGCTGGTGATCCTCGACGAGATCGGCCGCGGCACCGCCACTTTCGACGGTCTGTCGATCGCCTGGGCGGCGGTGGAATATCTGCACGAGAAGAACCGCTGCCGGGCCATTTTCGCCACCCATTTCCACGAAATGACCTCGCTCGCCGGCAAGCTGGCGCGGCTCTCCAACGTCACCATGCGGGTCAAGGAATGGGAAAACGACGTGGTCTTCCTGCACGAGGTCGGCAAGGGCGCCGCCGACCGCTCCTATGGCGTGCAGGTCGCGCGGCTGGCCGGCCTGCCGGAAGCGGTGGTCGACCGCGCCAAGGAGGTGCTGCACCAACTCGAAGAAGGCGAGGTCTCCGGCAAGACTAACCGGCTGGTCGACGATCTGCCGCTGTTTTCCGTGGCGATGCGACGCGAAGCGCCTAAGCCGGTGAAGAGCGATGCCGTCAGCGCCGCGCTCGGCGACATCAACCCTGATGAGATGACGCCGAGAGAGGCGCTGGAAGTGCTGTATCGGCTTAAGGGCCTAGCTGGGAAGTAATCAGATCATCTCCAGGCCGCGCTTGCGGTTTGGCGGCGGGAAGGCCTGATCGAGATCGGCGATGTCCTGCTGGGTAAGCGCGATGTCCAGCGCGGCGACATTCTGGCGAACGTGCTCCTGGCTGCTGGCCTTGGGAATGGCGATGACGCCCTGCTGCATCACCCAGGCCAGGGCGATTTGCGCCGCGGTCGCATTGTGGCGGGCGGCGACGGCATCCAGCTTCGCATTGCGCGCCAGCGACCCCTGCTCGACCGGTGAATAGGCCATCAGCGGAATGCCTCGCTCACGGCTCCAGGGCGCCAGATCGAACTCGATGCCGCGCCGGACCAGATTGTAGAGCACCTGGTTGGTCTGGACGTTGCCGCCGTCGGCCAAGCCGACCAGCTCTTCCATCTCGTCGGTGTCGAAATTGCTGACGCCCCAGTAGCGGATCTTGCCGGCGCTCTTCACGGCCTCGAAGGCCGCGACCGTCTCCGCCAACGGGACGCTGCCCGGCCAATGCAGCAGATAGAGATCGATGCGGTCGGTCCGCAGCCGCTTCAGGCTGTTCTCGCAGGCGCGTTGGACGCCCGCGCGCGAGGCGTTGGACGGCAGCACTTTCGAAACCAGGAAGACCTCGTCGCGGCGCCCGGCGATGGCCTCGCCCACCACCTCCTCGGCGCCGCCGCCGGCATACATTTCAGCGGTGTCGATCAGGGTGACGCCGAGATCGAGGCCGAGCTTGAGCGCATCGACCTCACCGGCGCGGCGGCGCGAATCCTCGCCCATCTTCCATGTGCCCTGACCGAGAACGGCAATGGCTTCGCCGGAGGGTAACGTGGTGGTTCTGATGGTCGATGGCATGGCTCACTCCATTGAGGCCGGATGGCATCACAGGCCGGGCTAAAGATCCAGACTGGTTCTCGGTCGATTCCCGGTCGCTGAAAGGCTCACTTGGCCGGGTGGGCGGCAAGCCACGCCTGCATCTGCTTGATCTCGGCCTCCTGCGCGGCAATGACGCCTTCGGCAAGCTTGCGGATTTCCGGGTCCTTGCCATTGGCAAGCTCGATCTTGGCCATGTCGATGGCGCCCTGATGATGCGGGATCATGCCGCGGACAAAATCGACATCGGCGTTGCCGGTATAGTCGATCATCATGTCGCCATGCATCTTGTCCATCGCCGCCTTGTAGCCGTCGGTCGAGGGGCTTTCCGCACCCATCGCCATGCCCGTCATGTCATGTTTGGTCTCCTCCGCCTGCGCGGGAACGCTTTCGAGGAAAACGGCAAGCAGCATTCCAGCCGCCATCAGCAGCAGCACGATCTTCTTGGCCAGGGTCATTCATGGTCTCCTTTGTTCGGGTTGGTATTTGGGGGCTGGGATCAGAGTTTCAACGCCCGCAGCCGCAACGCGTTTGATATCACCGACACCGACGACAGGCTCATCGCCGCCGCCGCGAGCATGGGCGACAGCAGCGTGCCGGTGAGCGGATAGAGCACACCGGCGGCGACCGGTACGCCGAGAACGTTGTAGAGAAAGGCGAAGAACAGGTTCTGGCGGATGTTGCGGATCGTCGCCTGGGCCAGGATACGCGCCCGCACGATGCCGTTGAGATCGCCCTTGACCAGGGTGATGCCGGCGCTTTCCACCGCGACATCGGCGCCGGTGCCCATGGCGATGCCGACATCGGCCGCGGCCAGGGCCGGCGCGTCGTTGACGCCGTCACCGGCCATGGCGACGATCCTGCCCTTGGCGCGCAAATCCTCGACCAGCGCCGCCTTCTGCTCCGGCAACAGTCCGGCGCGAACCTCGTCGATGCCGAGACTTCTGGCGATCGCGCTGGCAGTACGCTCATTGTCGCCGGTCGCCATGACGATCGTCAGCCCCTTGGCGTGGAGCGATCTGATCGCCTCGGCCGTGGTTGCCTTGATCGGATCGGCGACGGCAACGATGCCGGCCAGTTCCCTGCCGACGGCAACGAACATCACCGTCCTGCCTTCCGTCTGCAGCGATACGGTCCTCGCCGAAAGGGACGACATATCGATGCCGAGGTCGGCCATCATGGCGGCATTGCCCAGCGCGACCTTCCTTCCCGATACGGTTCCGGAAACGCCCTTGCCCGTGATCGCCTCGAAGCCGCCGGCCTCGGTCACGGTCAAGCCGCGCGTCGCGGCGCCCTCGACGATGGCCTCGGCAAGCGGATGTTCCGATCCCTTTTCCAGGCCGGCCGCCAGCGACAGCAATTCGTCTTCGGAAAAGCCGTTCGCGGGCACGACATCGGTCAGCTTCGGCCGGCCTTCCGTCAGCGTACCGGTCTTGTCGACGATCAGCGTGTCGACGGAGGCGAAGCGTTCCAGCGCGGCGGCTTCCTTGATCAGCACGCCGGCGTGAGCGCCGCGCCCGGTGGCGGTCATGATCGACATCGGCGTGGCCAGGCCGAGGGCGCAGGGACAGGCGATGATCAGCACCGACACCGCCGAGACGATGGCAAAGATCAGGCTGGGCTCGGGGCCGAAGATAGCCCAGGTCGCGAAGGCGACCACCGCCACCAGCACAACGGCCGGGACGAAGTAGAAAGAAACGCGGTCGGCCAGCCCCTGAATGGGCGCGCGCGAGCGTTGGGCCTTGGCGACGAGTTCGACGATCCGCGCCAGCGTCGTTTCGGCGCCGATCCGCTCGGCCCGCATGACCAGCGAGCCGTTCTTGTTCAGCGTGCCGCCGGTAAGGGCGTCGCCTTCGGTCTTCTCGACCGGCAGCGGCTCGCCCGTGATCATCGATTCGTCGATGGAGGTGCGGCCATCCAGCACCGTGCCGTCGACCGGCACGGCGTCGCCGGGACGGACGCGCAGGCGGTCGCCGGCCTTGACCGTGTCGAGCGGCACGTCGCGCTCGGTACCGTCGGCGCCGATCAGCCGCGCGCTCTTCGGCGCGAGATCGAGCAGCGCACGGATTGCCGAACCGGTCTGTTCGCGGGCGCGCAGCTCCAGCACCTGTCCGAGGAAGACCAGTGCGACGATGACCGCCGCGGCCTCGAAATAGACCGGTACCGCACCGCCATGGGCGCGGAACTGATGCGGGAAGATATCCGGGAACAACGTGGCAACGAGGCTGTAGAGATAGGCCGCGCCCACGCCGAGCGAGATCAGAGTCCACATGTTGGGGCTGCGGTTGAGGATGGACTCCCAGCCGCGGTGGAAGAAGGGGAAGGCCGCCCAGAGCACCACGGGACTGGCCAGCGCCAGTTCCAGCCAGACCATCGTCCGCTCGTCAACGAGGGCCTGGAACGTCAGGCCCAGCATCGGCGCCATGGCGATCACCAGCAACGGCACGGACAGGACGGTGCTGACCCAGAAGCGCCTGGTGAAATCGACGAGTTCGGGGTTTGGCCCCTCGTCGCCGCCCGGCACGCCCATCGGCTCCAGCGCCATGCCGCAGATCGGGCAGGAGCCGGGCTTGTCGCGGATGATCTGGGGGTGCATCGGGCAGGTGTATTGCGTGCCCTTCGGCATCGACATCGGCTCCGGCCTGTCGCCGAGATATTTCGCCGGCTCCGCCACGAACTTCGAACGGCAGCGCTCGCCGCAGAAATGATAGAGATGGCCTTCATGTTCGGCGGTCGGCTTGCCAGAAGTGGGATCGACGGCCATGCCGCACACGGGATCCGTTTCGGTCGCAGCATCTCCGGGCCCGGCTTTCGGTGCGCAGCAGCCGCCATTGGCGCCATGCGCGTGATGATCGTGGTCTGGATGAGCCATTCAAAAATGCCTTGATGCCTGTGCCTGCATGCGGAGGTAGTGCTTCCAGTAACTGGAAGGTCAAGGGCTGTTTGAGGTTTTTCGGATTTGGCGCGGCCGAATCCGAAAATGGCACTTGCAAACGCAAAGCCTGTGCTAAAACAGCCGCCACTAATTAGGTCCTCCCTCCGCCGCGGAATCCTCAATGAAGTGCCTGGTCATCAACCTGGATCGCTCGCCCGACCGGCTCGCCCATGTCACGGCGGAATTTTCCCGAATCGGCATCCCCTTCGTGCGCGTCGCGGCGACCGACGCGCGGGAGCTTCCCGACCTCATGCTGGAGCCAAACCATTCCATGAACGGGGTCCGACGCCTGTCACGCAGCGAGATCGCCTGCACGCACAGCCACCGCGCCTGCTGGTCGATCATCGCGCAAGACGATGCCCCCTACGGCGCCATCTTCGAGGACGACATTGTCTTTTCCGCGAGAGCCGGCGCCGTGCTCGCCGAAACGGGCTGGATTCCGGCGGATGCCGATGTCGTCAAGCTGGAGACGTTCTTCAGCAAGATCATGGTCCATAGGAAAAGGCGTGCCGTCGGCAACGGGTTTTCCGCGTTCAGGCTTCACAAGCGCCATATGGGAACGGCGGGCTATATCCTGTCGCGGCAAGCGGCGCGCGATCTCCTGGAGGCGACCGTGCAGGCCACCGCCCCGGCCGACGAGCTGGTCTTCAACCCGGCCTTCGCGACCTCGGCCAGCAAGACGATCTACCAGTTGATCCCCGCCCTGTGCGCGCAGGATCAGTTCATCGGCGACAGGCTGCCAAGCCTGCTCTCCCAGGAACGGGATGCCGAATGGGTGGCGAGCGGACTGGGCACGAAGCGCAGAAGGCCGATCGGCCAGAAGATCAGGATAGAGACGGCGCGGGTCGTCAAGGGGATCGTCGATTTCTGCAAGCTTAGGCACCATGTGGTTGTCCCTCTCGACCCGCCGCTAGCGAAGGATCAGACCGCCGGCCGCATCGCAACGGGCCCCCATACCCAGCGGCGAGAAAACGCGCTATAGACGCCGCCCAAAAGGCAAGGCCAACCATTACCTATGGCGAAAATCTCCCTGAAGCTGGATGAACTGATCGACGGCGAAGCCTTGCGCCGCGAGATGACGGCGCTGACCGTGGCCACGGCCGGCGACGGCTCGGGACAAGCCGCCCGTTCCGCTGCCCTCCAGTTGCTCAAGGGCAGATTGGCAGAAGGCCACAGGACGGCCGAGCGCATGCTGCGGGAAGATGGCGGCGGCGGCGCCTGTGCGGCGCGGCTCTCTCATCTCATGGACGAGATCATCCGAGCTCTCTACGATTTCGCCGTCAAGCATGTCTACCGGGTCAAGAATGCGTCCCCGGCGGAGCGCATGGCCGTCGTCGCGGTTGGCGGCTATGGACGTGGCACGCTGGCGCCCGGATCCGACATCGACCTCTTGTTCCTGCTGCCCTACAAGCAGACGCCGTGGAGCGAACAAACCGTCGAATACATGCTCTACATGCTGTGGGATCTCGGCTTGAAGGTCGGCCACGCCACACGCAACATCGACGAGTGCCTGCGGCTGTCACGCACCGACGTCACCATCCGCACCTCTATCCTGGAGGCGCGCTTCCTGTGGGGCGAACTCAAGCTCTATGACGAGCTGATGCTGCGCTTCGACCACGAGGTGGTGCGCACGACGGGCCCCGAATATGTCCAGGCCAAGCTCGCCGAACGCGACGAGCGCCATGCCAAGGCCGGCGAAAGCCGCTATCTCGTCGAGCCCAATGTCAAGGACGGCAAGGGCGGCCTGCGCGACCTGCAGACGCTGTTCTGGATTGGCAAGTATTTCTACCGGGTTCGAACCGGCGAGGAACTGGTCGACAAGGGCGTCTTCACCGAGGGCGAGTACCGCGAGTTCCAGAAGGCCGAGGATTTCCTGTGGGCGGTGCGCTGCCACATGCATTTCCTCACCGGCAAGGCCGAGGAGCGGCTGCATTTCGACATCCAGCGCGAGATCGCCGAACGGCTGGGCTATACCAGCCACCCCGGCCTGTCGGCCGTCGAGCGGTTCATGAAGCATTACTTCCTCGTGGCCAAGGATGTCGGCGACCTGACCCGCATCTTCTGCGCCGCCCTGGAAGAAGAGCAGGCCAAGCATGTGCCGGGCTTCAATCGCATCTTCCTCACCTTCCAGCGCCGCAAGCGCAAGCTTGCCGGCACTTCGGATTTCATTGTCGACAACCACCGCATCAACATCGCCGACGATCAGGTCTTCGAGCGCGATCCGGTCAACCTGCTGAGATTGTTCTGGTTCGCCGACAAGCACGGGCTGGAATTCCATCCCGACGCGCTCAAACTGCTGACCCGGTCGCTCGGCCTGGTCAACAAGTCGCTGCGGCGCGACGAGGAGGCCAACCGGCTGTTCCTCGACATCCTCACTTCCGACCGAAATGCCGAGCTCAATCTGCGGCGCATGAACGAGGCCGGGCTGCTGGGCAGGCTGATCCCGGATTTCGGCAAGATCGTGGCCATGATGCAGTTCTCGATGTATCACCACTATACGGTCGACGAGCACCTGATCCGCTGCATCGGCGTGCTGGCCGAGATCGAGCGCGGTGACGGCGAGGCGATCCATCCGCTGTCGCACACGCTGATGCCGGGGCTGAAGAAGAGCCGCGAGGCGCTCTATGTCGCCGTGCTGCTGCACGACATCGCCAAGGGCCGGCCCGAGGATCACTCCGAGGCCGGCGCCAGGATCGCGCGCCGCATCTGCCCGCATATGGGGCTTTCGCCCGCCGACACCGAAACCGTCGCCTGGCTGGTCGAGAACCATCTGGTGATGTCGATGACGGCGCAGACCCGCGACCTCAACGACCGCAAGACGATCGAGGATTTCGCCTCGATCGTGCAGTCGGTCGAGCGGCTGAAGATGCTCTTGGTTCTCACCGTCTGCGACATCAGGGGCGTCGGACCAGGGGTCTGGAACGGCTGGAAGGGCCAGTTGCTGCGCACGCTCTACTACGAGACCGAGCTGCTGTTGACCGGCGGCTTCTCGGAGGTGTCGCGCGCCCAGCGCACGGCGGCGTCCCGCGAACGCCTGGCCGAGGCGCTCGCCGACTGGCCGGAGGAGGCGCGCAAGCGCTATGTCGGCCTGCACTATGAGAACTATCTGCTGACCGTCGACCTGCCGGACCAGCTTCGCCACGCCGCATTCATCCGTGACGCGGACGCGGCCGGCAACAGGCTGGCCACCATGGTCAAGACCCACCAGTTCGAAGGCGTCACCGAAATAACCGTGCTGGCGCAGGACCATCCCCGGCTGCTTTCGGTGATTGCCGGGGCATGCGCGGGAGCCGGCGGCAACATCGTCGACGCGCAGATCTTCACCACGGCGGACGGCCGCGCCCTGGACACGATCCTGATCTCACGGGAATTCGACCGCGACGAGGATGAGCGCCGGCGCGCCGAGCGCGTCGGTCGCCTGATCGAGGACGTGCTGTCGGGCAAGAGCTGGCTGCCGGAGATGATCGAGAAGCGCACCAAGCCGCGGCGCGGCGCCAAGGTGTTCAAGATTCCTCCCCGCGCCGAGATCCGCAACACGCTGTCCAACCGGTTTTCGGTCGTCGAGGTGGAGGGCCTGGATCGTCCGGGACTGCTGTCGGAAATCACCGGGACGCTGTCCGACCTGTCGCTCGACATCGCGTCGGCCCACATCACCACTTTCGGCGAAAAGGTCATCGACACCTTCTATGTCACCGACCTCACCGGCCAGAAGATCGACAGTCCGGCCCGCATCGCCACCATCCGCAACCGGTTGATCGCGGCGCTGGAGGGCATCGTGCCCGAGCGCGGCGGCAAGGCCAGGGCCGCCGCCGAGTGACAACCGCGATCCATTTGTCCCAATCCCGCAGGCAGTTCCCAGACTTATGAGCCTCATCAAGAAATTCGCAACGGTCGCGTCCGGCACGCTGATGAGCCGCGCGCTCGGTTTCGGCCGCGAGATGCTGATGGCGGCGGCACTCGGCACCGGGCCGGTCGCCGACGCCTTCAACGCCGCGTTCCAGTTCCCCAACACCTTTCGCCGGCTGTTCGCGGAGGGTGCGTTCAACGCCGCCTTCGTGCCGCTGTTCGCAAAGGAGATCGAGACGCACGGCACCGACGGCGCCAAGCGCTTTTCCGAGGAGGTGTTCGGCGTTCTGTTCACGGCGCTGCTGGCGCTGACCATCGTCATGGAACTGTCGATGCCGCTGATCGTGCGCTACCTGGTGGCGCCGGGTTTTGCCGGCATACCGGGCAAATTCGATACCACGGTGACGCTGGCGACGATCATGTTCCCCTATCTGATCTGCATGTCGCTGGGCGCCATGATGGCCGGCATGCTGAATTCGCTGCGCCGCTATTTCGCGGCCGCTGTGGCGCCGGTGTTTCTCAACATCATCCTGATCGGCGTGCTCGCCCATGCCTGGTACAAGGGGTCGGACGCGCTGGCCGTCGGCTTTGCCCTGTCGTGGGGCGTGCTCGCCGCCGGACTGGTGCAACTGGCGATCGTCTGGGTCGCGGTGCGCCATGCCGGCATCTCGATCGGCTTCCGCCGTCCGAAAATGACGCCCGCCGTCAAGCGGCTGCTGGTCCTGGCGCTGCCGGCGGCGATCACCGGCGGCATCACGCAGATCAACCAGCTGATCGGCACGGCGATCGCCTCGGCGCAGAACAGCGCGGTTTCCTCGCTCGCCTATGCCGATCGCGTCTACCAACTGCCGCTCGGCGTGGTCGGCGTCGCGGTGGCGATCGTGCTGCTGCCCGAATTGTCGAGGGCGCTGAAGTCGGGCAATCTGATCGAGGCGGCCAATCTGCAGAACCGCTCGGTCGAGTTCACGCTGTTCCTGACCTTGCCGGCTGCCGCCGCGCTCTGGGTGATGTCGGAGCCGATCGTGCGGCTGGTCTATGAGCGGGGCGCCTTCGCCGCCAACGGCTCGACGCCGACGGTCGCGGCGATCCTGGCGATCTTCGGCCTCGGCCTGCCGGCCTTCGTGCTGATCAAGGCGTTCACCCCGGGCTATTTCGCCCGAGAGGACACGCGCACGCCGATGATCTTCGCCGCCATCTCGGTTGCCGTGAACGTCACCACGGCGCTGACCTTGTTTCCTCGCATGGGCGCGCCCGGCATCGCCGTCGCCTCCGCCGTTGCCGGCTGGGTCAACGCGTTGATGCTGCTCGGCGTCCTGATCCGGCGCGGCCATTGGGGCCGCGACGTGCCGCTGCTGAAGCGCATTCCGCGGCTGGTCGTGTCGGCGGTGATCATGGGCGTGGCGCTTTATTTCGCCGAGCACTGGTTCGCCGTCAGGCTTGGCCCCGGCTCGCCGCTGGTCGTCAAGGCGACGACGCTGCTGTCGCTGGTGGCCGGTGGGGCGCTGCTCTACTTCATCGCCGCCTTTGCCACCGGGGGCGCCGATTTCGGCATGATCCGCCGCAATGTCGGGCGCAAGGCAGCGCCAACGCCTAAGGAACGGTCTCCAGATCCGTGAGCCGAAATTCGTCGGCCGTCGAAAGCATTGGAACGGCGTAGTAGCGCGCGCAAGAGTAGTGAAAGCAGTCCGCTAAATTCAGACGGATGGCGTTATTTCGAAATCGTGACGCAGCCTCAATAGACAACGACGTTGCGTCAGAGGCGGGCGGAAGCGCTCGCAAGGCGATAGCCCGCTCTTCAATAAAACGACTGACTATCTTGAGGCTGACTTCGACCGGGACTGCCAGCTTTTCAGATCGCGAAAGAGCCATTGCCGCTTCCCATACGGCAATTGCCGACGTGAACGGAGCGGATGCTTCCATGACCGCCTGGGCGCAGCGCTCGGCTTCGGCTTCATAGCTAAGCATCGCGACGATAGCGGCTGCGTCGACAAACATCAGTCTTCGCCGGACAATTCGTCATACACCGAACGCGGCAGCGGTTTGCGCGCCTCCTCGCTCAGTTCGATTCCGAACTCGGCACGTAGCCTTGCCGCCGTCTCCAACGGTGTCTCGCGATTGCGGCGCCGCTGCAATGCCTCGCGCGTGGCGATTACGATCGCCTCGGTTATGCCGACACCCTCGACCTTGGCTAAGGCACGAGTCAGCGTGTCCGCCTCCTTGTTGTTGATGTTGATCGCCATGGCCACCTGCCTTACGAGATTCTGTAGTAGAGTCTATGTAGCAGTCTACATAACAATATCAACATATTTCGGCTTTTCGAACGTTTTCAGAGCCTCTTGATCCTCTCCCCGCCTTCGTCCATAAGCGCGCCGTCGCAAGACTTTCGCCGCGCGCGAAACGGCCCTCCACAAGCCAAGGGAACAAGAATGTCCGCCTTCAAGCCACTCGTCTTTTCCGGCGTCCAGCCGACCGGCAATCTGCATCTCGGCAATTATCTCGGCGCCATCAAGAAATTCGTCGCCCTGCAGGACACATCCGACTGCATCTATTGCGTCGTCGACCTGCATTCGCTGACCGCGCAGCTGGTCCATGAAGACCTCGCCGACCAGACGCGGTCGATCACCGCGGCGTTCCTCGCCTCGGGCATCGATCCGAAGAAGCACATCGTCTTCAACCAGTCGCGGGTCATGCAGCACGCCGAGCTTGCCTGGATCTTCAACTGCGTGGCCCGCATCGGCTGGATGAACCGCATGACGCAGTTCAAGGACAAGGCCGGCAAGGACCGCGAGAACGCGTCGCTGGGCCTGCTCGCCTATCCCTCGCTGATGGCCGCCGACATCCTCGTCTACCGCGCCACGCATGTGCCGGTCGGCGACGACCAGAAGCAGCATCTCGAGCTGACCCGCGACATCGCGCAGAAATTCAACAATGACTTCTCCGACCGCATCGCCAGGCTCGGCGTCGGCGTCGAGATGCAGGTCGGCGAGGAGACCGTGCACGGCTATTTCCCGCTCACCGAGCCGGTGATCGGCGGGCCTGCGGCGCGCATCATGTCGCTGCGCGACGGATCGAAGAAGATGTCGAAATCGGACCCGTCCGACCTGTCGCGCATCAACCTGACCGACGATGCCGACGCCATCTCCAAGAAGATCCGCAAGGCCAAGACCGACCCGGAAGCGTTGCCGAGCGAGCTTGACGGTCTGGCCGCCCGGCCGGAAGCGGAAAACCTGGTCGGCATCTATGCCGGTCTCGCCGAAATGTCGAAGGCCGACGTGCTGAAGGAATTCGCCGGCCAGCAGTTTTCGGTGTTCAAGCCGGCGCTGGCCGACCTGGCGGTGGAAAAGCTGGCGCCGGTCGCCAGCGAAATGCGCCGCATTTCCAATGACCGCGCCTATGTCGACGCCGTGCTGAAGGACGGCGGCGAGCGCGCCGGCGTGCTCGCCGAGGCGACGATGAAGACGGTCCGCGACATCATCGGGCTGCTGCAGGCTTGATAGCGACGCCGCTGCGCCGCACCAGCACCGGACCGGCGGCTTGCCGCCGGACGGCGGTGGTGGCAGATTGCGGCCGCAATGATACCGAGTAGATAGACATGGTCTCCAAACGCCTCAGCCGCGAAGCCGGCCATCGCAGGAAATTCCTGACGATCATCGACGATACGCCGGAATGCGAGCGCGCCGTCGCCTATGCGTCGAAACGGGCGCAAAGCACCGGCGGCACGCTGGTGCTGCTCTATGTCATCGAGCCGGACGATTTCCAGCATTGGCTGGGCGTCGAGAAGATCATGCGCGAGGAGGCGACGGCCACGGCGCGCGCCGCGCTCGACAGCCATGCCAACAAGGTGCGCCAGAAGCTCGGGATCGAGCCGGAGATCGTGGTGCGCGAGGGCAAGCCGACCGACGAGATCCACAAGCTGATCGAGGAGGACCAGGACATCGCCATCCTGGTGCTGGCGGCCGGCGCCGGCAAGGAAGGCCCGGGGCCGCTGGTCGGCGCCGTGGCCGGCAAGGGCGCCGCCTTCCCCATTCCGGTGACCGTGGTGCCGCAGAATCTTTCCGACGAGGAGATCGACAGCCTGGCGTGAGGTTTACCGGCGTGTAGGATCACGGCGGCCACCCCCAGCGCCTCTCGAAGCGAACGGCGCACAACGCAAAACCATTCCGCCAGCCAGGTGTTCGCGCGACCTGTTTCGCTTGAATGTCCAGCCGACAAAGCCTATTTAGAATTATTCCAAACTGGTGGCCCAAAACGGGCACGGAGACGGCCATGTTCATCCAGACCGAATCGACGCCCAACCCGGCGACGCTGAAATTCCTGCCCGGCAAGGAAGTGCTGCTGGAAGGCACCGCCGATTTCCGCGACGCCGACGCGGCCGCCGTAGCCTCGCCGCTGGCCGGCCGGCTGTTCGAGATCCCCGGCATCACCGGCGTGTTCTTCGGCTATGATTTCATCACCGTGACCAAGGACGGCCCCGACTGGCAGCACCTGAAGCCGGCGATCCTCGGCGCCATCATGGAGCATTTCATGTCCGGCGCACCTGTCATGGCCAAGGCCGGCCCCGCCGCCGAGACCAGCCAGACCGGCGAGTTCTACGACAAGGCCGACGAGGAACTCGTGGTCACCATCAAGGAGCTGCTCGACACGCGGGTGCGCCCCGCTGTCGCGCAGGACGGCGGCGACATCACCTTCCGCGGCTTCGAGAACGGCACCGTGTTCCTGCACATGAAAGGCGCCTGCGCCGGCTGCCCATCATCGACAGCGACGCTGAAGCACGGCATCCAGAATCTGCTTCGGCATTTCGTGCCCGAGGTGCAGCAGGTCGAACAGGTCTCGTAACGACCGCTTCCAATCCGCTTTGCAGACAACAAAAAACCGGGCCAGATTGCCCGGTTTTCTGCTTGGGACGTCCGTTGTTGCCTAGACGGTCCGCGTAAGAAACTCGTCTGCCTAGACCGTGATCCCCGCAGGGACCTTGGTCTTACATCACGATGACCTTGGCGCCGACGGAGGCGCGGTCATAGAGGTCGATGATGTCCTGGTTCATCAGCCGGATGCAGCCGGAGGACATCGCCTTGCCGATGGAATTCCATTCCGGGCTGCCGTGCAGCCGGTAGCCCATATCGCCGCCCTTGTTGAACAAATACAGAGCGCGGGCGCCGAGCGGGTTCTGCAGCCCCGGCTCCATGCCATCGGCGAACTTGGCCAGTTCCGGCTGGCGCTTGATCATCTCGCGCGGCGGCGTCCAGGTCGGCCATTCGCGCTTGAGCGCGATATGGGCGGTGCCATGCCATTCGAAGCCCTCACGGCCTACGCCGATGCCGTAGCGAATGGCGCGGCCGTCACCCTCGACGAAGTAGAGGAACTTGTTTTGCGTGTCGACGATGATGGTGCCGGGCTGTTCCGGGCTGTCGTAGTTCACTTCCTGCCGATGATATTTCATCGGCACCTTCTCGATCGGAATGCGCGGCAGCTGGTAGCCGGCGTCGTCGACCGCGGCGTAGTCGTTGGTGAAAATCTGCGAGCCGATGGTGCTGCAACCGGCGATAGCAGTGGACAGCGCCAGGGCGGCGGCAATTGCAAACGACTTCATGCGCATGTGGTGATCCGACGCCCCATCCAAACCAGCGGCACGAGTCGGCCGCTTTCTCGCGAACATTCATGCTGGCATTTGCTTTGCTTGCCAAGCGCATGATGCCTATATGCGGGAGCTGACGCGCTGGTAAGCGTATCACTATGGCATTTCGGCAACAGGCTTCACAGGATTGTGAAGCAAATTCAATGCCCCAAGCGCAACGGATGCCAAGAAACGAGGAATAGCGCTATGAATGTCGGTGACGCCGCCAAGCGTTCAGGCCTGCCGGCCAAGACCATCCGTTACTATGAAGAGATCGGGCTGATCAGCCCCCGCCGCGCCGACAATGGCTACCGCGACTATTCCAACGACGACATCCACCGGCTGGCCTTCCTGCGCCGTGCCCGCAACCTGGGCTTTTCCATCGACGATTGCCGCCAGCTGATGGCGCTCTACCAGGATCGAAGCCGCGCCAGCCACGATGTGCGCGAAATCGCCGCCGCCCATGTCAAGGCGATCGAGGAAAAGGTGCGCGAACTGCAGTCGATGCGCTCGACCCTGCGGACGCTGATCGACGCCTGCCACGGCGACCAGCGTCCGGACTGCCCTATCCTCGACGACATGGCAGGGGCAGAGCCGCCCGCCGGCTCCTCAGCACCGGCCTGAAGAGGTCCCGACGATGGCGGGACCGTCTCTGTCCGCTTCGGGGATGCCCGCCGAAACTAAAGTCCATCCTCTCCCGTTACATTAGCGCTGGCTTGCCTCCGAGCAGACGCTTGGGAGCCAAGTCGGCTGGAATTTTGTGCCCAGTTGCAGATGGAATTGCCTTGAAGAAACCGCCTGTGAGACGAACGGTGCTGGAATACGTGATACTGGTGGCTTTGATAGGGATGACGGCCTGGCTGGGCCTTTCGCATTTGCCGTGGCAATAGCGGGTTGAGTAGGCTTGGCATCCCGGCGCCACACCGGAGTACCTGCGTGTGGGTGCGCCATCGCGCAAGCTCAATGGCAAGCGCCTCACACAAGGGCTGTTAATAGGCTTTCCAAGCTATCCCCTGTGGCTGGGTGACGCCTAGAGCCATTTGATGGCCCCTAGGATCAGCACGACAATAGCTGCCATCACATATTCCAGCCCTGGCTTAACCTGCGCACGAAGCTGCGATGAAAACCGGCATGCCAGCAGGACGCCAAGCCCACCACCGAGCGGCGTTAGAATCTTGTCAATAAACTCAACGGCGTTCATGTGTCTCACCCCCACCACCTAAACGTGCCCGCTAAAGACCAAGAATCTTTAGCGACCATTTTGGCGTTCAGGCAAGAGGAAGAGGTGTTTCATGAGCGAGGTTATGAATGCTGCGGTGCGCGCGAATTAGTTTGTGCTGCAATACGCTATAACTGGAAATGCCGAACCTGATCCGGACCATCTAACACTGGTTTGTCACCCGGATAATCGCCCGGTAAAAGGCGATTATCTGGTTGACAAACCCAAAGAAGGATAGGAATATGATCCTCGACAGGCCGGCAGATATCAGCGGTAAAGAAAGACCAAGATCAACGCCAGAGCGATAAAGCCAAAAAGGCTGACCCCTTTTAGCCAGCCTTCCAATTCGTATCTGCGCCATAGCGCGGCGTAATCCTGGTCTGGGTCAAGCATGGCGAGCTTGAAGCGTTCAAATGGGTTAAGCTTACGAGGTGGTTCGTCCACGACACTAACTTCCCTTGTGCGGTGTCCATCTTATCCCGCCACCCAGCCGTAGGGGAATGGTGCGGAACATATCCCGAACGAATCTCGCCATGTAAACAGTTCTCTTTAGAGAATAGCGCCCAGCGCATGCTAATATGCGAGACAGCTAGATTCGGAGCGGGGCGATGGCAAGCAAATTTAGAGATGACGTTGAACGAGAACTGGAGCGTCTGGCGCAATTGAGTGGTGCCGAGACGACCGACGACCGACTGCTCGTCTACGGGACCGACAAAGGCGTAAAAATCGATATCCGCTATGCGGGTGAAACCCTTTGGATGACACAAGCCCAAATAGGTCAGCTCTTTGGAAAAACTGTATCTACGATATCCCGCCACATAACGAACGTTTTTGATGCGGGTGAACTGATAGAAGAGGGCAATTTGCAGAAAACGCAAATTGCTGGTGCCACCAAACCAGTGGCTCTCTATAGCCTCGATGTCATTATCTCGGTCGGCTACCGCGTTAACTCGAAACAGGCCACTCAATTCAGGATATGGGCGACCGAACGTTTAAAGGAAATCCTCTTGAAAGGATGGTCCATTGACGTCGCTAGGATGAAGAACCCAGAGAGCCGCGACCATCTAAAAGAACTAAAGGAGACCATTCGAGATATCCGGGCTTCGGAGGCCAACCTATATCGGGAAGTCCGTAGCATCTGCGCAATGTGCCGAGACTATGACCCGCAATCCGAGGAGTGGCGAAACTTCTATGCGGGGATGCAGAACAAGCTCTTGTGGGCGGTCGCGTCTAAGACCGGGCCGGAGTTGATTTTGGAGCGCGCCAATGCCGAAGCGGAAAACATGGGCCTTACAACCTGGGCAAATGAAAACATCCGAAAAAATGACGTTTGCATAGCCAACAATTTTCTAGCCGGGGCAGAGATAAGGGAGAAGAACAGGCTGACAACGATGCTTCTCGATTATTTCGAGGATCAGGTGGACATCGGGCGGCTTGTCATGATGGCTGAAGCAGAAGAGAGAATGAACGGGTTTATTAAGTTCAACAATCGTCCACTTCTAACTCACCTTGAAGCGTCAAACGTGAAAAGGCACAGGCTCACGCCGAACGCCAGTTTGAAAAATTCAAGGAAAAGCGCCGGGCTTTGAGACAAGCAGGCTAGACGCCAACCTTTTTCGGCTTTGCGCGTTGCCGCCGAACCAGTTCCTTTATTTGCTCCGTCGTGAGCTTCGGTGCGAGCGCTACCTTGTCCACGGCGGCTTCGAAAGTAGCGTCGGATTGGTCGCCCTTTAGCTTCCGTGCGGCATCGCGGAACTTGTCGATCTGCTGCTTAGGCTCTTCCGGCTTGTCCGTATGGGGCATCTCTAAATTCCGCATAGTGAATGATGATTAGATCGGGGTAGATTTCATAAATCACGTCGATTGAGGGCATATCGATGGACCTAGCCCCATCCCAAACATAGCCTCTAACGGACCCGGTATCGTTTAACGGAGCTCCACACTCTTCGTCATGCACGATGGTCCAAGTGACAGACTCCCATGCATCGTTAGCTCTGGACCACTTGGCTTCCGCTAAGTCTCTCGCGAGGCCAACGCTGTCTTCCTCGCGAATATCCTTCATCTAGGTCAGGCCAAGTTCCCTAGCCCTATTGCGCAATCTAGCCGTCTCAGCATCGGTAGGTTCCCGTCCGCGTGAGGCTAGAATTGAGTGAAACGGCAATGGCTCCTTCATCTTGGCGATCTGCCACCCGTAATCATGGGAGAACTCGCTAACAGTGGTCGCGGTGTGCTTGCCGTCGATTTCCTTTATCCAGACGTCAATCTCTTTGAGTTCGTCGGGATGGAAGATGTTGCGATCTGGTGGGACTAGAGCTTTGAAAACCCATTCGTCGCCCGTGCCGCGCCACTGCTCTATCAAGCGCTGTGCCGCCAACTCATTGCGAACGATTATCCCGTCGCGCGGGATGGGGCCGTGCTTCTCGCGGATATAGGGGGCGCCAGTGATTGATTGACCGGTCAGAACGAAGCGTTTGGCGTCGGAAAACCAAGCGACCTTGTATAGCTTGGTAGCACCAAATCCAGCGCGAGCGCCGGCGGCCCATATCACATAGTGAAACAGGTGCTTTAGGCGCTCTCTGTCATAGGGCCTATCGGCCATTGCTCTCGTTTGCCTTCGCACTAACCATGAGGCGAACCTACCGTTTAATAGGTTATCTCATGCCTCCTGACGATACATCAAACGCTTGCCGGATGCACCTTTCAACGCGATGAAAGCGCGGGTGCCGTCATCAACGCCAAGCGCGATGCGGTTCGAATAGCGGAAATCGAATTCAGCTAAGTAGCGGTGCAGGTGCTGCTCGCCGCAATGCTGATAGACGCCTTTCATGCCGCGCTTGAAGATCGAATAGAAGCCTTCCACGGTGTTGGTGTGGACGGTCTTTGCGCCTTCATAGCGGACGTATTCGTCCTTCGAATGCGTGACGACATCGTGCGAGGCGAATTCCTGGCCGACGCGGCGATACATCTGAGCTTCGTCGGTCATCAGCGCACTTTCCTTGGCAATGTTGGCGCGGACGATCGGCATGACGGTGCCAATGCGGGCGGTATCGACGTGGAACGAACGGGCGCGGCCACCACGCTCGACAAGCGTAACGACCGAGTTCTTGTGAGCGGCACCGCCACGCTTAACCTGAGTGCCGGCCAGACGGCCGATGTAGGTTTCGTCAACCTCAACGGTCTTGCCGTTGCCGCCCATCGGGGACAGGTCGCCAGACGCCATTGCAAGGCGAATGCGGTGGCACAGGAACCAAGCGGCTTCATAGGTGCATTCGAGTATGCGGTGCATCTGGTGGGCGCTAATGCCCTTCTTTGAGGCGCACATAAGGTGGATAGCCTGAAGCCACTTGGTCAGCGGCAAATGGCTTTCCTCAAAAATAGATCCCATGCGGACCGTGAACTGCGAACGGCAAGCGCTGCACTTGTACAGGCCGTGACGCTCGACGCCGTTGGGGTTCTTCTTCGAAGGCTTGGTGCGAACACCCTTCAACGAGTAGTGCTTATCGACAGAGCCGCACTTTGGGCAAACCGGGCCATTCGGCCAAAGAATGCCTTCCACATGCTCGAAAGCCTTGGCTTCGTCGTGGAACTCGGGGCGGGACAGGACGGACATGGCGAAAGTTCCTAAGTTGTTGGAATCTTTCTACCTATCGAGTTTGGGTTTGTCAACCAGATAATCGCCCGGTAAAAACAGGTTCAAACCGTGAACAGAATCTGGCATGGTGCCGGCATGCCGATCATTTCCCCGATTCCCTTGAACCCGCTCATCGACGGTCGCCAGTCCGAGCGCGCCATGCTGGTGCGGCGCGGGGTGCAGCGGCTGTTGCGGGAGATGGGCGCGCATGTGCTGCCGGAACTGTCGCTGGCCACCGGCCGCCGCGCCGACCTTGTCGCGCTGACCCGCCAGGGCGACATCTGGATCATCGAGATCAAATCCTCGATCGAGGATTTCCGGGTCGACCGCAAATGGCCTGACTACCGGCTGCATTCGGACCGCTTCTTCTTCGCCACGCATCCCGGCGTGCCTTCGGACATCTTTCCGCAGGAATGCGGCTTCATCCTTTCCGACGGCTACGGCGCCGAGATCATGCGCGACGCGCCGGAGCACCGCATGGCGGCGGCAACGCGCAAGGCGCTGATGCTGCGCATCGCGCGCGCCGGCGCTTCGCGGCTGCTGGCGGCGGAACTCGCCGGTGTTTCCGTGCCGGCATTGGAAGGCGAGAGCGAGTAGCGCGAGCTACTCTTCCGCCGCCTCCGTGCCGCTTGCGGCCGGCGCCATCAGCAGCACGGCGGCGCCGAGGATGGCGGCGATGAAGGAGCCGGCAAGGATGCCGACCTTGACCGCGTCCTGGAGCGCGACGTCGCCGGCGAAGGCGAGCAGGCCGATGAACAGGCTCATGGTGAAGCCGATGCCGCACAGCAGCGAGATGCCGACCATGTGCGACCAGTTGGCATTGGCGGGCAGGTCGGCGAGACCGAACCTTATGGCAAGCGCCGAGGAGCCGAACACGCCGACCAGCTTTCCGATGACGAGGCCGGCGGCAACGCCCAGCGTCAGCGGTTCGACCAGCGCGCCAAGGGTGAGGCCGGCGAGCGAGACGCCGGCATTGGCAAAGCCGAAGATCGGGATGACGACGAAGGGCACGATCTTGTGCAGGCCATGCTCGAGCCGGTGCAGCGGCGAATGGTCGAGATCGTGGCGCGTGCCGGCGGAGCGTTCGAGCGGGATGGTCAGCGCCAGGGCCACGCCGGCAAGGGTCGCATGGACGCCGGATTTCAGCACCAGGACCCACAGCACGACACCGAGCACGAGATAGGGCAGCAGCGTCATTACCCGCATGCGGTTGAGCACGGCAAGCATGGCAATGACGGCGAAGGCCGCGCCAAGATAGGCCAGCGACAGGCCGCTGGTGTAGAAGATGGCGATGATGATGACGGCGCCGAGGTCATCGATGATGGCCAGCGCCGTGAGGAAGATTTTCAGCGAGGCCGGCACGCGGCTGCCGAGCAGCGAAAGCACGCCGAGCGCGAAGGCGATGTCGGTGGCGGTCGGGATGGCCCAGCCCGAGAGCGCGGCGGCGTTGCCGCGGTTGATGGCGACGTAGACCAGCGCCGGAACCAGCATGCCGCCGGCGGCGGCGATGCCGGGCAGCGCGCGCCTCGGCCAGGAGGACAGCTGGCCGTCCAGCATCTCGCGCTTGATCTCCAGCCCGACGAGCAGGAAGAACACCGCCATCAGCCCGTCATTGATCCAATGCGACACCGACAGCGGCCCGAGATAGGCATGCAGGGCGGCGAAATAGGCCTCGGCCAGCGGCGAATTGGCGACGATCAGGGCCAGGGCGGCGGCCGCCATCAGGATGATGCCGCCGGCCGCCTCGCTGTCGAGGAATTCGCGGAAGACGGAAACCGGCCGCTGCTTCAAATCCTGCATGTCGCCTCCGTTAAGATGCCTTGCCTATTGGCCGGAAATTTGTAACCCAATGATGTGCAACATCACCGGTGAAGCAAGGCGTACGAGTCCGCTCCGGAAGATCTATGCCTCAAGATTGGCCGAAACGCCCATCGCTTCGTCATCCTGGGGCGGAGCAAGGAGCGAAGCGCCGCCGCGCAGACTCCGGGATCCATGCCGCGACTTCAAAGCGTTGCCCACGGTTCAAAATTCTGCTCCGCCGCACCCCACGATCCAAGTAACGGCATGGATCCCTGGGTCTTCGCTCCGCTTCGCGTCGCTGCGCCCAAGGATGACGAAGGTAGGTTCAGCGCGGCGCGCGCTTGGCCAGGATGCGCTGCAGCGTGCGGCGATGCATGTTGAGCCGGCGCGCGGTCTCGGAGACGTTGCGCTCGCACATTTCGTAGACGCGCTGGATGTGCTCCCAACGGACGCGATCGGCCGACATCGGGTTTTCCGGCGGCGCGGCGCGCTCGCCCGCCGTGCGGGTGAGTGCTGCGAAGACGTCGTCGGCATCGGCCGGCTTCGACAGATAGTCGACGGCGCCCAGTTTCACCGCCGTCACCGCCGTGGCGATGTTGCCGTAGCCGGTCAGGATGATGGTGCGGGAATCGTCGCGCTTCTCGCGGATGGCGGCGACCACGTCGAGGCCGTTGCCGTCGCCCAGCCGCATGTCGACCACGGCGTAGGCGGGCGGATTGGCGCGCGCCTTGGCGACCGCCTCCTCGACGCTCTCGGCCGTCTCGACCACGAAACCCCTTGTTTCCATGGCGCGGGCCAGGCGGGTCAGGAACGGCTTGTCGTCATCGACGATGAGCAACGAGGTGTCGTCGCCTTCAACCATTGCGCCAATATGTTCATCGCCTGTCATAGTCTTTGAAATTCCTGCTGCCTTATTTTTACGCAGATATAGCTTCCGTGCCCTGATTGTCCAATTTTAAGAGCCAAACCGCCCTCAGGCGGTGTCGAACATACTGGCCGAAGTGACTTCCGGATTGAGGAACACGCCACGCGGCCAAGATATCTTCACCATGGCGCCCTCGCCCAGGCCGCTCGAATTGCGGAAATCAAGCGTGGCGCCCGAGCGTTCGAGCAGCGTCTTGGCGATGAACAGGCCGAGCCCGAGGCCGCCTCCGGCCTCGTTGCCCTGGCGCGTCGACATGTAGGGCTCGCCGATGCGGTCGATGATCTCGGCCGGAAAGCCGGGTCCGTCATCGATGATCGAGAAGGTGACGGTGGCCTCGTCCCAGCTCCAGCGCACGCTGACGCTCTCGCGGGCGAAATCGACGGCATTCTCGACCAAATTGCCGAGGCCGTAGATGACGCCGGGGTTGCGGCGGCCGACCGGTTCGGGCCCCTTGCGCTCTCCCGGACGAAGCTTGATCGAGATGCCGAAATCGCGATGCGGGGCGGTGACCTCCTCGACCAGCGAGGTCAGCGGCAGCCGGGAGAGATGCGCCTCGCCCTCGGATGACAGGCTGGTCAGGCGCTTGAGGATTTCGCGGCAGCGTTCGCTCTGCGAACGCAGCAGGGTCACGTCTTCGCCGTAGACCGGATCCTTGCCGAGGGCCCTTTCCATCTCCTTGGCGACAAGCGTGATGGTGGCCAACGGCGTGCCGAGCTCGTGCGCGGCGGCCGCGGCCAGCCCATCCAGCGCCGAAAGATGCTGCTCGCGCTGCAAAACGAGTTCGGTGGCGGCGAGCGCATTGGCCAGAAGCCGCGCTTCGGCGGCGACGCGGAAGGCGTACATGGCGGTGAAGGCGATCGAGGAGAGCACCGCCATCCATATGCCGGCGACATAGATGAAGGGCATCTCCAGCGGCGTACCCTCATGCCAGGGCAGAGGCAGATGGATAAACACCAGCAGCGTTGCGGCCGACATTACCAACACGCCGAGAATGGCGGTCAGGCGCAGAGGCAGCGAGGTCGCCGAGATGACGACAGGCACGGTCATCAGCAGCGAGAATGGATTGGTGAGGCCGCCCGTCATGTAGAGCAGTCCGGCAAGCTGCAGGCTGTCGAAGACGAGGATGCCGAAGGCCGCCAGCGGGGTGAGCCGGTGCGCCGCGGGAAAGCGGAAGGCGAGAAACAGGTTCATCCAGGCGGAGCAGGCGATCAGCGCGAAGCACAGGCTGACCGGGAGCGGAAACTTCAGGCCATAGGCGACAACGATGACCGTCACGCTCTGGCCGATGATGGCAAGCCAGCGCAGCCGGATCAGCGTGTTGAGCCGCAGTCTCTGGCTCTGCTGGAAATCGGGAGAACGCAAAACGTTGATCATGGCCATGGATTACAGCCGCGGAACCCGAAGCGCTAGGTCCCGCGCGGCTTGGCCCGGGCGGTGGCGGCGGCGAGCAGAGGATTCTCCGGCCAGACATGCCTGGGATAGCGGCCGCGCATGTCGGCGCGCACCTCGGCCCAGGAGCCGCGCCAGAAGCCGGGCAGGTCGCGCGTTGTCTGGATCGGCCGGTGGGCCGGCGACAGGAGTTCGAGCGTCAGCGGCACGGTGCCGTTGGCGATCGAGGGATGGCGGTCGAGGCCGAACAATTCCTGCACGCGCACCGCCAGCACCGGCCATTCGCCGTCATAGCGGATCGGCACATGGCTGCCGGATGGCGCATCGAAATGGGTTGGCGCCAATGTGTCGATCCTGCGCTGCAGATCATGCGGCACGAGCGTGGCCAGCCCGGCCGAGACGGTGCCCGCATCGATAGCGGCAAAAGATGCCGCGCCGGGCAGGAACGGCAGCAACCAGTCGTCGAGGCGATCGATGAGGGCGGCCTCCGCCATATCGGGCCAGGGCGCGCCAAGGCCGCGATGCAGCCAGCCAAGGCGCTGGCGCAGCGTCTGCGCCTCCTTGCTCCAGGTCAGCAGCGACAGCCCGTGCTCGCGCAAGGCGTCGAGGATTGCGTGGTCGGCGTCGGCGCCGGTCGGCGGCGGCAGCATGCGCTCGGCCAGGGTGATGGCGCCAAGGCGCACGGTTTCGCGCACGCGCACCGCGCGCTTCTCGCGATCGAAGCTGGTTTGCCTTCGCGTCTCGATCCTGTCGGCCAGCGCGGCCCGGATATCCTCCTCGCCGATCGGCGCCGCTGCCACGATGCGCGCGTTCTGCGCCTTGCCCTGCAAGTCGGCGACCACCAGAAACGGCTCGCCCGCCAGCGGATCGGCGGCGTCGACCATGGCGCCGGAGCCGTTGGCCAGGACGAAGCGGCCACGCTCGCCACGCGCCTTTGCCACGCGGTCTGGCCAGGCGTGGATGAGCAGGGCGCCGGCACCCTCCCCCTTGTGGGGAGGGTCGGCGAGCGAGCCTTGCACGGCAAGGCGAGGGAGACGGGGTGGGGGTGCCGCCCCCAGCCCACCCCCACCCCGCTCCGCTTCGCGGATCGACCCTCCCCACAAGGGGGAGGGTGAAGAAGAGGCAGCCTGTCTGGCCAGCCGCCCGGCGAGCTGCCGCGCGGCTGTGGCACGCGGCGATCGTTCGGACCGAAACCTGCCCAGCCGCCGCTCCAGATCGGCGCCGTCGCCGCCAAGCCCGCGTTCCGTAAGCAGCACCGCAAGCATCGCCGCCTCGGCGGCATGGCCGCTCCCGGCCGCCTCGGCGACCATGTGCGCCAGCCGCACCGGCAAGGCGAGCCTGCGCATCGACGCCCCCGCCTGCGTCAGGCGCCCCGTCTCGTCGATGGCATCTAGCGCCCGCAGCAGAGCCCTTGCCTCGCTGAGCGCCGGCGCGGGCGGGGCATCGAGGAAGGCAAGGCGGGCGGGATCGGCGACGCCGAAGGCCGCACAATCGAGAAGCAGGCCGGACAGGTCGGCTTCGAGGATTTCCGGCGGCGTGAAGGCGGGCAATGCCGCCGTCTGCTCGGCCCGCCACAGCCGGATGGCGACGCCTGCCTGCGTGCGCCCGGCACGGCCGGCGCGCTGGTCGGCTGAGGCCCTGCTGACGCGCACGGTTTCCAGCCGGGTCAGTCCGCTGGCCGGCTCGTAGCGCGGCACCCGAGACAGGCCGGAATCGATGACGACGCCCACGCCGTCGATGGTGATGGAGGTCTCGGCGATCGAGGTCGCCAGCACCACCTTGCGACGACCCGCGGGCGCCGGCTTGATCGCCGCGTCCTGCGCCTTGCCGTCGAGCTGGCCATAGAGCGGGACGATGTCGGTGTCGGCGCCGACCTTGCCCGCCAGCCGCTCCGCGGTGCGCTCGATCTCGCGCTGGCCGGGCAGGAAGGCGAGCACGCTGCCGCTCTCGTCGGCAAGCGCGGAGCGGATGGCCTTGGCCATGGCGTCCTCGACGACTACCCCCGCCGACCGTTCGTCGTAACGGATATCGACGGGGAAGGCGCGGCCCTCGCTCTCGATCACCGGCGCGCCGGACAAGAGCTTGGCGACGCGCGCGCCGTCAAGCGTCGCCGACATCACCAGCACGCGCAGGTCGGGCCGCAGCGCGCCTTGCACGTCGAGCGCCAGCGCCAGGCCGAAATCGCCATCGAGCGAGCGCTCGTGGAATTCGTCGAAGATGACCGCCGAGACGCCGGGCAATTCGGGATCGTCGAGGATCATGCGCGCCAGCACGCCTTCGGTGACGACAAGGATCCTCGTCCGGGCGGAGGTGCGGTTCTCCATGCGCATGGCGTAGCCCACAGTGGCGCCCGGCTCTTCGCCCAGCAATTCAGCCATGCGGCGCGCCGCGGCGCGCGCGGCGAGCCGGCGCGGTTCGAGAAGCACGATCTTGCCGGCACCCAGCCAGGCCGCATCGAGCAGCGCCAGCGGCACCAGCGTCGTCTTGCCGGCGCCGGGCGGCGCCACCAGCACGGCGCTGTTGCCATGGCCGAGCGCTTCGCCCAGCGCCGGCAGCACGGCTGACACCGGAAGCTCCGGCAAGGGTCTCGTGGTCATCGCGTCCGCATATCAGCGGTCGCCATGGCCGTGCAACCGGCTCAAAGCCTGGTGCGCGAAAATGGGTTCCAGCGCACCGTGCCCAGCCTTGCCTCCTCGCGCACCATGGTCAGCAGGCCGGAGCCGCCGACGACCGCGAGGCCGACCAGCGACAGCCAGTCGGGATATTCCTGGAAGAACAGCGCGCCGAGGATCACCGCCCAGACGATCTGCGAATAATGCGTCGGCGCGACGCGGTTGGCCGGCGCGTATTTGGCCGCCAGCAATTGCAGCAGCTGTCCCCCGGCGGTGAAGGCGCCCGCCACCACCAGCCACACCAGCTGCCTTGCGTCGGGGAGGGTGAACGAGGTGGCGGCGGCGCCGATGCCGTTGAACAGCAGCCCATAGCCGACCAGCACGCCCAGCATCGTGGTGCGTTTTTCCTCCTGTGCCAGTGACCGCATCAGGATGACGTTGGTGGCTGCCAGGAACGCGATGGTGAAGGCAGCGAGATGGCCAAGATGCAACTCGCGGAAACCCGGCCTGACGACCAGCATGACGCCCGCGAAACCGCAGACGACCGCCAGCCACCGCCAGGGCCCGACCTTCTCCTTGAGAATGATGGTGGACAGGATCGTGACGCACAGCGGCGCCAGGAACACCAGCGCATAGACCTCCGCCAGCGGAATGGTGGTGAAGGCATAGACGCTGAGCACGCCCGAGGCGATGCCCGCCCAGGCGCGGACCTGTACCGCCCAAGGCCGGTTGGTGCGCCAAAAGTCACGCCAGCGCTCGTTGGCTGGCCTGCTGAAGAACAGGAAGCAGCCGGCGAACAAGGTCGAGAAGAAGCCGATCTCGAACACCGTGAACTGCCCGCCCAGGCTTTTGACAACGGCATCGCCACACGAATAGCTTGCGTAGGCGATGAGGGCGAGCAGGATTCCGTTCGTCACGTGTTTCCGTTCCGGGGAGAGAAGCTTGAAGATACTGGCCCTCGGCGCGCATCCTGACGACATCGAGATCTTCATGTTCGGTACGATGGCCGCCTATGCGGCGCAAGGCGCACAGCTTGATTTTGCCATAGCCACGGATGGCGCCAGGGGCGGCATGGGCGATCCCAGGGCGCTTTCCCGTGCGCGCCGGGAGGAAGCAAGCCAGGCGGCCGCCCTGCTCGGCGTCGAGCCACGCTTCCTCGACTTCCCCGATGGCGCGCTGGTGGCCGATGCGGGGCTGATCGCGGCGCTCAAGGCGCTGATCGCCGAGATCGGTCCGGATCTGGCGATCACGCATGCGCCCAACGACTATCACGGCGACCACCGCGCGCTGTCGGACGGCGTGCGCATCGCGGCGTCGTTCGCCGTTCCGGTCCTGCATGCCGACACGATGGGCGGCACCGGGTTTGCCCCGACGCATTATGTCGATATTTCCGCCCATGCCGCCATCAAGGCAAAGGCGATCCGCATGCATCAGTCGCAGGATCCGGACCGCTTCGTCGATGTCGCGCGAACGCAGAACGAATTTCGCGCCGGTCAGTGCAACGGCGTGCCGGGCTCACTGGCGGAAGCGTTTCGCTTCGAGCCTGCCTTTCCTTTCGCCGACATCCGCGCGCTGCTGCCGCCGGCGCCGCCGATCCGGACAGTGATGGTGAGCACCAGACGGGTCGACTGACGCGCGGTTCATTCGCGAGGTTCGTTCTTTTCACAATAGTTTCAGAGGCCTGCCCCGGCATGGTGCGGCGCAGCGACGAATTCACTTGCCATGTTTAGTAAAAATTGCATCACTAAACAAATTACTAAACATTCGCGACGCGGCGCGCCGCCATGTTTGGGCCCCTGAGGAGAGGGGTTGAAGGCTCTTGGAAGCGTCATCCGGGCGCGTTCCGCAAATGGGAGGAAGGCATGAAATCGAGCTTGAAACTGGCGTTGGGACTGGCCTCGGCGATGTTTGCGTCGACAGCCGTCTCGAACGTCGCGCACGCTGAAGACCTGACGCTGTGCTGGGCCGCCTGGGACCCGGCAAACGCGCTTGTCGAACTGTCCAAGGATTTTACCAAGGAAACCGGCATCGGCATGAAATTCGAATTCGTGCCGTGGACCAATTACGCCGACCGCTTCCTCAACGAGCTGAACTCGCATGGCAAGCTCTGCGACCTGATCATCGGCGACAGCCAGTGGATCGGCGGCGCCGCCGAGAACGGCCACTACGTCAAGCTGAACGACTTCTTCGACAAGGAGAAGATCAGCATGGACGACTTCGTGCCGGCGACCGTCGTCGGCTATTCGGAATGGCCGAAGAACACGCCGAATTATTGGGCGCTGCCGGCCATGGGCGACGTCGTCGGCTGGACCTATCGCAAGGACTGGTTCTCCAAGCCGGAACTGCAAAAGGAATTCAAGGAGAAGTATGGCTGGGATCTCGGTGCGCCGACCACCTTCGACCAGTTGAAGCAGATCGCCGAATTCTTCCAGAAGCGGCAGGTCGACGGCAAGACCGTCTACGGCGCCTCGATCTACACGGAGCGCGGCTCGGAAGGCATCACCATGGGCGCCATGGACGTGCTCTACAGCTACGGCTTCCAGTACGAAAACCCGAAGAAGCCCTACGACATGGAAGGCTTCGTCAATTCGGCCGACTCGGTGAAGGGCCTGGAGTTCTACAAGTCGCTCTATGATTGCTGCACCCCGCCG
This sequence comes from Mesorhizobium sp., assembly GCF_041661565.1. Lineage (GTDB taxonomy): Bacteria > Pseudomonadota > Alphaproteobacteria > Rhizobiales > Rhizobiaceae > Mesorhizobium. The sequence continues at coordinate 28,144 of NZ_JBAZUD010000060.1, forward strand.
GGCGCGTCGAACAGCTACATGGGTGAAGGCGTCGATGCCTTCAAATCCGGTCAGGTGGCGATGCACATGAATTTCGCCTTCACCTGGCCGGGCCTGCAGAAGGACGAGAATGTCGGCGGCGACAAGATAGGCTACTTCGTCAATCCCAAGGGTCCCGGCGGCGCCCAGTTCGCCCAGCTCGGCGGCCAGGGCATCTCCGTGGTGTCCTATTCCGACAAGCAGGAGCAGGCGCTGAAATACATCAAGTGGTTCGCCAACAAGGACGTGCAGGCCAAGTGGTGGTCGCTCGGTGGTTATTCCTGCCTCAACGCGGTGGTGAAGGATCCGAAGTTCCCGGCGAGCCAGCCCTATGCGCAGACCTTCCTCGACTCGATGGCCATCGTGAAGGACTTCTGGGCCGAGCCGAGCTACGCGCCGCTGCTGCAGGCCTCGCAAAAGCGCTTCCATGACTATGTCGTCGCCGGCCAGGGCTCGGCCAAGGACGCGCTCGACGGGCTGGTCAAGGACTGGACGCAGGTCTTCCAGGACGACGGCAAGCTGTAACCGCAAGGCTCCTCCCGAGCCGGCCCCCCGGAGCCGGATGATTTCAGGCCAAACGACCTGGAACATCCGCCTCCGGGCCAAGTGAGGGTGAGAATGATGTCGTCCGAAACCGCTTCGCACTTTTCGGCATCATGCCCTGGTCCCGTGCCGCACTTGGCACGGAACGCGGTTCAGATAAATTCCATCACAGAGACGAGCTGAAGTGACCGAAGCAGGACTGACCATGCTCAATCGGACCGCGGAGAACGTTGCCCGGGCGACCCCGGAACCGTTGGCTCGCAAGGTCCGCGGCATCAGCGACAAGGGCCTGGCCTGGCTGTTCATCTCGCCGACGATCCTGTTGCTGCTCGCCATCAACATCTTCCCGTTGTTCTGGGCGATCTATCTGTCATTCACCAACTACCGGGCCAACCGTCCAAATGAAGTCGTGAAGAACCTCGGCTTCGCCAATTATCGGCGCATCCTCGGCGATAGCGATGTCTGGATCGCCATGCAGACGACGGCGCATTTCGTGTTCTGGACGATCCTCCTGCAGACGCTGATCGGCTTC
>NZ_JBAZUD010000061.1:0-28952 GCF_041661565.1 Mesorhizobium sp.
GAATGTAGACCGCGTCGTCGGAATCGAGTTCCTGCACCGCCTGCGCGATCCGCGCATTGGGCAGGTTGTCGACGATCTCCATGCGGATCTTTTCGTCGACCTCGGTCAGCGCGGAGAAGTCGAAATCCGCGCCCAGGAGTTCGACCAGCGCCCGCCGTTGCTCGGGATGCAGCGCCTCGAGCAGGTCACCGAGTTCCGATTGATGCAGGCCGTCGACTTCATGCTTGAGCGCGATCGTGTCGCGGTCGGCGATCGCCGCGCCGATCTGTGCCAGGAAGGATGACAGGACAACGCCATCCTCGCCGTAGATATCGGCGTGGTGTTCGTCGACTGCCCTGGCGCCGGTCGTCCGCTCGTGCTCGCCTTCCACCAGCGCCTCCGCCATCGCAAACCGAAAAAGCTGAGTCTGGTCTAAAGCATCGGACTCAAAAGGGGAAACCGGTTTTGGGGAATAGGATCGCGCCAGTTGGCCGGTTGCACCCTGCGGATCAAATCTCGGTGAGACCTGCAAACCGCCCCATTGTTCTCACGATCTCATGAAGATCGCTCCGATCAGCGAGAGCCCATGGTCATGCGACAATTTGTTTGCCCCTATGTCAGCGATGGTCGGCGGTACACCGCCACTATATGGGCAAAGAACGATGACGACGCATCCAGACGGATGCGCGAATATCGTGGGGCATCGACAGCGGACCCTCGGGCCAACCGTCCCCTCTGATGAGGGAGCCAGCCCCTTTTCAAGTTGTCTTTTTACTGATCGCTGCGGGCATTCTTGCCACGTCGACCAACTTCCTCGACCGAGAGTTGCGAAAAATGGAAACCGGCGCCCACAGCGCTGGTCACCATCGTCTCGTTTGAACGCGCCTATTGCGCAGGTCTTGGGTAGGGCTCAATGCCGTCAAGGCTGGTGCAAGGCATTTCGCCGCTGGCCGCCAGACTGCACAGCGTCCGGATTTGCGACCTCATGGATCAACCAGATGAGAGCAAGTCCGGCGCTTGGCTCCCAAACTTACGCATATACTGGAAGGCTGGCACGTTAGATGATTGGTCGATGACGACCTGCGGCCGCGCCGAGATGGACGCGCTCGCCACCGCCTGCGAAATCGGGCTGTCAGCGCTGACGACCGCGGCGACAAAATATTCGGGTATTGCATCGGCAAGGTCGTTTTGAAGTTCTGCCAAGGCTGCGTCAACTATTGCTTTGGCACGACCTTGTTTTTGGAACCGTTTAGGAACGGCGTATCCAATCTGGAAGCATGGGAGTCCCTCCAACGGCTCCGCGAGGATGGCGACTGCAAAGGCTGTGACAGTGGCGTCTTCCCTGATTCGGGCGAACGTGAACCTCGGGCAACCTCTCGCAGGCTGGTCTCGCAGCACATAAAGATCAGGATCCACCGAACCGGAATCCAGGATGACCTCGCCTGTCATGATAGCCTGCTGGAACGCTTCCAGACTAAGAGCGGGGTCGGGCAGCTTCTGCGCCAAGGGGGCAGCTCCATCATCACGCCGGACCTGGCCGAGGCGATACTTGGCCAGCAACACCTGGGTAATTTGCAATCAAGCACAGCGTTCCAACGCCCATGAAAAAGCCCGTCGCCTTTCGGTGACGGGCTACTTGACCAGCATAGGTGGGTTTTGGAGCCTTGCCGCTCAGGGTTTTCGGGCGGCACGTGAAGCGCGATCTCGAGGCCCGTCGCTGTCCTCGGCAAAACTAGGATAGCGCCGAATCGGTTTCCGAAAAAAGGCCCCACGAGTGGCGGGTGACCTGGGAAGTGTTGCCGCAAGATTGCTCTCCGACTGGCAGCACATCGCGCCGTCACCTATTGTCCAATTCTTACCAAGACTGGTCGGCTTTCACAAAAAGTGTACCGATTCTCGGACAAGGCGGATTTCCGGCAACTCGCCTTGGCCGACAGAGCCCAAGCCTGTTCAGCGAGGTGGTGAACATGGGACGATTCCGCGAAAACCCTGATCCTGAATCCAACGATCACCCATACGACCAGAAGCATTTCGCCGCCAAACATGGTCTGACCGCAAAGGCCGCGGAGGTCATCCTGTTGGCAAACGGGCCGTCACGCGTCGCATGTGACGCTGCGGCCCGTGCCTTCGTTCAGGCCATCGGCGTGCGATCGGACACCAGCAAGCAAAGGCGGCGCTAACGCTGCCCGCGACAGGCAAGCCGAGCCTGCAAGAACACGCTCGACGGTGGATGACTCAAGCCGGAACCATCACCGAGCACGATGGCGCCCGTCGGCATTGCGGACTGGAACCGCAGGTTCCCACAAGGATCGTTGGAGTTGACGTCGCAATCCGCCAGCGCGCGAGACCGTCGTGTCGACGCTTAGGCGATTCTCTGGCCGCCTGCTGGGGCAATGTCGGGTGTCTGCGCATGCCAAGCGGATCAACGGCCGAATAGGCGATTGTCAGATCGCTTCAACGCCGTACCCGAGCGGAGGTCGGCCGGGGTCAGATGGCAGTAGCCTCATGTCTGAAAACAGCCGCCGGGATTGCCGCCTCGACTCTGGTGAAGAGGAAGCTTTCTTCGATCACGCTCGCAAAGACAGCGTTGAAGTAGATGATCCAAACGGCTCGCGGCTCTTGGATCAGAGCGCGCTCCAGATTGGCCAGGACGCTCCGCAGGACGCTTTCCCCGAACGGGTTGAAAAGGAAGATCACCAGATTGCCGGATGGAAAACGGTAGTTCGCCGCATCCAGGTGAAGCGTCGAAACGGTTGAGCGTGCCTGTTTGCGAGAGCGGTACTTGCGCAGGTTGTTGTTGGCGATGATGTGCAGTTCATGTGAGAACTCCACGCCAATAACCTCTTTGAAGGGGTATTCAGACGCAACCATCAAGACGCGCCCCTTTCCCGAGCCCAGATCGCAGAAAGAGAAATTGTTGAGGTCCGCCGGCAGAGCCTCGATCGCGTTGCGGATGAGGATGGGAGCCAGTGATTGATACCGGATGCCTTGCGTACGGTTGGCGCTGTCAATGTTCAGACGCCATAGGGGAACATTCTTTTCTGTGTCGGTATCAAACTCGCGATCGAATTCGCTGACGCTTTGCGGGCGGTTCCAAAATTCCACCACCTTACGACCGAGGCGAAGGAGTGAACCCGCCCCATCGCGCCTGAGCCTGTATCGAAAATCGACAAATGCTTCTCTCAGTTGCCCGAACTGACCTGGCTTCATCGCGACACCACCGGAAACGGCCGTTCGGCGTAACTTGGTTGATCCTGATTCGTTCCCAGCCAAGCCATCTGGTTGGCCCATCGAAATCGGCCTTGGCACGCGATGGCTTCCACCCCTTTTTGCGCCTCTGATCCTCGCAGGCGGTTCATTTTACGACTTTGCGTGATTGCCAGGGTTTAAGCGCCCTTTCTTCGGCTGGAAGCCTCAACAGCAGTTGTTGGATTCCCGGGTCAGTCTTGCAGCTTGCCTTCGAAGTTTCTTGCGTCTTCGCGGTGCACGAACTCGCCGAAGTGTATGGTTTCGCGCTACCCTTTCTAAAGAAGGGATAGTCCGAAAAACGAATTCCGCCACGGTTGCAATCGATGCGAAGGGGCGGCCATGAACAGATCATAGTCCGATGCCGGAAGGCGGCAACCGATAGAGTCCGTTGGTAAGAAACCCACCAACTCCGGGAGTGCTCAAGGCGATCGCCCGTCGGGCGAGCGGACCGGCGGCAATCGACCTCGTCTCGCACCGGACACACTGCCGGAGCACGCCTTTGGTTTCGGTTCTTTAACACCAGCCGACCGAGGGCAAAACAAGCTCTCTGCACTCACCGGTGGATCGGTCTGCCGCAAACCTTGGATTACAGGCCGAGCCCTCCAGCACACCAGCTCCGGCCGACCCTGGATCTGGCTTGGAGTGTACGAATCTTACCAAAAGCCCAGCTGTGTTGTACGTCAGAGAGTTCAGCGGTATCGTTTGCCACTGCAACTTCACGCCTGCGCTCGTAGATCGAGACGCGCGATGCGATACACACTAAATGACTTTGTGCATCAACAAAACATCAGGCTGTTCGAAGAGAAGCTAGCGGAGGAAGCGGACCCTGAAAAACGGGAACTGCTCTTGAAGCTGCTAGCGGCCGAGAAGGCCTTGAGACTCCCTAGCCCTGGCGCTCATCAGCCATAGTTCCGTGCCGACCAGACGGACATCCCGCCTCCGAAGAATAGCAGCAGCCAAATAGGGCCCAACAGCCTTGAAGCGCAGATCGGGAGGACATGCTCAGTGCGTATGCAGGTTAGACCCGCGAAGCGGGAAGGAACGTTTCGAACCATCTTTCAGAGACCCTTGAACCCCAGTGATCTCAAGCCGGGGGCCGCCGGACTGCTGATCGTGTCGGTCGACGCCGACGGCATCTACGCCGATGGTTCGAAGTATCGCTACCTGTTGGAATTCACGCTCGATGAACTCCGGTCCGTGGTAAACGGGGCGGCAGCCGATATCATATACGCCACCGCCCAACGCGACGGCGGCCAGCCTATGCAGGGCTCGAGCGGCCGCACGGGGTCGCCGCAATAGAGCTGGCATGAGACCGAGATCACGAGCCGCCCGAATCGGATGTCTGAATCAAAGGCCCGCCGGGTCGAGCTGGCGGTCTTTTACTTCGGCAAGAGATTTGGAACATCGCGCGGCACAGACGGGCCGGAAGTGCAGCCCATGTTGGTGTTCCGGCGAAATCAGCGGCATCTTGACGGCGCAAATCCCAAGAACCATATCGCCGTCGGGCGTTGGCCAACTCGGCCCTGCCCACATCAAAACTCAATTGTTCGTTCGACTTGGAGGATCCTATGAACGATCGGATGTTTGACAGCCCTGTCATTGTTAAGAGCGGAAGCAGCCTCGTGCAGGAAATTACCAGCTTCGAGGACGCCCTGGAATTTCTGTACGGATGGCCAAAAGATAGACGCGGGGCAATCTACGAAACCGCCCTTCGCGCCTGCCGGAGAGCATTCGATGGCGGCTATCCGCTGTCGGCGGCGCGCGACGCATTTCGCGGCTTTGCCAGGTCGGCGAGGATTTGCGAGGACATGAACACTGCCTTGCCTTGGGCAATCCCCGGCAACCGGGGACAAGGCGGCGGCTTGGTCGCTTAGTGGCGTGGCGAAAAAAGGGAGTTTGCGATGCTATCAAAACCCTTTGAAAAACCGGTTCGTGTCTGGGTCGGGCTAGGCTTCCCCCGCCAACTCAACACAGTTGCCGACGCCTATCAGTTTGTCATGGAATGGTGCGGCAACAGTCCGGAACAGAAGGCGGCCGCACGGGCGTGCAAGGCTGCTCTGGTCGGAGATGTCGACGCGGAGACCGCACGAGGCATTTTCATCGCCTTCGCTCGCAAGAAAGACATCCTGATGGAAGATGGGATCACGATCCCCTTCCCTGGCAAACCAAACCCGAACCACGTCTGAGGTCACAAAGGCGCTGTGACACGACGCGGAAAGCCTGCTGGCTCCGGCCAGCGGGCTCTTCAGGCGTCGGAAAAGATCAGGAACGCACAACGCCCGCACCAAGCCGTGCCGGGAAAGCCACAAAATTCACAATGATTTCAACGGCCGAAAAATCGAATGGTGCGGTCGAGAAGACTCGAACTTCCACGGGTTGCCCCACAGCGACCTCAACGCTGCGCGTCTACCAATTCCGCCACGACCGCACGTGGTAGAGCCGGAACCGACCGGCTCGCGGCGTGTAGCAAATCGTTTCCGGTGAAACAAGTGCGCGCGGAGCAATAATCTCCGGCGATTTGGCATAACGCTGCGTGGGAGCGGAACGCGTGGTGCGAACTGGACCTTTCGGTCTGATATCGCCATATGAAAGGCAAAGCACGTCGCCCAAAACTGCCTGGCGGTTTTGGGCCGCGACATGCAAGCAAAAGCGACATGCCATGCCAGAACGCAGCCAGATTGCCACGTCGTTCCTGCCGCTCCCAGGTTCAGCACCGGTGGAATGGCGCATCGAGCCTGGCCTCACCGCCTATCCCGACGCTCTAGCCTTCATGGAAGCGCGTGCCGAGGCGATCCGAAGCGGAGCCGCTGGCGAAATGGTCTGGCTGGTCGAGCACCCGCCGCTCTACACGGCCGGCACCAGCGCCCGCATCGAGGACCTGATCGACGCGAACCGCTTTCCGGTGTTCGCGGCCGGGCGCGGCGGCGAATACACCTATCATGGGCCCGGCCAGCGGGTCGCCTACGTCATGCTGGATCTGAAACGGCGCCGCGAGGATGTGCGTGCCTTCGTCGCGGCGCTCGAACAGTGGATCATCGGCACGCTCGCCGCCTTCAACGTTCACGGCGAACGGCGTGAGGATCGCGTCGGCGTCTGGGTGGTGCGGCCGGACCGCCCTTCCCTGCCGGACGGCTCGCCGGCCGAGGACAAGATCGCGGCGATAGGCATCCGGCTGCGGCGCTGGGTCAGCTTCCACGGCATCGCCATCAATGTCGAGCCGGATCTCGGCCACTTCAGCGGCATCGTGCCGTGCGGCGTTCAGGACCACGGCGTCACCAGCCTCGTCGATCTGGGCCTTCCCGTCGGGATCGCGGACCTTGATATCGCGCTGAAATCCGCCTTCGAGGACGTGTTCGGCCCCGCCACCGCCTTGCCCGTCGAAGCAGCCCGCCAGCTGGCCTGACGCTCGCTGGGAAGGTTCTAGATCAACCGGGCGGACGCCCAAAGGACGCCGTAGCCATGGATGGCGAACACCGCCAGCAGTGCCGCGGCCATGGCCACGCGGTCAACGGTGCGGATCGGCTGCAACTCGTGACGCGGCTTCACGCCGCTGCTCATTGTCAGCAGGCTGAGGATTGAAAAGACCGCTCCCGCGGCAAGCAGGAAGCCGGAGGAAAAGCCCGCCCGCCAACCCACCGCCAGGAAGGCCGAGAGCAGGAAGAACGAGGCAAGCGCCAGGGCGACCGGCCCCGGGCAGATCTGGCGGAGCACCTGGCCGCCGTCGAATTTCCACACCGGCACCAGATTGGCGATGTTGAACAGGGCCGCGCAACCCGCCAGCGTGGCCAGAAGCGCGGCGGCGGCCTTGTGTCCCTCGCCGCCTGCGAGCACGCTGGCGGCAATGAAGATCGGCACCAGGAAGGCCGAGAAGCCCGCCCCCATCAGCGCCACGAAAGCCACTTCGAAGCGGCTGTTGTAGGGTCGCCCGCCAATGGCGATGCCGCCGAGCAGCGGAATGAAGATCATTCGCGCCCGGCTGTGTCCCATCAGGCGGAACGCAGCCATGTGGCCTAGCTCGTGCAAGGCCACCACCGACGTCAGGATCGCGGCGAGCGCCAGCCCTCCGATATGAAGACCGAAGAACGGCCACAAGATCAGGGCCGACAGCACGGCAAAGCCGACCTGGCTGAGCGGATGCTCGAACCAACCGCCCTTGCGATACCGGCCGGTCTCGGCCCAGCGCCGCAGCTTGCCGAGTTCGCGGCGCATGGCGAAATAGCGGAACACCAGGAAGGCCAGACCGCGGTAGCGGTCGGTCTGGCTGAGCGTGACCCGCGTGCCGCCACCTTCGCCGACCAGTTCGACGGTCTCGCGATAATCCTTCCAGAATGAAACGTCGAGCGCCGTATCGTCGATGACGCGCATGGAGAAGCTGTTGCCCTCGACAACATCGGTGAGGTGCGATCTGCGTTCGATCGGCTTGCCGTCGCGGCCTTCCCAGGACAGCATGACGCGAACCATGCCCTCCTCGTCCAGCGCTTCCGCCGACAGGATCTCACCGGACCAGCCGGCATCGGCACCAAGCGGCCACAGCGCCTGCCAGAGGCGCTGACGGTCCATTGGCACCAGGCGGCTGAGCCTGACCGTGCGCAACCCAAGCGGAACGCTCATCAGAAGAAAGATCAGTCCGAGATTGCTGGCCACGAGGATGGCCGTGATGATGGGCGACACGTGGCGCTGCTCCCTGTCTCAGGGGCAGCCTAATGTCGCCGTGGCAAGAAAAGCTTAACGGCTGACCAGTCCCTTCGGCCGGAGCTTTTCATCACTTCCCTAAACGCTGGACTGGTCTTGCGCACCTCAAGGTTTCCAACCCGATGGCTGTGACACCTTGCCGGGCACCGTAGGCGGGTAGCGCCTTGTCACATCGCGCCGATCCAGATCGCCATGGAAACGAGAAAGGCACTCATGCAAACCAGCGAGACGACATCCTGAACCAGATCGGTCATTGCTCTCTCCTGTTGTTGATCTGTTCGCATTTTGTTCTAATTTTGTTCGAATGTCAACGATCGCTGGGATATGGGATGTTGGCGGAAATTCGCACGGTTAATGAGAGGTTAACCCTCTCCTGGGGTGACGTAATAGCCGGTGTATTTCATCCGACCGTCAATATGGCTGCGGCTCTTCTGAGTTGCGATCATGGCGTGTTTCATCAGCCAAATGTGCGTGGCTGAAGGTATGCCTATCGAAGCTGTCTGGCCCGGCCCAAGGTTAGCGATGGCACTTCACCAAAAACATCTTGGTAGTCGTTTGCAAAATGTCCCAGATTTGAAAATCCACAACTCAGTGCCACGGTCGTGACCGAGGTGGTTTCCGTCGGAGATAGGAGGAGGCCGTTCGCGTTTCTCAATCGAACCATCTTCAGATAGGCGAATGGCGTATAGCCGCGATAGCGTTTGAATGTTGCGAAGATTGTCCTGGCACCGACCCCACTCACATCGGCCAGGTCCTGGACGGACATGGGTAGCTGCCAGTGAGTATCGATGTATTCCTCGATCCGGCGGACATGTAGCGCCGTGGCCTCACTCGGCTTGCGGTGCAGCAATTCACTGAACGAGTTTGGAATAGCCGTCAAAAAAGCCACCAGCAAGGTTTCTTCAAACTCCTGCAACAGAAGGTGAGGCAACTGGGCCTGCGACATGGCTAGTTGTCCTGCCACGAAACGGATCAGGCTTTTTAAGCCACCGAGTTGCACTTTAGCTTTGTCGAGCGATGTGGCGAACTCCAAGCGACCGCGGGGCTTCGCTCCCAACAGAGAGGCGACCTTTCGCTCAAGGTTGGCTTGCTGGATTCTGATCAGAATCTGCCGGTAGCCGGCACTAAACTCGATCCTACAGGGGCGGTCCGATGGCGTTACGCAGGGTTGATCCGGACTTACCGAAAAAGCTTGGCCGGCTATCGTGATCCGCGCTGCGCCCGAAAAGGCCAGTTGTAATCTGACAAAGTCGGCTTCGGGGAATTCTGCCAGCGAAGGAGCGCCGTACGCACACATTATCAACGAAGTCGATCCAAGATTCGCAACCGCCGAGCGGCCAAAAAACTGCTCGGATCGCAATGCTTCAAACCGAACGGCGCCATATCTGCTCAGCATCGTCTCGCGCATGGCTTCTGGATCCTGCGTGTCGACGATGGGGAACTGACTTAGCGATCCGGCCGTCCTTTGCATCCGGTACACCACCGCTGTTGCTCAGTCGGTCAACTAACGTCGCACACCATAGCCCATGTGCGCTCATTGAGTAGCGGATTCAGTCTTCTCCTCAGAATATCCGGCGATCGGGTATTGGAAGGCTTAGTTCATGCGCATCAATGCGCCCGGCCGGACCGGTAGGCAAATGATCTTCGGTATTGCCGCCATCGTTGTGGGCCTGTCCTCGACAATGCCTGCTCGCGCCGCTGGACCGGCAAAGACCCTGTTCGTCCATGTGAACGTCTTCGATGGGCACACCGCAACGGTCATCAAGGACATGAGCGTCCTGGTGGACGGGAATGCGATCTCAGCGATTGAGAAAGGTCGCATGGAAGCGCCGCAAGGCGCCCTGCTGATCGACGGCGGTGGTCGCACGCTGATGCCAGGTTTGATCGACAACCATGTGCACATATTCATGACCGGCAGCAGCCAGTCGCAGATGCTGGACCCGAACAGCACCTTCGAATCGCTTGAGAAGACCGCCGACGACGAGGCCCGCAAGATGTTGCTGCGCGGGATCACATCCGTGCGAGATGTCGGTGGTCCCGTCTTCGGGGTCAAACCATGATCGATCAAGGCAAGGCGATCGGGCCGCGCATTTATCCCAGCGGCGCCATGATTTCGCAGACGTCAGGACACGGGGACTTCCGCATGCCCGGTGACAAGGCGGAAAAATTTACAAGAACAGTCTGTGAATAGTCGTCGGATTAGGGGAACTAAATATCTGTAGGATACGAAGGCATTGCTTACAATCTACATGATAATCGTCGTCGCTTTTGCGCTCTTTGGGGCAGCAATGGCAGATCTTGCACGGTTTGAAGTATCCTGTCAGGGAATGCGCCTGATATCTTGGACTTTCCGGCCTTGCCGAACTTCACCAATCGGGGCGTCGAGCACTTTGAGAACGGCACCGGTGGCCCATTTTTCCTTTTTGAGTTTGTCGTCGGCATCGTTTCTCTGTCTTGGCTTGGGTTGTGCTCAAGCCGCCGATCCTGCCCGAGCCCCCTATGCACATGACGGCGACTGGAAAATCATCGTCAGCCCCTACGTGTGGGCGACCTCGCTCAACGGCAATGCATCTCTGGCCGGTTTCGATGGTCACGTCGACCTGCCTTTCTCAGATGTTCTCAAGCATCTGGACTTTGCGTTCATGGGCAACATCGAGGCCACCAACGGCACTTTCGGCGTCTACTTTGACGGACAATATGCCAGGACGAGCCAAGAGGAAGAAATCTTCGCGAATTCCGTCGGGCTCGGGACGCGGGTAACAAGCCTCGGTGCTGGCATGTACTATCGCATCTACGAGAAGCAGCTCGGCGGCAACACTGCATTTGGCGATCCGCAGCGCTTCGGAATTGAGCCCACCATCGGTGTCCGCTGGACAAGGCTTGAAGCCGGGGTTGAGGCGCTTGGCCTGACCGAGCCACGCCAGGCAGATTGGACCGATCCGTTCGTTGGTGTAAGAGCCAATCTAGACCTTGGTGAGCATTGGAATCTGTTCGGCGAGGTTGACGTCGGCGGCTTTGGCGTGGGTTCAAAGCTGAGCGTCAACGCTCAGGCCTACCTCGGTTATCGGACCTTTGTGTTTGATCATCCAGCCATCTTGCGCGTTGGCTATCGAGCGCTGTCGCAAGATTATGAGACCGATGATTTCACGGGCAACAAGTTTCGCTGGGACGTCGTCCAGCACGGGCCGGTCGTCGGCATGTCCTTGGTCTTTTGACAGCCAGCCCGTTCTGACCCGAGACGAGCTAACACGGGTGAACCATGGTTTTGCGTATAGGAAGCAAATACAAGCATCTTGTCAGCGACGCTGACTGCCCGTGCTGCGATCCCAGGCTTCAGTCGCTGACACACATGATGAATTCGGATTTGTCGCGGCGCGGCTTCTTTCTGGGAGCCGGCGCGACGCTTGCCAGCCTCGCCATGCCGGGCTTCATCAAGCCAACACGCGCCCAAGCGGCGCCCCCCAAGTCTGTCCTGTTCGAAAATGTGCGCATTTTCAATGGCACCGAAACCCTGTCCGGCCCTTCGAACGTCCTTGTGGTTGGGAACGTGATCAAGGCAGTGTCAACCTCACCGGTCGACGCGCCGGATGAGGCTACGCGTGTCGACGGCAAGGGCCGCACAATCATGCCAGGTCTCATCGACGCACATACACACATCATGTTCTCGGACATCCCGCAGGCCGCCATCCTGACTGCTGATATCGGCTTCATCAACGTCGCGGCGGTAAAGGCGGCTGCTGAGACATTGATGCGTGGCTTTACGACGATCCGCGACATGGGCGGGCCGTGTTTTGGCCTCAAGAGAGGTATCGATGTGGGACTTGCGGCAGGGCCTCGTATCTGGCCTTCCGGCGCCTTCATTTCCCAGACGGGTGGGCATGGCGACTTCCGGTTTCCAAACAACCTGCCGGCGGCCCCTGACGCCTTTTCCCATTCTGAAAAGATCAACGGGGCGGCGATCGCGGACGATGCCGGCACAGTGCGCAAGAGAGCCCGTGAGCAGCTGGCCCTGGGCGCTTCGCAAATCAAGATGATGGCCGGAGGTGGGGTGTCGTCGTCGTTCGATCCGCTTGACGTCACCCAGTATACGGTGCCGGAACTCCAGGCGGGCGTGGAGGCAGCGGTGAACTGGGGAACCTATGTATCGGTTCACGCCTACACGCCCCGTGCCATCCGCCAAGCCATCGAGGCGGGCGTGACCTGTATCGAGCACGGCCAGCTTCTCGATGAGCCCACCGTGGCATTGATGGCGGAAAAAGGGATTTGGTGGTGCCTGCAGCCGTTCCTCGATGACCAGGACGCCACGCCGTTTGCAGACGGAAGTCCCAATCGCAAGAAGCAGTTGCAAATGTTCTCAGGCACCGACAACGCGTACGCCTTGACCAAGAAACATCAGGTCAAGACGGCGTGGGGCACCGACGTTCTGTTCGACGCCAAGGTGGCTCACAGACAGGGGCAACAGCTGACCAAGCTGACGCGGTGGTACAAGCCGTCGGAGATCCTGAAGATGGCAACCTCCACCAACGCCGAATTGCTGACGCTGTCGGGCCTCAGGAGTCCATACGAAGGCAAGCTTGGTATCGTGGAGGAAGGCGCGCTCGCGGACTTGCTTCTGGTGGATGGCGATCCGATCAAGGATATCCACCTGATCGACGATCCGGCCAAGAATTTCCTGGTGATCATGAAGGACGGCAACGTCTACAAGAACACGGTTGCCTAACAAGCTTGCGCGATGGCGGGGGCGGCGTGGCTGGCTCAGACACAGACCATTCATCAGAGGCCCGCCGTTCAGCCCGGCTCGCAATTCTCGTCGGCATGATCAGGGAGCGCTGGATACCTTCGCGAGTGGGATGCTTGCTGGGCGCGTTAGCATTCGCCGCCAGCCTCACGCCAAGCCTGATCCCCAGAACAGCTCTGGTCCAAGGGGTGGTTGCGGGTTTGGCGTTTACGCTGGCGTACGGGGCCGGCGCGGCAGTCTCCGGAGCGTTGGAATGGCTTGGCCTGCGCGGCCGGCCTTTCAGGTATTCGCGGCTCGCAGGCAATGTGGTCTTGCTGGCAGCGGTGCTGATAGCGTCCGCCGGTCTGGCCAGCGCGACCCATTGGCAAAATTCGATTAGGCTCGCGATGAATATGCCGCCGGTCGAGACGATGCGGCCGTTCCTGATCGCGGGCGTTGCCGTCGTCGTTACGTTGGTATTCCTGGCGCTAGGCCATCTTTTTCGCGGCGCAATACGTCTCGCCTCTCGCCAGATATCGCGCGTGTTACCGCCTAGAGCCGCTGCGCTTTCTGGGTTGATCTTGTCGGCCGTCCTTTTCTGGGGAGTGGGCGACGGCGTCCTGCTGCGTGGGTTCATCTACGTCATCGACAACTCATACAAGAAAGTCGACCGCTATCTCCCGCCGGAGTCCGCTGCCCCAGCCGAAGCTTGGAAATCGGGTAGTTCGGCTTCGGCAATCGCCTGGGACACCTTGGGTGCCGAAGGTCGCAACCGGGTGCTGTCGCCGCCCAGTCAACAAGATATCGCCGAACTTGCAGGGACAGGCTCCATGGCGCCTTTACGGGTGTATGTCGGCCTGAACTCCGCCGAGACGCCCGATGAGCGGGCCGCACTGGCACTGGCCGAACTCCTTCGCATCGGCGGCTTTGACCGCAAGGTACTCGTGATAGCAACGCCGACAGGCACCGGGTGGGTCGATCCCGCCGCGATGGCGCCTGTCGAGATCCTCACTCACGGTGACATTGCGTCGGTTTCCGTCCAGTATTCATATCTTCCCAGCTGGCTGTCGCTGCTTACTGAACCCGACTATGGCAAGGAAGCCGCACGAGCGGTATTTCAGGCCATCTACGGACACTGGCGAGACTTGCCCAAAGCGAAGCGGCCGAAGCTCTATCTGTTTGGGCTTAGCCTCGGCGCGCTCAACTCCGACCTCTCTGTGGATGCATTCGATATGCTCGGAGATCCCATCGATGGCGCCCTTTGGGTGGGTCCTCCCTATGAGAGCCGGACCTGGAACCAGATCACCGCCAAGCGCGCGAAAGATAGCGCGGTCTGGTTGCCAATCTACGGCGACGGCTCGCTGTTCCGCTTCCAGAACCAGACCGGGGAACCGCCAGGCACAGGCGCTACGTGGGGGCGGACACGGATCGTCTACTTGCAATATGCCTCCGATCCGATCGTGTTCTTTGACGCCAAGAGCCTCTGGCGGCCTCCGGCTTGGCTGGCGTCGCCCAGAGGACCAGATGTCTCCAAGGAACTGCGATGGATTCCGCTCGTGACCTTCCTTCAGCAGGTATGCGATGTCGTCACCGCCACGCTTCCTCCGCACGGCTCCGGCCATGTTTACGCCGCCAATGACTACATGAGGGCATGGATCTCTGTAACGCAGGCAACTGGCTGGTCTGATACATCTCTTGCGCAGTTGAAACGCTGGTTTGCAGCCTCCAACCTTTGATTGTCTGGAATTGGTAGCTGAGGTCCCGGTCTCAGCTTTGGGGATCAGCCCGAGCCGAGCGGAACAACCTTGCCGTCGACCAGGGTGACGCGGCGGTCCATGCGCGACGCCAGCTCGTGATTGTGGGTGGCGATCAGCGCCGCGAGGCCCGATTGCTTGACCAATGCACCCAGTGCCTCGAACACATAGGAAGCGGTGACCGGGTCGAGATTGCCGGTCGGCTCGTCGGCCAGCAGCACCAAGGGCGCATTGGCGACGGCGCGGGCGATGGCGACCCGCTGCTGCTCGCCGCCGGAAAGCTCGGCCGGCCGGTGCGTCGCGCGCTTGCCGATCTGCATGTAGTCGAGCAGCTGCGCGGCGCGCTCCGCCGCGTCCTTGCGCGACAGCCCCTTGATGAGCTGCGGCATCATGATGTTTTCAAGCGCGGAGAATTCCGGCAGCAAATGGTGGAACTGGTAGACGAAGCCGACATCGTTGCGGCGGATCGCGGTGCGCTCATCGTCGGACAGCCGTCCGCAGGCACGGCCGGCCAGGATCACGTCGCCGGCGTCGGGACGCTCCAGCAGGCCCGCCGTGTGCAGAAGCGTCGACTTGCCGGTGCCCGACGGGGCCACCAGCGCCACCATCTCGCCGCGCTTCAGCGAGAAATCGGCGCCGTTGAGAATGGTGAGCTTGCGCGGCCCCTGGACGTAGTGCCGCTCGACGCTCTTCAGCTCGATAATGACCTCGGCCACTACTCGTACCTCAAGGCTTCGACGGGATCGAGGCGGGCCGCCCGCCACGCCGGAAACAGCGTCGCCAGGAAGGACAGCCCAAGCGCCATCAGGACCACATAGGTTGTCTCGCGCGGATCCATCTTCGCAGGCAGTTGGCTGAGGAAATAGAGTTCCGGGTTGAACAGCACCTTGCCGGTCATCCACGAGAAGAACTGGCGGATGGACTCGATGTTGGTGCAGATCAGCACGCCGAGCAGCACGCCGGCGAGCGTCCCCGTCACGCCGATCGCCGCCCCCGTCATCAGGAAGATGCGCAGGATGGCGCCGCGCGAGGCGCCCATGGTGCGCAGGATGGCAATGTCGTGGCCCTTGTCCTTCACCAGCATGATCAGACCGGAAATGATGTTGAGCGCCGCCACCAGCACGATCAGCGTGAGGATCATGAACATGACGTTGCGCTCGACCTGCAGGGCCGAAAAGAAGGTTTCGTTGCGCTGGCGCCAGTCGACCATGTCGATCGGCCGCTGCGCCGCCTCCTCCACCTT
This sequence comes from Mesorhizobium sp., assembly GCF_041661565.1. GTDB lineage: Bacteria > Pseudomonadota > Alphaproteobacteria > Rhizobiales > Rhizobiaceae > Mesorhizobium. The sequence goes on from NZ_JBAZUD010000061.1 coordinate 15,635, forward strand.
TGGCTTGAGCGCGTCGACATCGTCGGGATTGTCGACATAGATCTCGATCGTCTGGGCCCGCCCATCCATGTTGAAATAGAGCTGCGCCTCCGAGAACGGCATGTAGACGATGGAGGTGTCATATTCCGACATGCCGACTTCGAAGATCGCGGTGATCTTGTAGCCCTTCATCCGCGGCGTGGTGCCGAGCGGCGTCACGTCGCCGTCCGGCGAGATCAAGGTGATCGTGTCGCCGAGCGTCAGGCCGAGGTTCTCGGCCATGCGCTTGCCGATGGCGACCCCCTCGCCGCTGTCGAATTCAGCAAGCGAACCCTGCTTGATGTTGCTGGCGACGATGGAGATCTTGGCAAGATCGTCACCGCGTATGCCGCGCACCAGCGCACCGGTGCCGCCGCCGACATTGCCTTGCGCCAGCACTTGCCCGTCGATCAGCGGAATGGCGTATTTGACACCGGCCACGCCGTTGATGCGGCTGGCGACCTGGGCGTAGTCCTCCAGCGGCGAATCCAGCGGCTGCACGATCAGATGGCCGTTGACGCCAAGGATGCGCGTCAGCAGTTCGGCCCGGAAGCCGTTCATCACCGCCATGACCACGATCAGCGTGGCGACCCCCAGCATGATGCCGAGGAAGGAGATCGAGGCGATTACCGAAATCACCGTCTCCTTGCGCCGCGAGCGCAGATAGCGCCATGCCACCATGCGCTCGAAGACGGAAAAGGCGCCTGCGCCCGCCGGCCGTGCTGCCTCCGTCGCGCTCATGCGGCGGCACCGAAGCGCTTCTTCGCCTCGGCGATCGGCAAAGTCTCGCGTTCGCCGGTCTTGCGGTTCTTGATCTCCACCTCGCCGGCAGCAACGCCACGCGGTCCGACGATCACCTGCCAGGGCAAGCCGATCAGGTCGGCGGTGGCGAATTTGCCGCCCGGCCGCTGGTCCGTGTCGTCGTAGAGCACATCCTTGCCGGCGGCGGTGAAGGCGGCATAGAGCTCGTCGCAGACACGGTCGCAATCGGCGTCGCCGGCCTTCATGCTGATCAGTCCGATGTCGAACGGCGCCACCTCTTCCGGCCAGATGATGCCGTTGTCGTCATGGCTGGCTTCGATGATCGCCGCGACCAGCCGCGACGGGCCGATGCCGTAGGAGCCGCCGGAGACGAAATGGTCCTTGCCGTCGGGACCGGTCACCTTGGCGCCCATCGGCTTGGAATATTTGTCGCCGAAATGGAAGATATGGCCGACTTCGATGCCGCGCGCCGAAACCCTGTCGGCGTCACCGATCTTTTCCCATGCCGCGTCGTCATGCATCTCGTCCGTGGCGGCGTAGGGCGTCGTCCAGGTCGTCACGATGTCGCCGATCTCGGCGTCGTTGCCGAAGTCGGTCGTCTCGTCGGGCACATCGAGGGAGAGATAGTCGCGATGGCAGAAGACCTGGCTCTCGCCGGTCTCGGCCAGGATGATGAATTCATGGCTGAGGTCGCCGCCGATCGGGCCGGTGTCGGCCCGCATCGGGATCGCCTGCAGGCCCATGCGGGTGAAGGTCCGCAGGTAAGACACGAACATCCTGTTATAGGCGGCCTTTGCGCCCTCGAAATCGAGGTCGAAGGAATAGGCATCTTTCATCAGGAATTCGCGCGAACGCATGACGCCGAAGCGCGGCCGCACCTCGTCGCGGAACTTCCATTGGATGTGGTAGAGATTGAGCGGCAAATCCTTGTAGGACTTGACATAAGCGCGCACGATCTCGGTGACGACCTCTTCGTTGGTCGGGCCGTAGAGCATGTCGCGGTCCTGCCGGTCCTTGATGCGCAGCATCTCTTTGCCATAGTCGTCATAGCGGCCGCTTTCGCGCCACAGATCGGCTGACTGGATCGTCGGCATCAGGATTTCCAGGGCGCCGGCGCGATCCTGTTCCTCGCGGATGATGCGGCAGACCTTGTCCAGCACCCGCTTGCCCAGCGGCAGCCACGAGAAACTGCCCTGCCCTTGCTGCCGGATCATGCCGGCGCGCAGCATCAGCCGATGCGAGACGATTTCGGCCTCGCGCGGATTTTCTTTGAGGATGGGCAGGAAATAGCGCGACAACCGCATGGACTGGTCCGTGACTGAGGAGGGCCGCGTCAGAATCGACGCGACTTCGGCTTGCTTGACCCGGCTTCATAGCCATTTCATGGCGGAATGGGAACCCGGCGAAGGCGGCACATCGACGCCTTCGCGCCCGCGATCTTTCACGTCCCTTGATCCTGGCGCGCCGGCTTGCATGCGCGGCGCGGCCATGGGACTTGTAGGCTTCGGGTGGATTGGGTCATTGCGCTTTTACCTGGCAGTCATGCTGGCGATCTTTTTCGTCTCGGCGGCCCATGCCGAGCGGCGGGTCGCGCTCATCCTGGCCGCCGACGACTACCGGAACGCGCGTCCCCTGAAAAACGCGGTAAACGACAGCCGCACGATCGAATCGGCGCTGAAGAAACTCGGTTTCGACGTCACCAGCGAAGCAAACCGTGACTTGAAGCGCATGCGCCGCGCGCTGGACGACTTTCGCGATGATGCGGCCGGCGCCGATGTCGCGCTGATCTATTTCTCCGGTCATGGCGTCGAGATCGCGGGCGACAACCGTCTTCTGCCGATCGATGCGGACCCGTCGTCGCTGGACCGGCTGAAGGCCACGACCCTTCCTCTCGAGGAGGTGCGCGAGACCGTCGCCGCTGTCGGCAGGATCGGTCTCGTCGTGCTCGATGCTTGCCGAACGGATCCTTTTGGCCAATCCGGAGACAGCCAGTCCGGCGAAGGACGCGGCGTGGTCCCCCTCACGCAAGAAGTGAAGGCAACCGTCAAGCCAGGGCTCGGGCGCATGGGTCGGGCGGAAAACGTGCTGTTTGCCTTTTCTGCGGCGCCCGGACAGACCGCATCGGACGGCGCGTCCGGCAATTCCGAGTTTTCCGCCGCCTTGGCCAAATTCCTGCCGACGGACGGGCTGGAGATACGCTCCGTGCTGACGCTGGTTCAGCAGCAGGTCTACGACCTGTCGCGCGGCAGACAGCTTCCCTATGTCGAGAGCGGCTTGCCGCGGCTTTTCTTCGCCGCTAAGGCAAGCAAGGACGCCCTGCCCGAGCGCGATCGTCTGCTGCTCGCGATGGCCGATGTCACGCCGGACCTGCGCGTCGAGGTCGAGGCGGTGGCGGCGAACGCCGACATGCCGCTGGCGCCCCTCTATGCCGCGCTCATCACCTCCGACGGCAAGGCGATGCAGCCGACGCTGCGGCGGCAGAAGCTCCAGGAGGCGGCCGATGCTTTCACCAAGGTCCAGGCCGATCTGCGCGCTTTCGCCTCCTCCGATCCACAGGCGACGGCGCTGCGCCAGCAGGCCGAAGCCCAATTGGCACTGGGCTCGTTCGACGAGGCGCGTGCGCTGCTTGGCAAGGCGGCGGATATCGACGGCAAGTCGCGCGACGATCTGAAGGCCCGCTTCATCGAGCGTACGCTGTCGGAGGCAACGACGCATTATCTCGCGGGCGGCGCCTCGCGCGCGCAATTGCGCTACGACCTCGCCCTCGACGACTACCGCAAGGCGGTGGCGCTCTACGCCGATGTCGAGGGTTTCGACATACCGGACGACGCCCGCTACCAGCAGACCCTGTCCTGGGAACTGATCGGCACGCTGGAAACCACTGTCGGCCATTTGCGGGAAGCCGGCACGGCCTACGATGCCATGGTCCGTTCCGCCGAGAAACGCGCGGCCGCCGACCCCGGCAAGATCGACCACCAGCGCGACCTTGTCGTGGCGCAAAACAAGGTTGCCGACGTCAAGATGGCGGTCGGCGACATCGCCGGCGCGATCGTGCTTTACCAGCAGGCGCTCGCCACGATGAAGGTTATCCTCGAAAAGGAGCCGACATTTGCGTACCTGCGCGACTACGCCGTCTGCTTCAATCGCATCGGCGATGCCATGCGGGTTTCGGGCGACGGGCCCGGGGCGTTGGCGAACTACCGCTCGGCGCTCAAGTTGGCCGAATTCCTGGTCGAGCAGGCGCCGGACGATGACGGCTTTCGGAGAGACCTTTCCGTCAGCCATTCCAAGGTCGGGCTGGCGCTCATGCTGACCAATGCCCTGGAAAGCTCGCTCGCCGAATATGAACAATCGCTGCGGATCACGGAGGCGCTGGCAGGCAAGATGCCGGACGAAGCGGAACTGCAACGCGATATCAGCGTCAGCCTCAACGCCATCGGCGACCTGCGGCGGTTGACCGGGCACAACGACAAGGCTTTCGAGCCTTACCAGCGCAGTGTCGAGATCGGGCGCCAATTGGTGACGCGGGACCCCGCCAACACATTGTGGCGGCGCGACCTCGAACTGGCACTGGGCAAGGTCGCCGATGCACGCAACGAGGCCGGCGACTTCGATGGCGCCCTCGCGAACCATCGTTCCGCGCAAGCCGTTGCCGAATACCTGGCCGAACTCGACCCCGACAATGCCGAATGGCAGCGCGACCTTGCGGTAAGCCACAACCGGATCGGCGACGTGCTGATGAACAACGGCGACAAAGCCGGCGCCGCCGTTGAGTATCAAGCCGGTTTCGGCATCGCCAAGGCCCAGTTGCAAGCCGACCCGGGCAATGCACAGCGCACGCTCGATGCCGCCTACAGCCATTACAAGCTGGCTATCGTCGGGGTTGATCCGTCGACAAATCTCGAGGCCGCGCTGGCCATGCTCACCGGCCTGAAATCCGAGGGACGCCTGCCGGGCGTCAACGCGGGTTGGATCGCCATGGTCGAGAAAGCGATGGCTGGTTCCGGCCTCGCGAAATAGACCAGCCGAGGGCGAGACGGCACGATGTCTTTGGTTTCGGCGCTCCAATTCTCCAGGCATGCCGATGCGGGAAGTCTGGCAAAGGCCGCGCCGATGTTAATGATCGTTTCCCAAGCAAAGGCTGCCACACTATTGTGCAGTGCAGCACGAGAATGCCTGTTTAGAGGCAAAATTCTTCGTGACATTTTCCTCCACGTTAGGCTAATGTGCCCTGATAACCGAGAGAGCAGAGAAAAATCTGCTCTCCTACGCGGTCAAAGTCTTGGGAGGATGCGATCTAGGCGCGGTTACTCGCTGCCGCCGGAAACCGGAAACAGATCGGACGCGTTTAAATTGCAAGGCCTTGTGCCTTGCATTTTTTTTGTGCAATCACCTGCTTAACGCGGCAAGTTGCCAAACCGCTTTACCTTGGGTCAGCATCTGTCCGAGCTGAAGACGGAGCTACATTGCCCAGCGCGGCGCATAGCTCCAGACGGTGAGACAATCGCTTTACCGGCCGCCTATTTCGCCGAGGTTTGGCCGAATTCGGGGACGATGTGGGGGATGTCGTTGAGGCTGTATCCCAACACATGCGTCAGCCAATAGAAGATCCCCATCAGGATCGTCGTGGCGACAGTCGTGCGCAGCACGGCGCGCAGCATGTGCGACCCGCGCGGCGCGCTCGAAACCGTGCCCAGCGTCACATCTTGATCGTCGTCCTGCGTCTTGATGCTGAATGGCAGCACGGCAAACAGGACGACCCACCATGTCGCGAAAAACAGCGCCGTGAACGAAACCCAGCTCATGATTGCTCCAGTTCGATCAGCGTGCCGAAGAAATCCTTCGGGTGCAGGAACAGCACCGGCTTGCCATGCGCCCCGGTCTTCGGGTTGCCGTCGCCCAGCACGCGGGCGCCTGAAGCCCTGAGCTGGTCACGCGCGGCCAGGATATCGGCGACCTCGTAGCAGAGATGATGCATACCGCCGGAAGGGTTCTTGTCGAGAAAGGCGGCGATTGGCGAGCCCTCGCCCAGGGGTTCAAGAAGCTCGATCTTGGTGTTGCCGACATTGACGAAAACCACGGTCACGCCGTGCTCCGGCAGCGCCTGCGGCTCGGTCACTTCGGCGCCGAGCGTGTTGCGATAGGCGGCAACGGCCGCCGCCAGATCCGGCACTGCAAGTGCGACATGGTTCAATCGTCCGAGCATAGAGCGCTCCGCTTTGGGCAATAGGGAAAACAAGACAGAAGAAGCAAACGGCTCATTTTTCCCTACTGCCCTACTGCTTTACTCCCCCATTCCCCCGTTCGTCACCGCGTGACGAACACCGTCACCAGCGGCTTCTTGCCCCAGGCTTCGTTGGCGGCGCCGCGGACGGCGCGCCTCACCGCTTCCTGCACCAGGTCGAGGTCTCTTCGACGCTGACGGGGAATTGAGTCCACCGCGCCGACCGCCGCATCGATCATCAGGTCCTCGAGCGTGTCGCCGCGCGCATCGGCCTCGGCAACGCCGATGGCGACCAGATCAGGGTCGCCGGCAAGCTCGTATTTGTCGTCGAGCACGACATTGACCGCGACATGACCGGCGAAGGACAGCTTGCGCCGGTCGCGGATCCCCATGGCCTGGTCGGTGCCGATCAGCCGGCCATCCTTGTAGATGCGGCCGAACGGCACCTGGTCGATGATGGTGGCCGGGCCGGGAGCGAGCCGCAGCATGTCGCCGTCGCGCACCTGCGCAACCTGGCCGATGCCGGACATCGACATCAGTGACCCCTGGGCCACCAGATGCGCCGCCTCGCCATGCACCGGAACGCCGATTTGCGGGCGTACCCATTCATACATCTTGCGCAATTCGCTGCGGCGCGGGTGGCCGGAGACATGCACCAGCGCGTCGCCATCCTCGATGATCTTGATGCCGAGATCGATCAGCCGGTTCTTGATCTCGAGGATTGCCTTCTCGTTGCCGGGAATGGTGCGCGAGGAGAACACCACGGTATCGCCGGCTGTCAGCGACACCGATTTCATCTCATCGCGCGACAGCTTGGCAAGAGCCGCCAGCGGCTCGCCCTGGCTGCCGGTGCAGATGATGACGAGGTTTTCGCGCGGGATGAACCCGAAATCCTCCTCGGCGATGAACTCCGGCAGGCCGTCCATGTAGCCGAGTTCGCCGGCGACATCGATGACGCGCTTCAGCGAACGGCCGAGCACCAGGCATTGCCGGCCGGCGTCGCGCGCCGCCCTGGCAATCGAGACGATGCGGCCGACATTGGAGGAGAAAGTGGTGACGGCGACACGGCCCTTGGCGGCCTGGATAACACCCTTGAGGCCTTGGCCCACCGCCACTTCCGACGGTGAGTCCCCCTCCCGCATCGCGTTGGTGGAATCGCAGATCAGCGCCAGCACGCCTTTGTCGCCATAGGCGCGAAAGCGCGCCTCGTCGGTCTTGGGTCCGATCGTCGGCTCGGGGTCGATCTTCCAGTCCCCGGTATGAATGACGGTCCCCGCGGGCGTGGTGATCGCCAGCGACATCGGCTCGGGAATCGAGTGCGCCACGGGAATGGCCTCGATCTGGAACGGCCCGACCGTGAAAGTCTCGCCTGGTCTGTAGATCGTCACCGGTATTTTTGGTGCGCCATGCTCGCCCTGTCGCTTGGCGTCCAGCAATCCGGCGCTGAACGGTGTCATCCAGACCGGAACCTTGAGCTTCGGCCAGGTGTCGAGCAGCGCGCCATAGTGGTCCTCATGCGCATGGGTGATGATGATGCCGCGCAGATTGGCAAGGTTCTCCTCGATGAAGCGCGTATCGGGCAGCACCAGGTCCACGCCCGGCAGGCTGGCATCTGGAAACGTCACGCCGACATCGATGACGATCCACTCCCGCGCTCTGGGCGGGCCATAGCCGTAGAGGGCGAAGTTCATACCGATCTCGCCGACGCCACCGAGCGGCACGAAGACGAGTTCGGCGTTTTCCGCTTGCGCCATGATTTTGTCCTTCCTGGCCCCGGGCCAGCCAATAAAAGCAACTGCGCGAAAACTGTTTAACGATTTCCGTCGCGAATTGCGCAAATACAAAGAGGTAGAGCCGTTCCTGAACGGCCCTAGGCCCCGGCCGACGCGACCGCGCCGAAATGCACGTCGCCGGCGGCGATCGTTTGAACCGAACCCTTATCGTCGCGGATCACGAAACGACAGTCCTCGTCAATGGTTTCAAACACGCCACGCACCACATTGCCGTCAATTCTGACAGCAACCTCGCCGCCCAGGCCCGCCGCGCGCGCCAGCCAGCGCCGCCTGACGGCGGCAAGGCCACGCCCTTCATCCCACAGCCGGATATTCTCGCTCCAGGCATCCGATAGCGCCAGGAACAGCGTTTCTGCGTCGCATGCAGCACCCAATGCCCGTAGCGATGTGGCGGGATAGGGCAAATCCTCGGGATATGCCACTACATTGACACCGATGCCGACGGCAACGGCGAAGCGACCGCTGTCGAGGACAGCCGATTCCAGCAGGATGCCGGCCAGCTTGGCGCCGGAGGCGAGCACGTCGTTCGGCCATTTCAGTTCGAAACGGTTCTTGCTCGCGCTTGCACCGTCGACGCCAATGGCGATACGCCCTTTCGGCACCACGGCGTCGAGCGCGTCGGCCAGCGCCAGCCCGGCCACGAAGCCCATTGTCGCGGCAAGGCGCAGTTCGCCGGCGGTGATGACCAGCAGCGTCGCGGCCAGGTTGCCTTCGGGCGTCGCCCAGACGCGTCCGCGCCGCCCGCGCCCGCTTTCCTGCTTGCTGGAAACGACCCACAGTTTTCCGGGATCTCCGGCCCTGGCATGGTCGAGCGCCACCGTGTTGGTGGAGCCGATACTGTCATGGGCCTCGAGCCGGAACCCTTCCGATGCCGAGGTTGGAGCCAGCCGAAACGCCATGCCGTCTAGAAGAATGTCTTGGCGGCAGCTTCGGCATAGGTGCCGATCGGGCCGCCGATCAGCACATAGAACAGCACGAAGGCGCCGGAGACGCCGAGCACCAGGCGCAGTTCGCTGGCCATGGGCACGAAGCCCCCGACCGGCTCGTCAAACCACATGATCTTGATGATACGCAGATAGTAATAGGCACCCACCACCGAGGCCAGCACGCCGATGATCGCCAGCGCGTAGAGATGGGCATTGATGGCCGCCAGGAAGACGTACCATTTCCCCCAGAATCCGGCGAGCGGCGGAATGCCGGCCAGCGAGAACATCAGGATGGTCAGGATCGTCGCCATGATCGGATTGGTCGACGACAGGCCGGCCAGGTCGCTGATCTGCTCGACATTGCCTTCCTTGCGGCGCATGGCGAGGATGAAGGCGAAGGTGCCGAGCGTCATCACCAGATAGATCAGCATGTAGATGGCGACGCCGCGCACGCCGGCCTCGCTGTTGGCGGCGAGCCCGACCAGAGCATAGCCCATGTGGCCGATCGAGGAATAGGCCATCAGCCGCTTGATGTTGGTCTGGCCGATGGCCGCGAATGAGCCCAGCACCATCGAGGCGATCGAGATGAAGACGATGATCTGCTGCCAGTCGGACGCGATCGGCTTGAACGCGCCCATGGTGACCCGCACCATCAGCGCCATCGCCGCCATCTTCGGCGCAGCCGCCAGGAAGGCCGTGACCGGCGTCGGCGCGCCCTCATAGACGTCGGGCGTCCACATGTGGAATGGCACCGCCGATATCTTGAAGGCAAGTCCCGCCAGAACGAAGACGAGGCCGAAAACGAGGCCAAGCTGACGCTCGCCGCTGCCCAGCGCGGACGCGATTTCCTGGAAGCCGGTGTTGCCGGTATAGCCGTAGACCAGGCTGATGCCATAGAGCAGCATGCCCGACGAGAGCGCTCCGAGAACGAAGTATTTCAGGCCGGCCTCGGTCGAACGCAGATTGTCGCGATGGATCGCCGCCAGCACATAGATCGCCAGCGACTGCAGTTCGAGGCCGAGATAGAGCCCGATCATGCTGTTGGCCGAGATCATCAGCATCATGCCCAGGGTGCACAAAAGCACCAGCACCGGATATTCGAACTTGTCGAAATGCTCGGCCTTGGCGAACCGCCCGGACATCAGCAGCGTCACCGCCGATCCGACGAGAGCCAGCACCTTCATGAAGCGTGAGAAGGAATCCTGGATGAAGGCATTGCCGTAGGCGCTGCCCTGACCGGTGTAGAAGATCATCCAGGCGCCCGCGACCACCAGCACGGCCACCGCCAGGCCGGTCACCAGGGTGCTGGTGTTGGCACGCGAATAGGCGCCGACCATCAACAGCGCGAGCGCGCCGACGGCAAGGATCAGCTCCGGTGTCGAGAGCGACAGGCTGGCGAAAAGGTCCGGCGTCATGGTTCGCAAAACCCCTGGGTCAGTTCGCCGCCGCGGTCTGCGCGGCGCCGATGGATGCAGTGACATTGGTGACGAGCGACTTGACCGATTCGGCCGTCGCGTCGAAGACGGGCGCGGGATAGACGCCAAAGAAGATGACCAGAACGACGAGCGGGTAGATGATCACCTTCTCGCGCGTCGACAGGTCGAGCAGGCCCTTGAGGCTGTCCTTGGTCAGCGCGCCGAAGATCACCCGGCGGTAGAGCCACAGCGCATAGGCTGCCGACAGGATGACGCCGAAGGCGGCGAAGAACGCCACCCAGGTGTTGACCCGGAACACGCCGAGCATGGTCAGGAACTCGCCGATGAAGCCTGATGTCCCCGGCAGGCCGACATTGGCCATGGTGAAGATCAGGAACACGGTGGCGTATTTCGGCATGTTGTTGACCAGGCCGCCATAGGCCGCGATCTCACGCGTGTGCATGCGGTCATAGATGACGCCGACGCACAGGAACAGGGCTCCGGAGACGAGGCCGTGGCTCAGCATCTGGAAGATGGCGCCCTGCACGCCTTCCTGGTTCATGGCGAAGATGCCCATGGTGACGAAGCCCATATGGGCGACGGACGAATAGGCGATCAGCTTCTTCATGTCCTGCTGCATCAGCGCCACCAGCGACGTGTAGATGATGGCGACGACGGAGAGCGCGAAGACCAGTGGCGCGAACATTTCGGACGCCAGCGGGAACATCGGCAGCGAGAAGCGCAGGAAGCCGTACCCACCCATCTTCAAAAGGATGCCGGCCAGGATCACCGAGCCAGCCGTCGGTGCCTCGACATGCGCGTCGGGCAGCCAGGTGTGGACCGGCCACATCGGCATCTTCACCGCGAAGGAGGCGAAGAAGGCTAGAAATAGCCATGTCTGCATGTTGGCCGGGAAATTATGCGTCAACAGCGTCGGGATGTCGGTCGTGCCGGACTGGTAGAACATCGCCATGATGGCGAGAAGCATCAGCACCGAGCCGGCCAGCGTGTAGAGGAAGAACTTGAACGAGGCGTAGACGCGCCGCTTGCCGCCCCAGACGCCGATGATGATGAACATCGGGATCAGGCCGGCTTCGAAGAAGACGTAGAACAGCACGATGTCCAGCGCGCAGAACACGCCGATCATCAGCGTTTCGAGCAGCAGGAAGGCGATCATGTAGGCCTTGACGCGCTTCTCGATCGATTCCCAAGAGGCCAGGATGCAGAGCGGCATCAGGAATGTCGTCAGGATGACGAACAGCATCGAGATACCGTCGACGCCCATGTGATAGGAGATGCCGGAGTCGAGCCAGGCGACCTTTTCGACGAACTGGAAGCCCGCCTGCGAATTGTCGAAACCGGTCCAGATGAACAGTGAGACAATGAAGGTGAACGTCGTCGTCAGCAGCGCGATGGCACGGATGTTGCGGCGTGCATTGTCGCTGTCGTCCCTGATGAACAGGATAAGCAGCACACCAACCAGCGGCAGGAAGGTGACCAGCGAGAGGATTGGCCAGGCGGTCATCAGAGCATCATCCAGGTGACGAGTGCGGCAACGCCGATCAGCATGGCGAACGCATAATGGTAGAGGTAGCCGGTCTGCAGCTTGACGACACGGTCGGTGATATCGACGACGCGCGCCGAAATGCCATCCGGCCCGATCCCGTCGATGATGGTGCCGTCGCCGGTCTTCCACAGGAAGGTGCCGAGGCGCTTGGCCGGCCGCACGAACAGGAAGTCATAGAGCTCGTCGAAATACCACTTGTTGAGCAGGAAGGCGTAGAGCCCGCGATGCTGGGCGGCGAGATTGACCGGCATCTCCGGCGAGCGGATGTAGAACTTCCAGGCCAGCGCGAAGCCGACGATCATGGCGATGAAGGGCGACAGTTCGACCCACAGCGGCAGTTCATGGATCTCGTGCAGGATATGATTGTCCGGAAGCGTGAACAGCGACGCCTTCCAGAACTCGGCGTAACCTTCGCCGATGAAGGAGTTGTGGAAGATGATGCCGGCAAACAGCGCACCCGCCGCCAGGATGAACAGCGGCACCAGCATCACCGGCGGCGATTCATGGACATGATGCATCACTTCGTGGCTGGCCCTTGGCTTGCCATGGAAGGTCATGAAGATCAGCCGCCAGGAATAGAATGAGGTGAAGCAGGCGGCGACGACCAACAGCACGAAGGCAAGGCCGGCAACCGAATTGTGCCCGGCAAAGGCGCTTTCGATGATGGCGTCCTTGGAGAAGAACCCGGCGGTGCCGATGACCGTCACCGGGATGCCGACGCCGGTCAGCGCCAGCGTGCCGATCACCATCATCCAGTAGGTGGTCGGGATCAGCTTGCGCAGGCCGCCCATCTTGCGCATGTCCTGCTCGTCGGAGACGGCGTGGATGACCGAGCCCGAGCCGAGGAACAGCAGCGCCTTGAAGAAGGCATGGGTGAACAGGTGGAAAATGGCCGCGCCATAGGCGCCGACGCCGAGCGCCACGAACATGTAGCCCAGCTGCGAGCAGGTCGAATAGGCGATGACGCGCTTGATGTCGTTCTGCACCAGACCGACGGTCGCCGCGAAGAACGCGGTGAAGGCGCCGATGAATGTCACCACCGTCAGCGCCGAATGCGACAGCTCGAACAGCGGCGAAAGCCGCGCCAGCATGAACACGCCGGCCGTCACCATGGTGGCGGCGTGGATCAGCGCTGACACCGGCGTCGGACCTTCCATGGCGTCCGGCAGCCAGGTGTGCAGCGGTACCTGCGCCGACTTGCCCATGGCACCCATGAACAGCAGCAGGCAGACGACGGTCATGGCCCCCTGCCTGTCCAGCGCATGGCCGAGGAAGGTCAGCACGGCAGCGCCTTGCGGCGCGCCTTCAGCCGGGATGAAGGTCGCGGCATTGGCGAAGATGGTGCCGAGATTCACGGATCCGAACAGCACGAACACGCCGAAAATGCCGAGCGCGAAGCCGAAATCGCCGACGCGGTTGACGACGAAGGCCTTTATTGCCGCGGCGTTGGCCGACGGCTTCTTGTACCAGAAGCCGATCAGCAGGTAGGACGCGAGGCCCACCCCTTCCCAGCCGAAGAACATCTGCACCAGATTGTCCGACGTCACCAGCATCAGCATGGCGAAGGTGAACAGCGACAGATAGGCAAAGAAGCGCGGCCGGTTCGGGTCGTG
>NZ_JBAZUD010000062.1:0-28950 GCF_041661565.1 Mesorhizobium sp.
CTGGCGCACACGCGAGTGGATGGGCTGGTAGGGACAGCTGAAATGAACAGCTTTGAACCGCTGGCCGTTCGCTTTATCGACGCCCGCTCGATGACGGTGTCGACGATCACCGACGCCCGCAACGCCCTGGGCGGCAGGTGGTGCAACAAGCGGGCGGCCAGCTATCTTCGCGCCAAGCGGTTGATCGCGGCGGCGGAGGCCGGCGATTGCCGGCCCGCGATCGCGCTGGCTGCCTTTGAACGCGCCGCGCGCGAGCAGGGCCTCATCCGTTCCCCTCGCCGCACCCCAAGCCTGCGCGCGCTGGACAGGTTCATCGGCTCGCTTTTCGTGCCGAGGGCTCTACACGACCGGACCGAGGCGTAAGCGCCTATCGTCACGGACGTGCCTCCTGGAACAAACAGCCTTGGCCCGAGTTTCGCCCTTGGTCCTTCTCAGGATCGACGTTCCCAGGATTTGGAGATCAGACATGGCACCGCGCGGCACCCCACGCACCGACATCGAAAAGGGTATCAAGGCCGATGGTCCCGTTATCGAGCAGCAGGATTGGGATTCCATCGAGGGCGCCGAAATCCTGCCCGACTCGCTGACGGAGACCGACGGCGTCAACTACGGCATCGAAAAGGATGGCGACCTGCCCGACGAGGATGACGACAACGCGCTGCAGGACAGCGACGATGCGCTGCCCGACGACGAGGAAGAAGCCGCCATCACCCGGCACCCGACCCGCCAAGGCCGTTTCGACGAAACCTGAGAGGCGATTCGGACCTGTACCGCCCTGTCGTGCCTGCCCGACAGAATACGCTCGCTCGGGCGCACCCGACCTCGGGGATTGACGCTCCGCACGGTTGACACTTCGCCAGTGTCTGCCATCATCGGGCTGCAATCTCGGGGGACTCTGGCATGAAGAAGATCTACACGAAGCCGTTGCTTCTAAAAAAGGGCCAGCTGTCGGCGGTCACCGCCGCCAACGGCAACTCGAACCCACTGCCGAACTGATCTCAGCGCACCACCACCAGATCGTCTAGCACCAGTTGCCACTGGTGTTCAGTCGACAGGCGGACGCGTGTCACAGCCTTGAGCATTGGCGCATAGTGGACCGGCGTCAGCGCGGACAGCGTGACATGGTCGCTTGAGACCAGCTGGTCGCCGAGCCAGCTTTCAATCAGCGCCACCTCCCCTTCCGAACTCAGCCAGGCGGCGGTCAGCATGACCGAATGGAAGCCGAACGGTTGATCACGGCTGAACTCGGCCGGCAGTCCGCTGCTTGTGTAGGCAACATGGTCGCCCGACACATTGCCATTGACGTAGCCCTGGCTGTCCTTGGTGTAGTCGCGCGCCATCGCGTTCAGATTGCGCCATGTCAGCCCGGCATGGCCGGACGGGATCTTCCTGAAGGTGCGCCCCGTCACATCGTCGAAATCGATCGTCTCCAGCACCGCGTCCCTGGCGATGCAACCGGTTCGAGGCGATAGCAGGCCGAGATCGGCCGGATAGGGCGACAGCGCCAGCCAGCGGTCGAGGCCGCCGCCGGTGATGCTGATTGCATCGGCGTCTTCCGGCAGATCGAAGCGGAAGCCGGCCCCCGGCGGCAGCGCCCGCGCCTCGATGATTTCTCCTTCCCTCAGCACCGCCAGCGTCGCCGGTCGGTCATCACTGATGCGCCCGCCGAGGCGGCGGGGCGGTGCAAGGCCGGCCGGCGACAGCATCTCGCGCGACACCAGCCCGGTCGGCGAGCCCGGCATCGACTCGATATGGCGGGCCTGGACCTCATGGGCGCCTGTCGCCCGCCAGCCCGGCGGCACCGAAACCGAAAATCGCCAGTTGCCCGGTGCGCGGATCACCGCCTTCCTGCTTTTCATCGACATCGGAAAATTGGCGAAACCGGCATTGTTGGTCCGTGCCGCGACGATGACCTTGCCTGTCTCGTCGTGCAGCCGCACCATGATGCCGGCCATCGGCCGGTCGCCGACCCCGTATTCGCCGTCGCGGTCGACGTCGAAATAGACGAAGGATGAGTAGTTGAGCGTGCCGCCACCACCCTCCCAGTCGGTGCGAACGGCGTAGTCATTGCCCGGATCGGTCCAGCGGCCAGCCTTGCGGCGGGAACGCGCCCGCCACACCCGCCAGGCGATCCCGGCAAGCACCGCGACGGCCGCAAGCAGGAGGCCGGCGATGGACAACCCGCTCATGGCCGCGCCTCAATGGCAATCCAAGGGTCCGCGCTCACTTGAGCTCCACCCACACCGGCGCATGGTCGCTGGCGCCGTCCTCGCCGCGCACGTCGCGGTCGATGCCGGCGGCGGTCAGCCGGCGCGCCAGTTTCTTCGACAAAAGGATGTGGTCGAGCCGCAGGCCCGCGTCGCGCGTCCAGCGGTTCCGGCGATAATCCCAGAATGTGTAGAGCGTCTCCTTGGGGTGTTTCTTGCGCAACGCGTCGAGCCAGCCCTGCTCGATGAGAGCCGCGAAGGCGGCGCGGCTTTCCGGCTGCACCAGCGCATTGTCGTCATAGGAGCGGGTGGCGTAGATGTCGCGCGGTTCGGGCACGATGTTGTAGTCGCCGGCCAGCACCACCGGCACGCCGGTGCCAAGCAATTGTTCGGCGTGCGCGTTAAACCTTTCGTGCCAGGCAAGCTTGTAGGCGAATTTCGGCCCCGGTTGCGGATTGCCGTTCGGCGCGTAGAGGCAGGCGATGAGGACGCCGTTGACCGCCGCCTCGATGTAGCGGCTCTGCTTGTCGGCATCGTCGCCGGGCAGGATATCGCGGGTCAGGACGGGTTCGGTCCCTCGCGCGAGTATGGCGACGCCGTTCCAGGTCGGCTGCCCCTTCCACACCGCGCCATAGCCGGCGTCCGCCAGCGCCGCACGTGGAAACTGCGTGTCGCGCGCCTTCAGCTCCTGCAGGCACACGACATCGGGTTTCGCGACCGCCAGCCAGGCCAGCAGGTTTTCCAGCCGGCTGTTGATGTTGTTGATGTTGAAGGTGGCAATTTTCATCTTTGGTTCCCGAAAGCGTCCCTTCGCTTCGTGATCCTCGGGCTTGACCCGAGGATCCATTCCGTGACGGTCACCGTCGAATGCCGCTGTCAGAATTCCGTTCCGTTGCAATGCTTGAAGGTCGCGGCATGGATCCCTTGGGCTGCGGAGCAGCTCCAAGGGTCTGCGCGCGTCGCTTCGCTCCTTGCTCCGCCCTAGGATGACGAAGCCCTAAATCCTCTCAGCCCACCCCCGCACCGTCTCCGCCAGCGTCTTCAAATGATCGGCCGCCGAAAACCCGGAAATGCTCTTGCGCGGCTTGAGGTCGTGGTCGCCATCCTCCAGCCAGATCACCTCGATCGCATCCGACAGCCCATAGAAGGCGACCTCGTCGCGCGTGCCGAACTCGTCGCGCGTGCCCTGGAAGATCAGCGCCGGCGTCTTCAGCCCGGCGAGATGCTTGGTGCGCAGCTGCTCGGGCTTGCCGGGCGGATGGAAGGGATAGCCGAGGCAGACCAGACCCGAAATTTCGCCCTTGGCGAACATCTCGTCCGCCACCATCGAGGCGACGCGCCCGCCCATCGACTTGCCACCGATGATCAGCTTGCCAGTCACGCCCTTGGCCCTGAGGTCGGCGATTGCCTTGATGTATTCCGGATTCACCGTCTCGGCCCGAGGCGGCGGCTTGCGCTGGCCATAGCGGCGCGCGGCCATATAGTGGAATTCGAAACGCGCGACCTGGAAGCCGGCGGCGGCCAGCGCCTTGGAGGTGGCGGTCATCGAGGGAGAATCCATCGACGCGCCGGCGCCATGCGCGAGCAGGATGGTGACGGGGGCGGTGTCGTCGCCGTCGAAGAGGAAGGTGGTCATGGGGCGACATCGTCAGAGAGGTCGCGTTTCGTCACACCCCCCTCTGTCCTGCCGGACATCTCCCCCGCAAGGGGGGAGATCGGCAGTTTGCGCGCCCAGCCAACTCTTGCAGCGTGGGTGATTGGCGAAAGCAGGCGAGCGCTTGATCTCCCCCCTTGCGGGGGAGATGTCCGGCAGGACAGAGGGGGGTGTTCAAGTGCCCACATCACTCGCCTCACCCCGCCGTCCGCGCCAGCTGCATATCCACGAACTGCACGCCCTTGGCCGCCACCCCGGCCCACTCCGACTCCGCGTCCAGCTCGAGATACCGCACCCAAAGCCGGCGCGCCTCCGCGAGATTGCCCGCGTCGAATTCCAGCCTGGCCAGGTTGAACACCGGGTCGGCATAGCTCTTGTCCAGCGCGATCGCCTTCTGCAGATGCTTTCGCGCCGAGGCGTCGCGGCCTTGCTCGCTCATCAGGCCGGCGAGATTGAACCATGCCTCGACAAAGGCCGGGTCGAGCTTGATCGCCCTCGCATAGTCATGTGCGGCGTCGGCCGCGTGGCCGCCGGCGCGCAGGCAGTTGGCGCGGTTGAAGGCGGCGATGGCGTCGCTCGGGTCGATGGCGAGGCAGCGCCGGTAGAGCGCCGCGGCGCCGTCATGGTCACCGCCCTCCTCCGCCGCTTCTGCATCGGCGAACAGCTCCTCCAGCGTATCGTCGCCATGCGCGGCGCTACCCAGGTCGAATAGCAACTGCCCGTCGAGTTCGCTCTGGCCGCCTTCAAGATAGATCGCGTCGGATCGGCCAAAAGCCGAACCGACATTGAGCGATTTGGCGGTGAGCGAGGCGACCGGACCGGAGCGATGCACGGAGCGCGCGATGGCGCCCCAGCTCGCCCCGCCGGCCACCAGTCCGGCATATTTGCGCGCCAGGATCAGGTCACGGAAGGAATAGGGTTCGCCGTCATGCTCGAACGCATCGAACAGCGAGAGCACGTCGAGATCGGCGCCCGACAGCCGCGATTGCTCGATCAGCGACTGCCGCGACAGCGACGACGCTTCCGGCGCCTTGAGCAGCCCGAGCAGACGCAGGAAGCCGTTCTCGCTGACCAGCGTTCGCCCGGCCGCGCGTTCGGCGGCGACGCGGCGCTCGATGTCGGCATCGCCGTTCTTGGTCAGCCCGGCCTTGGCCAGAAGCGTGCGACCGAACACGACATGCGTCGTGCGCCTGGTGACGCCGCGCCGCAACTGGCCGTGCTGGCGCTCGACCTCGCGCGCGGCGAGCCTGAGCGGAAACGCCGCCAGCGCGCCGATCGTGCCGAAGACAGCCCCCGGGACAGCCGGTGCCGTCATTTCTTGCTCTTGCCGACCGCCTTCAGCAGATTGGCCTTCAGCGGATTCTCGGCGGCACCGCCCGCCGCCGCCTTCCTGGCGGCCGGCTTGGCGGTCTCGTCGGCCTTGCTCTTCGACTTGGCCGGCGGCTTCGACTGCGACAGGCTGGCCTTCAGCGCATCCATCAGGTTGATGACATTGCCGCGCTCGGGCGCTGCGGCGATGATCGGCTTGTGGCCCTTCAGCTTCTCGCGGATCATCGTCATCAGCGCGATCTCGTAGCGGTCCTCGTAATTCTTCGGATCGAAGGTGGTTTCCTTCTGCTTGATCAGCGCCTCGGCCAGCTGCAGCATCTCCGGGTCGGTCTTGCCGGCCGGAATATTGCCGAAATATTCAGCCGTGCCGCGCACTTCGTTCGGGTTCCTCAACGTGCACACGAACATGCCGTTCTCGCGTGCGCCGATCGTCACCACGCGCTCGCGGCTGGACAGCACCAGCCGCGCGATCGCGAGCTTGCCGGATTGGCGCATCGCCTCGCGCAGCACGGCGAAGGTCTCCTCCGCCATCGCGCCATCCGGCGCCATGTAATAGGGCGCGTCCTGGTAGATCACGTCGACCTCGCCTTCGTCGACGAAGGCCTCGATGTTCATCGTGTGGTTGGATTCGATCCTGACCGTGTCGAGATCGGCATCGTCGATGATGATGTACTGCTTGTCCTCGTATTCGTAGCCCTTGACCAGATCGGCGCGCTCGACCAGCCCGAGTTCGGGATCGACCGGCTTCATGTTGATGCGGTTATGGGTCTTCTTGTGCAGCTGATTGAACGAGATGCGCTCGCTGGTCGTCGTCGCCGGATAGAGCCGGACCGGACAGCTGACGAGGCTGAGCTTGAGGTAACCCTTCCAACTTGCCCTGGGCGCCATGATACTCTCCTACGCGGCCACACACTGACAGTCACTTGCAGCGCTCCCGCTCAAGGACGGTAGGCGCTCTGGAAATCCTACACCGACCCTCTCCTCTACAGCCGAATTCCTAGCGAAGTGTTCTTGAGGGTGGGTTAGCGCGGAGGATAATTCAAATTGTAGGAACCGTCGATGGAGATGGAAGACGAGAGGTTGGCGACTAGCCGGAGGTCCTCGTGCTTCGTCATTCTAGGGCGGAGCAAGGAGCGAAGCGACGTGCGCAGACCCGTGGATGACGAAGCTATGGGTGGCCGCGCCAGTTGCCGCGATTTGCCATCCGGCACCGTATGCGATCCGGTAGCCAATGCGATGCCGCAACGCCAGCCATCCGTCAACGTCTATAGCGTTGCTGCACGAGGGACTCAGCCAAAGCCGCCGCGACTTCGTCATCCACGGGCGGAGCAGCCGCGCAGCGGCGTCGCGAAGACCCGAGGATCCATTCCGTGAAGTTGGCCGTAGAATGCGGCACGTCAGGATAGATTGTGGTCATCCCATTCGCTATCATGACCACATGACGGGCTACGTCTACATGACCGCGAGCCAGAAACGCGGCACGATCTACATCGGCGTAACCAACGACCTTGGCCGACGCATGCCTGAACACAAGTCTGCCCAAGGCTCGCGCTTCACCGGTGTCTACGGCGTGCAGCGACTGGTCTGGTACGAGGAATATTTCGACGTTACCGACGCCATCCAGCGGGAGAAATCGCTGAAACGCTGGCCGCGTCAATGGAAGATCGAGCTGATCGAGAAGGCCAATCCGGATTGGTTCGAACTCTTTCGCGGCACTGGCTGGTGATCCCTCCTCGGGTTGCGTCATCTTGGGCCTCGACCGAGGATTCATGCCGTGACGCCGGGCGTGGAACCGGGGATTTGAATTATGCAAGGTAGCGGCGCTCCCAGGTCACGGCATGGATCCTAGGGTCTGCGCGCGTCGCTTCGCTCCTTGCTTCGCCCTAGGATGACGAAAGATGGTAGGCAAATCCCTGGCAAACCCGTCGATCTCCGCCTCCCGATGTCTCGAGCAGGCCCGGCAACAAGGAATAATTCAAAATTGTCGAAAGCGTCGATGACCTGGGGCTTCCTCGCACCAAGCAATCATGCGGCCTCGAGTCCCATCACCTTCTTCGCCGCTGCGGTCAGGAAACCCGACCGGTTGTATCCGTGCAATTCCTCAAATTGATCGATCTGGCGTAGAATATCCTCCGGAATGGTAACATTGACCCGGACAACCTTCTTCGCATTGGTTTTCAGCGAAACCAGGATCGCGACACCGGTTCGGTTATCCCTGTGCGACATGACATTTTCCAGAGAGGACGGCTCTGGAATAGCTTCCCTATCTTCAACAAGGCCCTCGACATGGAAAGCCAAAACCTCTTCGGCCATGGAGCGGGCTTCGTCCAGATCCTTGCCGGCGGTTACAACCCCGGGGAAATCAGGAAAAGACACGCCGAAGCCGCTTTCGGCATCCTTATGGATAAGTCCGATATATTGCTTCACGTCTTTCACCTCAGTTTCAGTCCGGACTGCTTTTCGATGCTGCGCAGCATGCCGATGGGTATGTCTCGTTTTGGATGCGGAACGGTCACCCGCCCCGGTTTGTCCTTGTGCTTGAATTGCGCGTGGCTGCCCCTTCAAACCATCCATCGGCCATCAATCTTGCAATGACTTCGGCGCTTTTCAAATGTGTATAAATACACACGTTTTGGCGTGATCTTAACGGACTCCTATTTGAAGCCAGGCAAATCCCGCGCAAACCCGTCGATCTCCGCCCACGGATCCCCCGATGTCTCCAGCAGACCCGGCAGCGAGGAATAGTTCAGATCCTGCGGCGCATCGATCGCCTCCAGGTCCGCCCAGCTCACCGGCGTCGAGGCCGGCAGGTTGGTGCGGGCGCGCAGCGAATAGGGGGCGGCGGAGGTGTGGCCGCGCGCATTGCGGTGGTAGTCGATGAAAATGCGCTTCTTGCGGTTTTCCTTGCCCATGGTGGTGGTGAAGGTGTCGGGCGCGGTGGCCGCCAGGCGGGTGGCGATCGCGCTGGTCACCTGGTGCAGCTTCTTCCAGTTCTGCTTGCGCGTCACCGGCACGGTGATGTGGATGCCGCTGCCGCCCGAGGTCTTGGCGAACGGCACCAGCCCCATCCCCTCCAGCTCGCCCTTGATGTGGACGGCGGCATCGACCACCTCGCGCCACGAAATCCCCTCGCCGGGGTCGAGGTCGAGCACGATCTGGTCCGGCCTGTCGAGGCTGGTGCGGTGCGTCCCCCAGGTGTGGAATTCGACGACGCCGAACTGCGCCAGCGCCAGAAAACCCTTGGCGCCTTCGACCGCGAGGTAGGATTTGGTCTCGCCCTCCGAATTGGCGGTGTCGAATGTCACCACCGAGGGCGGCATGCCGGTGAAGGCATGGCGCTGGAAGAAGCAGTCCTTCGGCAGGCCGGTCGGGCAGCGCACCAGCGACACTGGGCGGCCGAGGATGTGCGGCAGCATGAAATCGCCGACCAGCGCGTAATAGACCGCGATGTCGAGCTTGGTCGGCCCGGTCTTGCCGAACAGGCGCCGCCCCGGATTGGTCACCCAGATGGTGGCCAGGTCGGCTTCCGAGATCAGCCGCTTGCGCTTCGGCGCAACAGGTGTCGAAAGCCCGACATCGCGCAGGCCGCGAAACACACCGTGGCGCAGAGCATTGTCGGCGGTTCGGTTGGCATAGTGGATACGCGCCGAGAACAGCGGCTTCACCCAGTGCATCTCGCGCATGATGTCGCGCGGCGCGCCTTCGGGCGCCGTGGCGCCCGCCGTCAGCGGCTCCAGCCGGGCGAACAGGTCGGCGGCGGTCCCGGCATCGAAGCCGGTTCCGACCTTGCCGCGATAGTGCAGTTCGCCGTCCTGCCACTCGGCCATGCCGAGCGCCGCCAGCCCCTCGGCCGCTTGCGAGATCGTGTAGCCGGCGATGACGAAATCGCCCTTCTGCAGCGCCTTGCACTTGGTCCAGCTCTTGGACCGGCCGCTCTGGTAGGTCGCGGCGGCGCGTTTGGAGACGATGCCTTCGAGCCCGAGATCCGTCGCCTGCTCGTAGAGCCCCTGCCCCGAGCCCTCGACATGGTCGGAGAACTGGATGGCGGAATTGGCGCCCAGCCCGCCAAGCAGCTCGGCCAGCAGCGCCTTGCGCCGGACGAGCGGCACTTTCGTCAGGTCCCAGCCATCGAGATGCAGAAGATCGAAAGCGTAGAAATGCAGCCTGCTGCCGGCGCCATGCGCCAGCGCGTCCTGCAGCAGCGCGAAGCGGCTGATGCCCTTGGCGTCGAGCACGACGATCTCGCCATCGATGATCGCCTCGCGGCATGGCAGTTTTGCAAAGGCATGCGGGAGGTCGCCATAACGCTTCGTCCAGTCGATGCCTCCACGGGTGATGAGGCGCACCTCTCCTTCGCAGACATGCGCCATGGTGCGGTAGCCGTCGAACTTGATCTCGTGCAGCCAGGGCTCGTTCGTATTCTCCCCGGGGCCTTCGCCGCCCGGAGGCTTTGGCACTGGGCTCGCCAGTTGTGGCTCGATGCGGCGGGGCGCCGGCGCCTTCACCGCACCGGGAAGCGTGCCGGGCTTCAAGGACGCCGGCCTGGGCGCCGGCTTGGCGGCCCGTTTCGCCGCCGCCGCCAGGTCCTCGATGCGCAGGCCGGACTTGACGCTTTCGGGCCGGGCTTCGAGGATGTCGAGCTTGGCGTCCGCCGCGAGGTCACGCTCCTTGAACAGCAGCCAGTTCTTTTTCTCCGCGTCCTCGCCCGGCTTCGGCTTCAGCCGCGTCAGCATCCAGCCGCCATTGAGCTTTTCGCCGGCGAGCCGGAACTTGAAGGCGCCGGTGCGCAGGCTCGTCTCGACATCGTCCATCGGCGCCCAGCTGCCGGTGTCCCAGACGATCATCGGCCCGCCTCCATATTCGCCCTCGGGAATGACGCCCTCGAAGTCGATATAGTCGAGCGGATGGTCCTCGGTCTCGACCGCCAGCCGCTTGTCGGCCGGATTGAGCGAAGGCCCGCGCGGCACCGCCCAGCTCTTCAGCACGCCGCCGATCTGCAGGCGCAGATCATAGTGATCGGCCGTGGCATGGTGCTTGTGGACGACGAAGCGGTTGCCGTCGCTGGATGCAAGGCCGCCGGCCGGCTCCGGGGTTTTCGAGAAACGGCGCTTGGCGCGGTAGGGTTGGAGGTTGGACAGGGTGGTCATGGTCGGACGGCGGCAGGCGCGCCCTCCCAGCGCCGCGTTCCGTCACACCCCCCTCTGTCCTGCCGGACATCTCCCCCGCAAGGGGGGAGATCGCATGTCGCTTTGGCTTTCGCCAATCGCCCACGTCGGATGTAATGTGCAGCCGACGAAGCTGCCAATCTCCCTCCTTGCGGGGGAGATGTCCGGCAGGACAGAGGGGGGTGCTGTCCCGCCAGCATTTCAGATTTCCCGCAGCAGTGCGAAGAAACGGCGGCCACTCTCAATCGTCGGTCGCCGGCGTCAGCTCCAGCTCGGCCGGCGTAAGCCCCTGCCGCAGCTGCGCCAGCCGGAATTCGTCGACCCAGTAGGCCTCGCCGTCGACCAGCACACGCGCGCTATACTGGCCGGCCGAAAAGCTCTGCGCGGTGATGTAGACCTTGTGCTGGTCGAGCGCCTTGCGGACCGCGGCGCGCTTGGCATTCTGGCCGATGACGGGACTGAACATGACGCTGCCCTCGGTCGCCATGACAAGCAACATGGCCGCTTGCGCGGCCCGGCGACAGGGCTCAAGCATGACGCAGGGCGACTAACCTGTCAATTTCGCGGCGCCGCGCAGGCCTGGCTTGGACACTTTGCCGGTCCCGGGGCAACCGAAAAGCAAAAGGCGCGATCGACCGACCGCGCCTATGTGTTTCTCCGGATCGACCCGCGAACGGGCCTTGTCACGGCATGTTTTGCAGGAGTGGAAATCTTCGGCTCATGCCCTCATGCAACGCTTCAGACCCCGGCCGTTCACGGCGGCGGCGGCGCCGGCGGTACGTTCGATCCGATCGGCTCGGCCGTGATGACAGAGAGTTTCTCGCGCTTTTCCAGCGTCGGCTTGACGTACTTTTTCACCGATGGTGCTCCTCGTTCAGACAGAGGCAAATGATCCGCTTCGTTGCCGGCTGTCAACCGGGCCGGGCTGACCCCCGCATGATTTTCACGGTCGATTTCGGTGCTTGCCGCCAGGGGACAACGGCATGTAGAAACCAGGGCACGCGGGACGGATCGCGCCGGGAGGAATAGCCAATGCCTGACAGCGAATTGCCGCTGGTGATCAGCGCGCCGGAACCGCGCACGCTCGACCTCATCTTCACCCCGGCGCAGCTCGCCCGCCTGCGCGCCGGCTACCGCATCGTCGAGACGACGCCGGACGGACTGGCAAGACTTCCCGCCGATGTGCTGGCGCAGGCCCGCTACATCATCGGCCAGCCGCCGATCGGGCCGGAGACGCTGGACAGGCTGAAAGCGCTGCGCTGCGTCTTCAATGTCGAGACCAATCTGCTCAACAACATGCCCTACGAGACGCTGTTTGCGCGCGGCATCCATGTCGTCACCACCGGGCTGGTGTTCGCCGAGCCGGTGGCCGAGCTTGGCCTCGCCATGGCGCTCAACCTTGCCCGCGATATCGTCGACGCGGACCTCGCCTTTCGCCAGGGCAAGGAGCTGTGGGGCGGCGACGGCAACCGCATGGCCCGGCTCCTGTCCGGCGCCGATGTCGGCATCATCGGCTTCGGCGATCTCGGCCGGGCGCTGAACCGGCTGCTGTCGGGCTTCCGCACCCGCACCCGGGTGTTCGATCCCTGGCTGCCGCCGTCGATCCTCATCGACAATGGCGTCGAGCCGGCTTCGCTGGACGAGGTGCTGACATCGAGCGACTTCGTCTTCGTCGTCGCCTCGGTGACCTCCGAGAACCAGGGCTTTCTCGGCGCCGAGGCCTTCGCCAGCATGCGCAAGGGCGCCGCCTTCATCCTGCTCAGCCGCGCCGGCGTCGTCGATTTCCCGGCCCTGATGGCGGCGGTCAAGAGCTGCCACATCGTCGCCGCCAGCGACGTCTTCCCCGAAGAACCGCTGGCGCCAGACCACCCGGTGCGCGCCCTGCCCGGCTTCCTGCGCTCCGCCCATCGCGCCGGAGCGCTGGACATCGCCTTCAAGCGCATGGGCGACATGGTGCTGGAAGACATGGACCTGATCGATCGCGGCCTGCCGCCGTTGCGCTCCAAGCGCGCCGAGCGCGAGACGGTGTCGCGCATGCGATCCAAGCCGGCGGACCGGAATTGATCTTCAACGGCGCTGGAACCTTTTGCAAAGCGCCGCGTTGTTGAGCCGGATCGTTCTCCCATTCGATCCGCACCTCCTCCATTCAAATACCCCGTCAGGCTTCGGCCGGCGGGGTTTTTTCTGTCGCGAGAGCTTTTCCTGGCATGGGTTTTCGGCGCCCTTCGGCATGGATACGGAACGATCGTCATGCCGCGAAGTTTTCCACTCAGCCGGGCGGTGGGACGCCCGGCGCACTCCAGAGGGCCCGTCACGATTCGCGTCGGTGGCGGGCCTTTCTGTATCCGCCTTCGCGCTCACACTCTTCGCGGCCTGCACGGAACCTTCCCTGGAAATCGACGTTGGTTCTCGCCGGTCAGGCAATCATCCGCGAAGAGGAACAATTCCATGGGAAGCACCAGCGACAAGGCATCGGGTCTCGCCAATCAGGCAGTCGGCAAGACCAAGGAAGGCGTCGGCAAGGCCGTCGGCAATGACCGTCTGCGCGCCGAAGGCGCCGCGCAGGATGCCAAGGGCAAGGTCCAGAAGGCCGTCGGCGACGCCAAGTCGGCGGTCAAGGACGCCACCAACAAGACCGCCGCCAAGATCAACAAGAACCTCTAGGCGCTTTTCACTTTTGAAGAGCCGGAAGGCCGTCCGCGCAAGCGGGCGGCCTTGTTGTTTTGGGTCTGAAACCGAACACGGAACGCATTGCCATCGCGGACATTGAGATACCAGCGCGGTACGCGCACTCAATCCTGAAGGGGTCCCCGCATGGCAAGGCAAACACCGAAATCGACCGATACGGCCGCGACAATACACGATCAGAAACTCGAGCGTGGCGAAGGCGGGGAGCTGCACCAGACCGCCTCCGGCTCGACGCCGGTCCTGACGACCGCGCAGGGCGGCCCGGTCGCCGACGACCAGAACTCGCTGAAGATCGGCGCCCGCGGCCCGACGACGCTAGAGGACTTCCACTTCCGCGAAAAGATCTTCCACTTCGACCACGAGCGCATTCCCGAGCGCGTCGTCCACGCGCGCGGCTATGGCGCCCACGGCTATTTCGAAACCTATGAATCGCTGGCCAAGTACACGCGCTCCGACATCTTCCAGCGCGCCGGCGAAAAGACACCGGCCTTCGTGCGGTTCTCCACCGTCGCCGGCAACAAGGGCTCCGCCGACCTGGCGCGCGACGTGCGCGGCTTCGCCGTCAAGCTCTACACGCAGGAAGGCAACTGGGACCTCGTCGGCAACAACATACCGGTCTTCTTCATCCAGGACGCCATCAAGTTCCCGGACCTGATCCACGCGGCGAAGGCCGAGCCCAACAGCGACTTCCCGCAGGCGCAGACCGCGCATGACAATTTCTGGGACTTCATCTCGCTGACCCCGGAAAGCATGCACATGATCATGTGGGTGATGTCCGACAGGGCCATCCCGCGCTCCCTGCGCTTCATGGAAGGTTTTGGCGTCCACACGTTCCGGCTGCTCAATGCCAAGGATGAATCGACCTTCGTCAAGTTTCTCTGGAAGCCCAAGCTCGGCCTGCAATCCGTGGCCTGGAACGAAGCCGTCAAGATCAACGGCGCAGATCCCGACTTCCACCGCCGCGACCTCTGGGACAACATCCAGGCGGGCAATTTCCCGGAATGGGAACTGCAGCTGCAGCTGTTCGACCAGGAGTTCGCCGACAGCTTCGATTTCGACATCCTCGATCCCACCAAGATCATCCCCGAGGAGGTCCTGCCGCCGATCACGGTCGGCCGCCTCGTGCTCGATCGCATGCCCGACAATTTCTTCGCCGAGACCGAGCAGGTCGCGTTCATGACGCAGAACGTGCCGCCCGGCATCGACTTCTCCAATGATCCGCTGCTGCAGGGCCGCAACTTCTCCTACCTCGACACGCAGATCAAAAGGCTGGGCAGCACCAATTTCACCCATCTTCCGATCAACGCGCCGAAATGCCCCTTCCACAATTTCCAGCAGGATGGGCACATGGCGATGCGCAACCCGACCGGCCGCGCCAACTACCAGCCAAACTCATGGAACGAAGGTCCTCGTGAATCGCCGACCAGGGGGTTCCGCTCCTTCGCCGAGGTCGAGGCCGGACCGAAGACCCGCTTGCGGTCGGAAACCTTTGCCGACCATTACAGCCAGGCCCGCCAGTTCTACATCAGCCAGCATCCGGTCGAACAAGGCCACATCGCCGACGCGATAACCTTCGAGCTGAGCAAGGTGCAGACGCCGGTCATCCGCGAGCGGGTCGTGTCCCATCTTCTCAACATCGACGACGGGCTGGCCGCCAAGGTGGCGGATGCGCTCGGGTTGCAGACCATGCCCAAGCCCGCCCAGGCCGCCGTGCCGACGCGCACCGACCTGCCGGTCTCGGATGCGCTCAGCATCCTCAAGAACGGCCCCGGTCGTTTCGAGGGGCGCAAGCTCGGCATCCTCGTCACCGATGGAACGGATGCGGCCTTGCTCAATGCCTTGAAGCAGGGACTGACCAAGGCCGGCGCGAAGTTCGAGATCATCGCGCCGAAGGTCGGTGGCGCCAAGGCCAGCGACGGCAGCTGGATCGACGCGCAGCAGATGATAGCGGGCGCGCCCTCCGTGCTTTATGACGCCGTTGCGCTGCTGCCGGCGAAGCCCGCAATGGCGGACCTTTTGAAGGAATCGACAGCCCGGGACTTTGTCGCGGACGCCTTCGCGCACTGCAAGTTCATCGGCTTCGTCGACGCGGCGGCGCCGCTACTGGCCAAGGCCGGCGTTGTCGAGGATGAAGCGGTGATCCCGCTTGCCTCGGCGAAGGATGTCTCGGGCTTCATAACCAGCCTCGGCGATCTGCGCCTGTGGGCACGCGAGCCCAAGGTCAAGCTCGGTTGAAGCCAACCGGCAACTTGCAATGAAATGATTATGGCGCGGGCGGCACGTTAGCCGCTCGCGCCATGCGTCTCAACCGCGTCTGACAGCGTCCGCGTGCAGGCCGGTTTGGAAGATCCGCTTGAGGATGTCGCGGGCGGTTTCGCAGCGGTGCTTGTCCTGGTTTCGCAACTCGATGCCGCCGAGTTTTGCGGGTTCGCCGCTCTTGTGATCCCAAACCATCCAACGACCGGACGTCTCCTGCAGGCATTCAAATCTTGTTGGCAATACGCATTCCGATCGGCGTGAGCCCGAGCGGTCGATCCCTCCGGCGACCATGAAGGCAGGGTGGTTATGCGGAAGGCCGGTGTTCAGCAACCGCCAAATCACCATCCGAGCTCGGAATCTATCGAGTTAGAACCGTCCAAACAATTGAAAGGGATGGTTGGTACGCTTTCGGACCAATGCGGACTCGCTATTGGAGTGTCGCAAGCGTACACTGCGCCTGTCGTCAGCCATCTCACGGGCGCTGGCGCTTGAGAGTGTCGATCGTGCTCCCGCCCCTGCGGGAGCCAGATATTGAATTATGACATTGCCAAATTGACTGTCGCCGTCCCGACGCCGGTCTATCCGCTATCCTCTCTGTCCAGCTTTGGAAACGAACTGCTGCGCAGGATGAGCCCGGCGGACCTCGCGCTGCTTGAGCCCAGTTTGAAGCGGGTGGCCTTGCCGCTGAGAATGCCCCTCGTGACGCCCGATGTCCCGATTGAAGCCGTCTATTTCATCGAGCACGGAATAGCGTCGGTGGTGGCGCGCACGCCCACCGGACAGGAGGCGGAGATCGGGTTTATCGGCTATGAAGGGATGGCCGGATATTCGCTGGTGATGGACGACGACCGCTCGCCGCTGGCCTGCTACGTCCAGCTCGAAGGCGAGGCAATGCGCATCGACGCGGCATGCTTCAATGCCGCACTGGCGGCCAGCCCGACCTTGCGCTTGTTCCTGCTGCGCTTCGTCAATTACCTGCAGGTCCAGACCGGATGTACAGCTCTGGTCAACGCGCGGCTGAGATTGGCCGGTCGGCTGGCCCGGTGGTTGCTGATGTGTGACGACCGCGTCGTCGGTATCCGGTTTTCCATCACCCACGAGTTCCTCGCCACCATGCTGGGCGTAAGGCGGCCGGGGGTCACCGTCGCCCTTCAGGAACTGGAGGGACTGGCCCTGATCCGCTCGCGCCGGGGCGAAGTCGTCATCCTCGACCGCCCCGGCCTGGTTGCCCTGGCCAGTGGTGGTTACGGAGTTCCGGAAGCGGAATATTCCAGACTTTTCGGCGAACTCGACTCCGCAGCTCAATAGCCCGCCGAGAGGGCTTTGAGCCGTATTTGTCGGTTTCGTACGAAGACTCGCTTGCCGACTGTCGGAAGCGTACAAACGCTCGTCGCTGGGTACTGAACGGGCACTGGCGCTTGAGAGTGTACATCGTACTCCCGCCCCGCGCGGGAGCCTTACGATGAACGACCACGTCGACGGTGCGGTTTCCCCCTGGATCTCGACATCCTGCGCACCGCCTTCAAGAGTCTGATCGCCGAAGGTTTGCTGCCTGAAGCCAGGTGGATAGTCCAGGCCGAGGAAATGATCAGGGATCTGACAGGCTCGACCGCCGTCGACCCGGAAATCATCCTGCGCATCATCCGGAAGTAACAAGACGGCGGCCCCGCCCTTCGAACGACCTCGCCGCAATTGTCGGCAGTCACGGACAGCGAGGTCAGCGGAATGTCGGAAACGTACGATTGGCGGTCAGGCGGCCCGGCCGAACTCGCTCCGAACGATCTCCAGAAGCAGGCCTTTATTGTCTCGACCAACCGGTGCCCTTGTGCGCCAGTCACAGGCCGACCTGTCAAACTCGAGGGGCGCGTTGTAAAGCTCGGCGAAGCCCAGGATCAGGCGCTCGGCATCGGCGGTACACAGATCGTCGTGACGCGCCGTAATCTGCGCCGCCAGAACCGGGACATTGATGATCCCGTAGTCGTGGATTGCCTTGACCAGCGTGTGATTCAGATCGTCACGCAGCTCGATCGGGTAGTTTTTCATGGTCAACTCCTGTCCTGTGGACGGGGTTTTTCCCTCATTTCCACCATGCGCCAAGGGCTTCGTTAAAGCAAGACAATTCCCAAAAATTACTCAATAAAATCAATTAGTTAGTATTTTTAGCCAAGCGCTGAACAGAGGCACTGTGAGTAGCTGGTGCAACAAATGTGTTTGACTGCATCGGAACAAAACCGGCCATTGGCCAATTGTGAGCAGCATACGTTTCTTACTCATTCCGCTCGCAGGCGTTTATCGCCAGATGGAGCCAAGCGATGACCGACAATCTTGAGCGTCCCGAACGGCTGCAGGTCATGCTGAACGAGGACGAATTCGCTGCCCTGGACACATGGCGCTTTGACAAGCGCATGCCCAGTCGCGCCGCCGCGGTGCGGGAACTGCTTCGCCGTGGACTCGCGGCGGAAGGCTTTCTGCAGGCCAGGAGCGGCACGCGGTCCTCCGACTTCGGACTTTTGAACGGCGACGACCACAAGGCTCGCCCCGCGGAAACGCCGCGCCGATAAGAGCCGCTCGCGCGGCGCGCTTCCAGGCCGGAATGACTCGCTAACCGACTGTCGGAAGCGTACAGTTTGAAATGTCGCTGGCCGTTGCATGGGCGCCAGCGCTTGGAAGAGCAGATCGTGCTTTCGCCCCGTACGGAGGGAGCAAAGCGGTGGTCTTCAACGGTTCAGCCGATTCAGATCAGCTTTCGGTTCTGGCCAAGGTGCTCGACGAGTATTGCGTCCAGGGCGGCATTGTAGCCGGCCATCCGGCGAGGCAACGCCTTGGTCGCCGTGTCATGGAACTGTTCCAGAGCGGCATGGACAAGCCCGAGGATCTGCTTGCATCGCTGAACTCCAGCTATGACGAATGGCTGGGTGAGGTCGGCCTGCCCTCCTCCTCTTCGAGCCAGGCCGCTTTGTGGGCGGTCGAGGACAAGTCGGCGACAAGGGACCCCTCCTCCGCCCAGGCGATTGGCGACGGACCATCGCGTTCCAGCCAGGCCGATGGTGCCGGGCATTCCGCTCATTCCTCGCCGCGCCCTCTCCAGAGAAAAGATCCGGGCAAGCAGCGCTTCTAGCCACGTTCTCTGCATGTCGCTACCGCCGGGGGCACGCTGGCAATCCGGTTGGACAGACGCTCACTCGGACGCGAAGCTGGTCGAGCGCGAAAGCGCATCCCAGGCGTCGAGTTCGGCCTTCATTGCGCCGAGCTTCTGTTCGACCAGCCCCAGCGCGTCATCCCCCAGGAACAGCCTCACCGGCGGGGTCTGCGACTCCACCAGCGCGAGCAGCGCCTGCGCGGCCTTTGCCGGGTCGCCAGGCTGGTTGCCGCTCTTGGCCTGCCTGGCGGAGCGGATCGGGTCCATGACCGCGTCATAATCGGCAATGGTGCGAGGCGTGCGGTCCATGGACCGTCCGGCCCAATCGGTGCGGAACTGGCCCGGGGCGAGCGCCGTCACCCGAATGCCGAAACCCGCCACTTCCTTGCCAAGCGCTTCGGAGATACCTTCCAGGGCGAACTTGCTGCCGCAGTAGAATGAGATTCCCGGCATGGTGATGAAACCGCCCATGGAGGTGACATTGATAATGTGGCCGCGCCGCCTTTGGCGCATCCCGGGCAGCACCGCCTTCACCATCGCGACGGGACCGAACACATTGGCCGCGAACTGACGTTGGAGATCATCCATGGAGGATTCCTCCAACACGCCCTCATGACCGTACCCGGCATTGTTCACCAGCACGTCGATATCGCCCACTTGCCGCTCGGCATCCGCCACAGCCGCCGGGATGGCGGCGAAATCGGTGACGTCGAGCACCAATGGGTAGGCGCGGTCGGGCGCGAGTGCGGCAAAAGCTTCGGCGTCGGCAGCCCGCCGCACGGTGCCGATCACACGATGGCCAGCCGACAGCGCGCCTTCGGCGAAC
Organism: Mesorhizobium sp.; assembly: GCF_041661565.1. Taxonomy (GTDB): domain Bacteria; phylum Pseudomonadota; class Alphaproteobacteria; order Rhizobiales; family Rhizobiaceae; genus Mesorhizobium. The sequence goes on from NZ_JBAZUD010000062.1 coordinate 19,268, forward strand.
GCCTGGCCGAACCCGGAACTGACACCGGTGATGAGAAAAGTCTTCGAAACGGCGATCGCCATGGCTGACTCCAAACTGGCAAATTGATTATATCATGATATAGATACCAGCATGAAAAACAGCAAGATGGAATCTTCGTCCCCCGGCGTCAGAGGCGAGCCGCTTCGTCAGCGCGTGATCGATGCGGCGGAACGGCTGCTTCGCCACGGCAAGGCGGATTTCTCGATGCGCGACCTCGCCGCCGAGGCCGGGGTCAGCTTTGCGACCCCGTTCAACCAGTTCGGCAGCAAGGCAGCGATCATGCAGACCCTCTCCACGCGCCGGATCGATGCGATGGAGACCCGCTTTGCCGCCGCGCTGCCGCTGACGGACACCGCCGAGCGCGTGCTGCTGGCGATCGATACGGCGGCTGCCGTGATGCTGGAGGAGCCCGAAATCAACCGCGCGGTGATGGGCTGGCTCGGCACGGCCAGTTCGTCGCCCGGACAGGTCTGGGCGCGCTCGACGGCGCTCTGGACGCTTGCGCTGGGCGCGGGAGACGGGTTGATCGCGGCCCGGCGAGCCCAGGCCCTCGATTGCTTGCCGGGACAATTGGCCTTCGCCTTTCGCGGCGTGCTGTCGTTCTGGACCGCGGGGGAACTGCCCGATGAAGCGCTCGCACCGAATGCGCGAGCGCTCGCCAAAACCCTGTTGCTTGGCTTTACGGAACAGCGGGTATAGGGCGACCTTCGATCGTAGCGCCCGGGGCATCGGGAGGCAGCACGGCGGCCAGCAAGTCCACAGGAGCCGCAAGCCCGCTCAGCGTCCGGTGGATGCCCAAGGTCACCAACACCAGATCGTCCTCAGGTCTGCCATTGTCGTTTGCCCCGTTGGCGCCGAGGGGGGCCTTCACTTCCAGGGGGGCCTTCACTTGCGGATGATCCATTCGATGATGCCGGATTCAAGCGGCGCATGGTCCGTGAGATCGCGCAGCATGGCGGCGGCGTGCTCAGCCCAACGCGTTTCAGGCAACCCCAACTCGGCGACGGACGCCTTGAAGGCGTCCCGCAGCACATGGGAATCGAAGGCGGACAGCCTATGGGTGTGGTCTAGCATCGCATGTCTCCCGACGGGGCGGGAGCGCTGACGCTCTCAAGCACCAGCGCCCGAGGCGTTGCTGGTGGCGTGCGCACTGTTAGAGGCTTTTCGGTCGCCCTCTATAACAAAAGAGCGCTCACCCCGATGATGTTGTTTTCGTACAGAGCCGCGACCGGAAGGAACATTCCCGCCTTGCTGGCATTCTGAATGCCATCGCAGGACAGGAGACATCCATGACCCGAGTGCCTCAGGACAAGCAACGAATCGAACGCGCGACCCGCGAGTCGCAAACGATCATCGCCCTGGAGCGGGAGGCACGCGAAGCCAAGACGGCGCGTCTCAGGGAGCAGAGGCTGTCTCAACCGGCCGTGACGGCCAAGTCCGGCATGTCGGCGCTCAAGTCCGGTGGCCGCAAAGCAGCGCGAAAGCCCATGGACGTCAAATGAGGTTGTCGGCGAGGCTGTACTCGAAAACGCTGCCTTCCTTTTCATCGACCACCCTGAACCAGTGGTTCTGCAAGGCCCGGGTCGAAACCTCCTTGCCGGTGATCTTCTGCAAGGCTTCGAGGGCGGTGTCGCCGCTTGCGACATGCGACGCCGAAAGACCGTCACCGTCCATTTCGTCGATCTGAAAGCGTGGCATGGCGTTCTCCTTTCCTGTGCAAACTTCGCGAGACCGTCCCGGTTCCTGAGCAGGAGCGCGCTTTCGCGAATTTGTTGGCGCGCCCGGAACCAATTTCCCCGCATCGCAATTCTAAGGCGACGCCGAATGGCGTCTCGACCGATCTCGATGCCCCACGACACCCCGGAGGAAAGTTGCCGCAATGAACAAGGTTCTTTTCGTTGCCGCTGATTTCCTGTCCCGCCCGCCGGGCTTCTACGTCATGGTTCTGGCCATGGTGGTCTGCACCGCCCTGGTGCCGTTCGGCATGACCAACGCGGTGACCTACGCCCTGTCCGTCGCCGCCATCATCATCACCGGCGTCGTGCTGATCCAGGGATACCGGGACACGGCCGCGATCCATGCCAAGCTCGATGAGATCATCGTCGGGCTCAACCAGACCCGCAACGACGTCGTCGGGCTGGAGCATGCCGATCCCAAGGAGATCAAGGAAAAGCTGGTCGAGTTGGAGGAAGAAGCGGCGCAAGCCCTCGCGGGTCGGGAATAGGAGCACGGACCGGCCGTTCTCGTCCGCGAACGGCAGGCTATTTGGGCACGATCCAGTCGATCACGACCCAGTTCGTGGCGTCGGGATCGATTTCATCCGGTTCGGGCTCACGCGCCAACATGCGTTCGCGCTGACGAAACTCCCGTTCGACGATACGTTGTTCGACGACCGATTTTCGGAATGCGCTCCGAACTCTCTCGAGTTCGAGGGCTGCTATCCAATCGCCTGTATGGTCCCTTGCCATTTCAGCCTCCGCATTGCGGCGGGAGCACCTGAGTTGGCTTCCAAGCGTCCGTGTGCCATGCAAGGCGGACGACGGGAAAAATGTACGCTTTCGTACAGAAATAGCCAGGCAAATCACGGGAACGTGAATACCTCAATGGTCGTAACGTTCAACGATTCTGCAGGCACGCCGTGAAACGGACGGCCGGCCAAGTGCGAACAGAGCGGTTCTATCGTTAGCCGGCGGATTTCTCCGCGCATCCCTGGGATCCAGCACTCGTGGTGCATATGTCGGTTTTGTACCAAGTATCCTTTGGTACGATTTCAACACTAACGTTCGGTCCGATCTTTCCGTATGCGAACGGGTTGGGGGACGCCGTGCAACGAATTCCTGAAAGCATTCATAGGTTTCTTAAGTCAGGGTCTCCATATACGGCCGATCGTCGGCACGTTGTTACGGGCGCGGACGGCTGGGAGACCGAATGGCTCTTGCCCTCACTTGGGCCGCGCCATGTCTGATCCCCAACAAACCCATCCATACCGAAACGAGTTGCTGAGGCGCATGGCCGCCGACGATCTCGCCTTGCTCGCACCGTTCATGCAGCATTGCGACCTGCCGCTGCGCATGATGCTGGTGACACCCGGTGTTCCGATCGAAGCGGTTTATTTCGTCGAGCAGGGTATCGCCTCCGTTGTCGCGAGAACCGCGAGCAGCCAGGAGGCCGAGATCGGATTCATCGGCTTCGAGGGCATGACCGGGTCCGCGCTGGTGATGGGCGACGACCGCTCGGTGCATGCCTGTTATGTGCAGCTTGCCGGCAGGGCCATCCGCGTCGAATCCGGCCCTTTCAATACCGCGCTGGCGGCCAGTTCAAGCTTGCGGCCGTTCCTGCTGCGCTTCGTCAACAGCCTGCAAACCCAGACGGGCTGCACCGCCCTGGTCAATGCCCGCCTGAAGCTCGAGGAGCGGCTGGCGCGCTGGCTGCTCATGTGCGACGACCGCGTGCCCGGTGAGCGGCTGACCATAACGCATGAATTCCTGGCCATCATGCTCGGCGTGCGGCGGCCGGGCGTCACCGTCGGCCTGCAGTTGCTTGAAGGCCGATCGCTCATCCGCGCGCGGCGCGGCGAGATCGTCATTCGCAACCGCGCCGGCCTGGTCGAACTGGCCAATGGCAGCTATGGCGAACCGGAAGCCGAATATGCCAGGCTGATCGGCGAACCCGGGCCGAATGACGCCTCACACCGCGTTGTCCATCCTGCCGTTGTGACCGCCCGGTAATCCGGCGGCGCCCCTCTTCAGAGGTCGCCCGCCAGGACCTCCTCCGCGACAAGGTCACCGCTAGCGCCTCGCGCGCGCCGCCGCTTTCGCCACCTGCTCGGCCGGCGGCCCAGGCTCTGCCGGGGTCCGACCGACCGGCATCCCGGCATGCTCCAGGCTGGCCAGCTTGCATCGCGTCTGTTCCGCCGCCGCGCCCACAAGGCAGTCTATGGTGAACATGGCTCCGGCATGGTCGCTGTCCGCAACCGCCTGGCGGATCTTGCTCAGTTGAGCGTGTATGTCGTCCAGAAGCTCGAGCAGATCGGTCTGTTCCAAACCACCCTCCATCGCATGATGTCGAGAGGCCTACGCGGCTCGCTCTTCGACCCGAAATACGCGCATTTGCCAGGCTTGCCTAGCCGGATTGTCGAAAACGTACAATTTCGACACCCGTCCCCGGCGGCGCTCACAATACCCGAACATCGTTCTCGCCAGGTTTTCCCGACTGACCGTATAAGAAACTAAGCCAGCAAAGAGAACCGTGGTGGCCGAACACGAACCGAACGCGGATTGAGATCTTTCAGGCGGAAAACCATCGTTTGCGAAGCAACGACAAACCAATCCCAAAAGAGATCATAATCTCTCGGGTTATACGGCAAACGCCAACTTCGCCTTCGCCACAGCGTTCCATCATCGGAGCGTAAAATTTCTGGGAACCACTGCGCAAATCCAAAGTTGCTCCATCGGTTCGCAATCAAGCGGCAAAAGGAGAAGCGACATGGTGAGAATTCTTGCAGCGGCAATCTTGACCCTCGGCCTCGCGGGCGGCGCCATGGCGCAGAGCTCCGGCACAGGCAATGGCGGCGGCACCGACAGCGGCGCCCAGGGTGGCACGACCAATGGCGGCGCGGCTGCCGGCGACACCAACAGCGGCAGCAACGCCTCCGGTGGCACCGCGACGGGGACGCAGACCGACCAATCGGGCGCTGCGGACAAGTGCAAGACGGGCGCCAACGGCACGACCACCACGACCGATCCGGCGACGACCAAGCAGGACGCCAAGAACTGCCCGTGACGTCTATTCCCAGGGATTCATGTCCCATGGGGTCAGCGGAGCCCCGGCCTTGTGCCGGGGTTCTTGCTTTGGTGGAACAGGGTTCTTGCTTTGGTGGAAAAGCGTTAGCGTTGCCGCTTTGCAGAATATGCGAAATCGAAGGTTCGCAGTATTAGCGAGAGCAAGTACGCTGGGCTTTCAGCCGTCGCGGCAATTGACCCGATGCCTGCTAGTCCACCTGAGGCGTCGCGATAATGAGAGGACGGCCAGACTGCCAGGCCGCCCGTCCGATGCATAATACTCAATGCCCGCTAATCCGCTGCTATCAGCAACGGCCTTGGCAACATCCGGGATCGCCGATCGACTTACGACGCCTTTGAGGCCGGGATCGCGACGATGTTGGAAAGCTTCTGCCGCTTTTCGAGAACCGGCTTTTCGTAGGTCTTTTTCATCTGATGTCCCCAAGCCCTGATTGGCAATCCACATGGCACCGCCAGCAATATCCTGTCAATCCGAACAGGAAACCGCATCGATACCGGCAGACACAGTTCCCAGACGGGCAAACCCGCCGTCACGACGGACGGCGGCAAGCACGACGGAGAACTCTATTCTATGACTGCTGCGAAAGCGGCACCGCCGCCGTCACGATGGACAGCTTCTGGCGCTTGTCGAGTGTCGGCTTCTGGTAGGTCTTCTTCATGACTATCCTCATCAATCAACTGCGCGCCACGAGTCACAGTCGGCACCCGGTTTGTCAAGGCCGGGTCCGGAACCGACTGTGGAATCACGAGGGCTAGGACGCGGAGGCTGCCGCCTCGGTTACGCCATGGTGTTGCCCGCTCAACTCAACGCGATCACCGGACACAGGTACCCGCTTGGTTTCGGGTCGAACCGACATCAGTCGAGCAGTCGACCCCTCACCGCGCCATCATCATCCCATAGTGCACCGCCAGCAGGTCCAGCCCGACCTTCAGCAGTTTCGTCACCACGTCCCGGCCCTCGCCGGACTTTTCCGAGACACCCTTGACCGAGTCCCCCGCGCAGCAGACGTGGCGCACCACGGCCACCACCTCCCAGTGGCCGAGCGCCCTGGTGGCGGCGGCGTGGGCGCGGCCGGCGTCGAGCACGCTGTCGGCGATGCCGCCGCCCTGGCGGCCGCCGTCGACGCGTTCGGTCCAGCGCATCGGCTTGACGCCGGCCTGGTGGCTGCGCTGGAAATCAAGGCGGTAGCGCAGCCCCGCCTCGCGCTGCTGGCCGCTCAGCGAGGTGATGCCGAGCAGCGGGTCGACATTGCGCACCCGCACGATGCCGCCGGTCGAGGTAAAGCCGTCATTCGACACCTCGTAGACCCGCCGCGCCTCCAGCGTGCCGGCGGCCAGCCGCTTGCGGCCGAACGCGTCGTCCTTCAGCGCGAAATCATGGCCGATCTCGCGACGGATGCGCACCTGCTCGGCCTCGCCCTTGGGCAATTTGGGGGCTTGCGGTTTGGCGGCTTTGGCTTTCCTGGGCATGGGTCGCTCCTTCGGGTTGGGGGATTGAGTGTGTGGCCTTGCAGGACCTGGGTTCCTCGCCCCCGCAAAGCGGGGGAGAGGTGGCTCGGGCGAAGCCCGAGACGGAGCGGGGGCAGCGCCGCGGTCGATGAGATGGCGAAACGAGGGATGGATCGCCTTCAGCCGGCTATGACGTCACGCAGGGTGTCCCCCTCTCCGTCCCGGCTACGCCGGGCCACCTCTCCCCCACTGTGTGGGGGCGAGGAACCCAGGACTTGTGAGGCCGCCCGGCGCGCGATCAGTTCGCGCATCACCCGCCGCTCGCGCACCTCGATGCAGAGCTGGGCGCTGGACGGGCAGAACTGGGCGTTGCCGGCCTTCACCTCGCCGCGCACGAAGCGCTGGATGGCCGCCTGCAGGTCGCCGAGCTCGGCATCCCTGACGGCGCCGAGATAGCCGCGCATCTGCATCTCGACGTCAGTCAGCGCCGATTGCGGGAAGCATGAGAACATCGCCGCCAGCGCCTTCGTCGCCTGCTGCAATTCGGCTGCGGTCATGATTGGCGATCTCCTCGATGATGGTGTTGGCGGCGTCGGTATGGGTTTTCGGCCTGTGCCAGCCGGATGGCCGTTTCGGACCGCGCTGCGATGAACCCCGCACATTTTCCCCGGACAAGCCGTCGGGCTTTTCCCGGGACAAAGCGGAAGCTTTTTCATTCTGGTTTCTGGAGTCTGGAAAATGCCGCGGCAAAACACCGGCATTTGCCGCCGCACGCGCCTTTGTTTTCAAGGCCGTGGCCGCCCCGCCGCGTGCGCCGGCGGCCGCCCTGGCTTCGCTTTTGCCGCTGGCCTTGCGCAACTCCCGGGTCAGCCGCTTGTGGCCGATCTCGCCCTCCTCGCGCTCGAAGAAGGGCATGAGGTCGTCGCTGATTGCGCGCCACTTCTTCAGCGACAGACGTGCCACGCGCGCCAGCCTGGCGTCGTCGTCGGGCAGCCGCCCGCCGGCGTTCCACATGGCCATCAGCAGCAGCATGTAGGCGCCGATCTGCTCGGTGGAGAGCTGCAGCGTGTCGCCGATGAAATCGGAAACATAGAGCTGCATGAAGGGCCGCTCGCTCATCGCGCGCTGCCCCTGCGCCAACCGTTTTGAATGGAACCAGCGCCGGATTTCGACGTTTTGACGCGTCCGTGACAGGGAGAGATTTGCCGATGACAGCCTTCATGCCGATTACGCTGCGATTTTGCGACAACCGGACCATGCTGGTCAGTTCGGTGGCCGAGGCCGCAAAGGCGCTTGGCCATCAATGGCCCGACAAGACCGCGCCCGACTATGTCGAGGCGGCCCGGCTGGTGTCGCTCGCGGTGGACGGCACCTGCAGCCAGCGCATCGCCTTCGACGCGCTGAAAAAGGCTGCCGGGCAACAGAACATCCTGCTCGCCAGGCCGAAAAGCCGCGCCCATGAATGGCTGGACGCGGTCGCCAGCCCCTGACGGTGGCAAGCCGGCTGAAACAAGGCTGCAACCACCGGCCGGGATGGCGCGTTTAGCGTTGGAACGACAGCTGCCCGCGAGGTGGCAGCGGAGGTGAAGGCCATGGGTACGATGAAGATCGGAATGCCGGTCAAGGTAAAATTCGATGGACAGGTCGAGGAGATCGACAGCGTCAACGATGCCGCCGATTTCCTGCAGCGCTGGCCGGTCGAGCGGCGCGGCCACGTGTATCGCAGCGCGCTCAATGCCTGCAGCGCGGCGATCACCGCGCAGGTTTCCGAATCCGACGCCATGAAGGCCTTCACCGGCTTCGCCCGCGTCACCGGCATTCTGGTGACGGAAGGCGGCGCGGCGATGATGCCTGAGGCAGGGGCTGTGCAAAGCCGCATGCCCGACCCTGGCCGTCATGTGCCGAAATAAAGTGGCGGCGTTCCGGTTTCCTGTTTGGTTCATGTCGGATCCTCCCGGCCCCTCTTGCGTGCTGTGACGGTGACGCCCGTCCTCTCGCGGCGCCTTCGCGCCGTAAGGTTCGGGTGAGGAGTCAGCCCGGCTTTGCCTCGAACACGCGGCGCTGGAAGCGGGCCTGGTGGTAGGCGCAGTAGCTTTTCAGCGCCCTCGTGCGCATCCCGCAGCACAGCATGTCGGCGCCCGGGGCCGGAGCGTCGTTCTCCGCGTCGCCTTCCAGCGTCAGGTCGAGCGGCGCGCGGCAGCGGCCGAACAGGCAGTCGATGAAGCGCATCGCCACGCCCTGCGGCTGACGGCCGATGGGCTCGCGCCGTGGCTCCGGCACCTCCAGGCGATAGGCTTGCCCGTCGGCGATCAGCACGCCCGCTTCGCGCACGAACCGGCGCGGCGGCATCCGGGCCGGCGTTGGCTCCTGCCCGCAGGCGACCTTGCATGGACGGGCGCAGTTTGCGGCGTCGGTCCTGCCTTCAGCTGACTTGCCTTCGACCTGGCCGCTGGCCGGCTTTCGCGCCGCCCTTTCGCTTGCCGCGCGCATGGCGACGGCGGGCACGGCGCGGCCATTGGCAAAGCCGATCGCGCCCAGCATGGCGTTGCGGTGGACGATGCCGATGATGGCATTGCGCGAGACCGGACCGCCGCGCAGCGCGCTGACCTTCGCCGCGATCCTCGAGGCGGACAGCCCCTCCTTCAGCCAGCGGGCGATCTCCTGCAATTCGACGTCGGTATAGCCTGGCATCTGCGGCCTCCTTCCATGGTTGCGCATTCGGCCCGCGCGAGAGGTCGCGCGCCGTCGGCAAAGCGTCGGTGTTCGGCCCACCGGGCCGCCTACGGTGCTGTCTGTTTCGAGACCGGCGGGGGCCGGTCCTTCAGCCTCGGTCGGGCTGCTCGCGCCGACCCGGCGGTTCAGCGCCGCGCGAAAGAAGCGCCTCTGTCGCGGGCGGAAACCACCCTGCCCGTCATCCGGTCGAGCAGGATGACGGTGCCGTCCTGGGTGCCGACGCACGAGCGCTCCGGCAGTCCGGCCGCGAACAAGGGAGGCCGGTGGAAAGGGGGGCCGGAGCCGAGGGGAGCAGCGGCTCCGGCCGTTCCGGTCGCAGCCGAAGCGCGGACCGGACCCAAGGCCGATGCATGGCAGCACGAGGCCTCGGGCTTCGCCCCGGCCGGGGAGGAGGACGGCCGGGACGGAAGGGAATGGGTGGCGGTCAAGGCCGCCTCGTGGGCCTCATGCAAGGCCGGCGCTAAGGCGCCATTGGGTGTGGACACGTTCTGCATGTCTGGATATAAGCATAACTCAAATAATGATGCAAGCCATTCTTTCATAGACGAGAGCCGCTTTCATCGCTCACATGGGCGCCATGGCAAGAACGGAACTGTCGATCAAGGTCGGTGCGGCGATCCGCCAGGCGCGCAAGCAGCGCGGCCTGGTCATGCGCCACATTGCCGAGCACAACGACAC